>JAEORX010000108.1 GCA_016840685.1 Candidatus Thorarchaeota archaeon
CCATTGATCCAATGGGAGATATCTATGTTACAGGAGCCTCCTATACAGGGTATGAGCTCAAGGCAGAACAAGGGCTGTATGGAAATTTCCAGTATCTAATAAAGTACAGTCCAACACTTCAACGTCTTTGGTTGGTGAGAAATGAAAATCTGACGAATGGTCGAGCAATCACCTATCATGATGACTACATCTATACAACTGGATATATCAGAAAATACAATCCATATCATTACAATCTGATTTTAACAAAGTGGACACTTGGTGGGCAAAGAGTGTGGCAAAAGGAATGGGGAGGAGATTATGATCAGATTGGAGTGGCGATTGGTGTACATAATGATGGCTCTATATATGTCGTTGTGAGTGACTTGAACTTACAAGGTTCTGAAGGAGAGGGCTATATGAATTCAAGTCTACTCAAATTTGACAGTTCAGGGGAGGTCATTTGGAATAGACCACTTCCCTTATGCACATACTTCGATGCTTCAGGAGATCTCTGGGTTTTCGAATCGCACATTGTCTATTACCTCAGTGGAGTTCTGATGTGTTGGGACCTTGATGGTGCTCTAATTTGGGATGAGGCTGCATGGGCTGCGACCTGTGATGAGAATGGAACTGTCTATGCAGGAGAAACAACAGGCATTGGTGTTGGCATCGAGCATTTGGATCTACAAGGGAATCGGACATGGTCGACTCTGTACCAGACTGAGTATGAAAATGGGTGGTTTGAGGACCTCAGACCTTCAGACATGGCAATCACAAACCAAAATGAACTCTTGGTCTTAGCGCAGGGTAACCGGTATGATTCCTCATACTTGTTATTGAAATACAGCCTGAATGGAACTCACCTGCAAACTTGGTCAATTGGAAATATCGGGTGGCCGAGACCAGGAGTGTATAGTCCAATGATGGAAGTCACCTCGACAGGTCTCGTGTATTTCGCTTTCGTACCAATAACGAGCGATGTGTGGATTGAAGCCTATGCAATAGGAAACTATACCCTTCCACCCTTCAGTCTAGATGCTGTGATGATAGCTGCCATTGGTGGAGTCATCGGAGTGGTTGCCCTGATTAGTATCTATGTATACAAGAAAAAGCAATCATAATTCATAGTGGCCTAGTCCGGAAGCTATATGACAAATTAAATTGGGTAGGTTCATGAGGAAATCAACGATGGACCCCCAAGTCGAGAAGCATGCAAAGGTCTTAGTAGAATGGAGCACTGAAGTGAAAAAAGGGGACATGGTTTCTATATTTGCCTCACCAGAAGCTCATGAATTGGCAATAGCTGTAACCAAGGAAGTAGCTGGAGCTGGAGGAACAAGCATCATAGTAATGCAAAGCGAGGAGGTAAATCGAGCCTACTTTGATGGGGCTGATGATGAAACACTTGAATTATTCCCTAAACACATGATGGCATTGGTGGAAAATAGTGATGTCTTCATTGGACTCAGTGCTCCAACCAACACAAAGGCATTGGCCAATGTTGACCCAAAGAGAGTCATAGCACGGTCAAAGACAACTAGAGAGATTAATGAAAAAATAATGAAATTGAGATGGGTCACGACTGTACACCCTTGCCCCACTCTTGCTCAGCAGGGAAACATGAGCCTTGAGGAGTATCGTAACTTCGTGTACAACGCCATGCTGATTGACTGGAAGGAAGAGAGCAAGAACATGTATGTGATGAAGGAGCTCTAGAGAGCAAGAGTGACATCAGGTACATAGGACCCGAAACTGATCTCTATGCTAAGACAGAGGGTAGAATTTGGATAGCAGCTGATGGCAAGAAGAATATGCCAGATGGTGAGATTTTCACTGCGCCCATCGAAGACACGGTGGAGGGTTCAATCTACTTTGACATACCCTTCATGGAGCAGGGAAAGGTGATTGAAGGCGTTCGACTAACGTTTGAAAAAGGAGAGGTCGTGGACTTTTCTGCAGAGAAGTCTGAGGTAACCTTGAAGACAATTCTAGAAACTGATGAGGGTTCCAGAAGACTTGGTGAAATGGCTATTGGTATGAATAGGGGTATAAAGCAATACACATTGAACATGCTCTTTGACGAGAAAATAGGTGACACGATACATTGTGCCTTAGGGAGGGCGTATCCTGACTGCAACGGGACAAACCAAAGTGCGATTCATGTTGATATGATCAAGACGATGCTCGAAGGCGAAATAATAGCTGGTGACGAAACTATCTATTCTAAGGGCAAGTTCTTCTACGAAAAATAAGGAGGCGTTGGAGTAAATATGGACCCGAGAATAATCGAACATGCAAAGATAATGGTGGAGTGGTGCACTGAGGTAAAGAAAGGCGATATGGTCGTCATCAGGGCGCCGCCCGTTGCTCACGAGTTTGTAGTTGCTCTCACTAAGGAAGTTGCAAGAGTGGGCGGTAGGCCAATTGTCCAGATGTCAAGTGAGGAGGTTGATCGGGCGTTCTTCGATGGGGCATCAGAAGAAACTCTTCAGATTTTCCCAAGACATGAGAAGGCTCTGGTGGAGGAGTGCGATGTCTATATCGCGGTGAGGTCGCCCATGAACACCACCGCATTGGCAAATGTCGACCCAAAGAGGATTATGATAAACAACAAGACCATCCATGAGATCACCACAATCAGACTTGACAAGAGGTGGAGTCTCACAGTTCACCCCTGTCCAACCTTGGCTCAACAGGCCAATATGAGTCTAGAGGAATACAGGGAGTTCGTCTACAATGCTACTCTGATTGATTGGAAGGAAGAGAGCAAGAACCTGTATCTCATGAAAGAACATCTTGAGCGTCACGATGACATCCGATATATTGGACCTGAAACTGATATTCATGCCTCGACCAAGGGGAGGATCTGGGTGGCGTCTGATGGCAAGCACAACATGCCTAGTGGAGAGATTTTCACCGCCCCAGTGGATGATTCGGTTGAAGGCCGAATTTACTTTGACATTCCCTTCATGCAACAGGGCAAAGTGATCCAAGGTGTACGCCTGACCTTTGAGAAAGGAGAAGTTGTGGACTTCTCTGCAGAGAAGGAAGAACCAACACTGAAGAGCATCATCGAAACAGATGAGGGGTCTCGACGACTTGGAGAGATGGCTATAGGCACAAACCGTGGAATCAAACAATACACTCTCAACATGCTCTTCGACGAAAAAATTGGTGACACTATACACTGCGCTCTAGGACAGGCATACAAGGACTGCAATGGTGTCAATGAGTCTGCAGTGCATGTCGACATGATAAAGACCATGCATGAGGGTGAGATCTTCGCAGGTGATGAGCTCATCTATAGCAAGGGTAAGTACTTCTTCGAGATGTAATTGTCGGATTAAGTTCCCTTCAGACTAGAATTGGAATATCGTAGTAGATGAACCATATAAAACACGACAGCTATTCCAGTCAAAAATAATCCTAAACTAGGCAAAACTTGGATCAAAGCAGTAGTTAGCTCGAGATGTACCAGGTAAATACTCTGATAAATTATCGGGCCAACAAGGAGAATGAGGAACAGACTATCTCTGGATTCACTTGGACGTGAGCTAATTCGATATAACATTGAAAAAGCAAAGAGCCACGCAAAAGCCGTTATCCAGACCTCTAGGTCAAGATACCTGCTGTGAATGAGCAAGAGTGATGAGTCGTCAGTCCACCATAATCTAAGTGCCAGCCCTCTGAAGTCAGCCAGATATACCAAACTTGATTGATTCGCCTCAGGTAATGATGCATGAGCCCACGGACTCAATAAACCTAAAGTGTAAAGAGCTAAGGGAATGAAACGTTTATCGCGGACCAATTCTTTTCGATTTGAATAGAGAGGTCTTAGAATACGAAGGAATGCTGGTAAAATCAGAATTAGAATTAAGACTAAAGACAGCAGTACTCCTCTCTCTGAGAAGGCTAAGGCTCCAAGCTGAAGTAGCTTGAAGTCCACGGATACTAGTACATTCGTCGTCGAGTTCAAATTGAATCTTGCTATATGATACCCAAACTCATCATGTGGGACATCGATATAACTTCCACCTCCAGTCAGTGAAAATCCAATCTGTTGATTTGCAGGATAGTACATTATAGCATCATCAAAAGGTGAAACTCGCTTGTAGTTGATTTCTGTTCTAAGAGCATATGAAATAATCCTCGGACTGAAGGCGAATTCAATTTGAACTACATCCAGCACGATAGTCCAGTTGGTAGAATGAGATTCATTTACTGTAAGATTGAATGGAATAGTAATTCCCCATCGGAAAGATCCCGAATAATTGCCCGGACTCAGGTAGATAGTTTCCGAGGAAGACCAAATTCTATATTCATGATTAAAACCACTATTGTTGAATTCTCTAAAATCTAATTTCGGTCTGAACTCCCAATCAGTTGGATGGCTTTGAATGTCCTCTCCATTTGTTCGTGTCAAATCAACCCTAACTGGAAAAAGGGATACAGCAGATTGCGCCCACATTTTAAAGGAGCGAACTTCCACATTGCCAAAGAAAGAACTGCTGGTATACAGACCGATATAATATGTCCACGTGTAATGAACATAGTTCACAACAGGGATTTCAATGGACAACATTGCTTCTGCGTCCGATTCAACGTTGTCAGATACTTCTTGATCATTGAAAATTTGTAGTCCAACTACACAGGGCCCATTCTTAACATAGAATGTGACCTCACAGACAAGTCTAGTGAAATTTGAGAGAATCACATCGATGCTCCGGTGTAATGTTGAGTTTTCAGCTCCGTATGTTGTTCCAATGTACCAATCCTTTTCCATAATGGGAGTATCATTTAGGATGTAAAGTCGCGAGGGCTCATTCCATTCAGAGTCTGAAAAGTAGTGGCCTGGGGCTATCGATTCCTCAACTGAGCCAATTTCTTGAATTGATATTTCCGGAGTTGGAATCAAATATGGAGTGAGAATAATTGGTGGTAGTAGAATTATGCAAATCAATGTATAGATTGAGAAAAGCATGACATTGTCTTTGTTTAAACTCACCTCTGCCCGCCACTTTGAAGTATAGCATATGCTTCACAATAATCTTTCGCTAAAGAGTTGCTATTGAATGATTCAGTTTTTTACTTCATCAAGACCTGAAGTTTCATCAAATCAGGCATAGGACCTTTAGCCTTTATTTTCCCGGCCATGAATGCTCGAGTTGGACTCAGAGTTCCCTCAATGATGGCTATGATTGTTTCAGTCGATGTGGTGATTGTCAACTCAGCATTCTCATCAATGCCATCTATAATTGTGAATGCGCCCTCTTTGAAAACAATATGACATGAAGCAGACCCATCATCTTCAAAATCAAACTGGAGTGTCTTGTTATAACTTTCAAACCGCTTCTTGTTCTTCGGAAGATCTATCTTTCGAACCATCTTTTCTAATGAAGCCTTCAGTTCTTCCTTAGATGGCAATCAATACACATCCTTGCTTAACCATAATGCAGATTAAATCCGACTTAAATAATCTTGTAGACGTACGCTATATTCATAACATCCACCTATAGAAGAACTCAACAAAGTAACATCTTACGGAGCTTTAGAATGACAGACCCTATCAGTCGAATGATTCTAGAGAAGCTAGAGGTAAATTGTAGAACTAGTTTGCAAGACCTAGCAAAATCGACTGGGATTTCAGCCAATGATGTGAAACGAAGGATTGAGGACCTTGTCAAATCTGGAATAATTCAGAATTTTGTCGTTATACCCTCCCCCTTGATGACAAACGAAAACAGAGTAATCACCATTCTTGAGTTTTCGAATGAACCAGAAGAGAGGAAGCTCCTAAGGACACTAAGATTTAATCCTTCAGTATATAGGGTCTCCAGACTTATTGATGGGCGATATATCGTGTATGGAATCTATTTTGAAAGAAAAGAGCTCGTGACTCTAACATCATTCTTGCGAACACTAGATGGGATAAATGAAGTTGAGCTCTATTCAAGGTTCAAACACTACTGGGGCGGCAAGATAGAACTGACAAACACTCACCGAGGAATCTTAAGATGCCTCATTTCAGACCCAAGGATGTCTATCAGTGATATTGCTAAAGAAACAGGATTCCTAACCAGTGACATCAAGAGGTCAATTGATCATATGAGGGAAAGTGAAACCGCTCTCTTTACTATAAGAAAAAATGAGGACATGAACGAAGGAAGAGCAGAGGTACTATTGAAACTTCAGTGGAATGTTAGTCAAACAAGCCACGAGAATATTCTAAGTTGGTTACAGGATAACTTTGGAAGTCTACGTCTTGATGAGTATGTTTCAGCAGCCGAACCAACTCTCTTCTTCCATTTCTTGGTGAATCATGTGCAGGACGCGCAGATTATATTGAAAAAAGTCGGTGAGTCGGGACTAGTTGTTTTCGTCGAACCATTCATGATCTTGTCTAGTACAGACTTTTCAGATCCTCGCGTGCGAAGAATGGAAGAGATGTTGACAGAAACAGGATTCAGTAAGTGATTTCGTGAAATGTATTGAGTCAATATTGGGGAAAAAAGGGGGAGTGACGAGAGTAGGTTCGTCACTCCGGGCTCAAAGCAACTTGCTCAACTTCTTCAGCAAGCTCTTCTAGAAGCAGATCAGCTTTAGAAGTGTCATTAAATTCGTTGGTAATCCCCAGCGATTCTTCCTGTTCGGTTTCAACAGCAACAAATGGTTTCTCCAGCGAGAGTGCATGCCTTATGATTATGACTCCAGCAAGTGAGATCATTGCACAGATTAGTAAGGTTGGAGGGAAACCAACGATTGGAATTAGCCAGCCAAAGAACACAATCTGAGGCGTAGATAATAGCAAGAGAATAGTTGGCTGGAGTGAGTACAGCGAGTTCCTATTACGATTGGGGATGGCATCCAGAAGCTCTCTCTGGGTAAGGATTTCAGCAAACCCCCCAAAGAACATGGTCACTGTAAAGAGACTGAACAACATGACTATTGGAATGATATGCTGAACTGGAAGCTCGATTATGACGATTGATGTGAATGGTAGATACACTGTAGCCATCACTGCTGCATTTCCCACTGGAGGGAAGAAGAACATCATTGCAGCTAGAATGATGTAGAAGACAAATCCGCATGCCTGAAGGAGCCTGAAGCGTGGAATCCATTTCTTGGGCTCAAACCTTTGCGACCAGACTCCAGAACGTTCATTTGCTGCCACTCCGGGGATGAACGCGATTGTTCTGTATGAGGCTACTGCCACATCAGTGATGAGATAGCTGAAGTAGAGCGGGAAGAGAATCAGGTTGCCCCAGACACTGATTGTACTTGCTGCCAACATCGAACCAATGCACAGATATTTGACATAAGGTGTATGCCAGAGATAACTCACTCCTTCTTTCAACAGGCTAGTATACTCACTCATGGATGGACGAGCCGCCCTCTGAGCCTCGACCTCTGGAAAGTCACGAATATACCGCATGACCATCATTGCGAAGATCACTGCTCCCACTGCCTCAATCTGAAATACAAATGGTCTGCTGAAGACCGTAGCTAGAATGCTCCCTGGTATGAGAGCTGCGGTCGATGCTATCTGGGCAATCATGCCCATTCTTCCCCAGAAGACACCGTACTGCTTTCTCTTAGTGTCATGAGGCATTGCCACCCTATAGTTATTGTCAAACCAGGCGCCCCAGGCTCCGCTGATTTGAGACTGAGCGACCCCTTGAAGCATGTAAATGAGCACCAAGTAGTAGAAGGGTGTAGAGGATGTCACAAAGGACACCATGAAGAAAACGACTCCGTAGAGTGAGTTTCCTATTGCAATGACATACCTTTGACCTATGGCATCCCCAAGGGCTCCGCTAGGATAGTCAAGAATGGTCTGTGTAATCATCTCAATAGCTATGAGTACACCTAAAGGCGCAAGCCCAGCGATGTAATCTCCACCGCCCAATGCCTCAGCTACGAAGATCATATAGAAGGTAGTGCTGAGGGTGAAGATGATATTAGCTGTGGGAAGAAGTATCATCAATACTCGCCCTAGGTGAAGAGCTTTTGCATCTGCTTCCGTGAAGCCCATGAAGCTTGAAGTCCTACTCATCGGTGCCATTTCCCTTCTTCAAGTGAATATTAACTATCGGAACTACGCTGGATTGTGGTATATAATGGAAAGGCACGATAAGGGGACACTTCAGAGGGTCGCATCTTGTGACTTCAAACTTAAGGTTGTTAAGTCATCCGAATCTTTTTTTCAGCACAAGTAATGTAGATGTCACTATGACAGACACATTCGGTAGAGTCATGAAAGCAGCACTAAATGGAGAAGATGCCAGCTACATTATAGAGAGAGATGATGGATTCATTCGCCACACATCAGGTTACAACTACATCAAACCATATGATGAGTGGCCTGAAGCAGAACAAAAGGCGATAATGAACATTAAAGGGCCTCTCTTGGACGTTGGTTGTGGCATTGCTAGAATTGGGGAATATGTGAAACAGAAGGGCATTGAGTATTACGGAATAGATCTCTCTCCACTCGCTGTCAAACTCTGCCACAAACGTGGATTCGAGAATGTTTACCTAATGTCCGCGGACAACATTAAACTCGATCGTTCAGACTTCAACACCATAGTTCTCTTTGGTAATAACTTTGGAATAATGGGCACTCCAGAGGGAGTAGTCAAGATGCTCAAGGGATTCCATGAAATCACTACCAAGGAGGGGGTGGTCTTGGCAGGATCAAGGGATCCTGCTGACACAGACGATGAGATGCATCTCTTGTATCATACAAAGAATAGAGCAGAGGGAAGACTAATAGGTCAGGTAAAACTCAGAAACAGATTCCAGGGAGAAGTTGATGATTGGTGGTACCTTCTAATGTGTGGAAGGGAGTTAATGTCTGAACTAGCAGAGAAAGCAGGATGGTACCTGGAAAATACTATTGTTGGTCAGAGGTACAATGTGGGCATACTAAAGAAATTGGACTAAATGCATTGGATTGGGTTGGATAAGAGAGTCTATCTAGTGTTTATGATGATAACCCAAGAAAGGTTTTGAAGATATTCATCAAATTTGTCTTATAGTGGATAATATGGACACGCCCCAATCACGACTCCTTTCATACATGCATGTGACCCCTGGTTTTGAAGTTGTGATCAGTGGTGATGATACAACCATAGGGAATGGTGGAGGAATCTGGAATCTCTGGTGGAATGTGCAACGTTCAGATGATCCGAGGAAATGGGACAAAGAGATACGAGCATTGAATACGATGCAAAAGGAATCAGGACCTCTGACCATGAATCAACGACGTGTGAGAATCCACATGGCCGAGTGGTGTAAAAACGACGATACCTTTCCAACTAGCCTTGATATTCTCTGTGCAGAGATAGGAAATGAGAAGATCACGACACCTTGGAATCTTGGGTGTGAGGGTAGAGGTCTGAGGGAAAAACTTGGAATTCACGCCCATTCCGATGATAGACTGGAACAGCGAGTGTTTCTCTTCAACTCATATCAGATTGCATTCAGGTTGTGGATAAACCAGAGTGAGCCTGAGAGCCTGATTGAGGCGAAGATTTTAAGCTACCTCGGAGAGATGACTCGGGAGAAACTTGCACTCGTGGACCTACTCAGGCGTCATCTCATACCGGCACTTGCTTCAACCAATTCCCTCAAGGAGATCTACAAGGAGCAGACTGAGAAAATCTTTGGTGAGTCGTTAACTCAGTGTATGGATTGTAGAGACGTGACTGAAACCATCAGAGGTCAGAGCTACCCCACTTGCTCTTGTTGTGAACGGTTCTATCTTGATTCATTACTTCTTGTCAATAGGTTCAACGAACAGAGTGAGATGTACAATGAGATGTTTCGTTTTCACCAAGAAAGTCTCCTAGGATA
>JAEORX010000109.1 GCA_016840685.1 Candidatus Thorarchaeota archaeon
AATAACTTGACTAGTCTCTTTCGTGTCCTTCCGGGAAACTCACTAATTGCTGGTATCGCCCCGAGTGAGATATTGGAGATGTTATCTCGGATTTGTGCAGTTACCCATCTGCGTCCAGGGTCACCAAGAAATCTCATTAGACTGAACACTGTGGGTTGGTGTTCCTTGCCAAGACTCATCAATGACTCTATCCAGAGTTTCTGTTCCCCTGTTGATTCAGGTCCTCCAGTTTGCGAGAACATCTCCTGAATACCTTGAAGCACCTGTTCTCTTTCTACAGGATTCAAGGTGTTCATCTCTGTGATTAGTAGAGCGATGTAATTACCAAATGCATTCTTACCAGCTACTGTGAATGCCGCCTGTTTCACATTTTGATCAGTCGCTGAAAATAGCTCAGTTGCCTTCGGTAGGAGCGACCTGTTTCTTTTGTTGAGGGCGAGTTTTCCAACAGCATCATACATCACACCTAGATCCGGTGAATCGATGTTGTAAGCAATCTTTCTGAGTTCCTTTAGTGCATTCATCTCAAGAGCTCGAAGATCTGAGATTGTCTTCTTCCTGCTCATTTCTTCTTTGCCCTCCCTTTCTTTTGCACTTTGGTCTTTCTGGGTTTTTTCTTGACTGTCTTCTTCTCTTCAATGAAATCAGACAATGGTGGTTGCACTGACTTCTGCCGGACTCGTCTGGTTGTGACTGGCTTCTCTTCATCTATCTCCTCTATGGGAGAACCGTTCAGAGTGATTTGTTCTGTTGGAACAGATTCAGGTATTGACACGCTCATATCTATCTCTAAATCTAGCAGGAATTGATCATAAGCCTCAAGGAGTTGAGAAACTCGGGGGTCTCCACTATCGATTTGAGTTTCCATCACCATCTGCTCCCTCAGAAACTGACTGCCTATGCGGCTTTTCTCCAGTGACGTCAAATCCAAGACTTTCTTCTTCTTTGATATTACCTTCATCTTTGGTTTTGCTTTTTTGAATGTCTCCAGCTCAGTAGATTCTATCCTCGAAACCAGAAATCCCAGTCCTTCTCGCTTTAGCGCTGATGGTATTAGATATCTAGTCTTTCTCTTTTGTATCAATTCCTCCACGAGTTCGATACATCTATTCCTGACCTTTCTACGCGCTTCATCCCAGTTTGATACCTTTGTGAAGATGTCCACGAGATCAGAAGTTGGTACTTCCAAAGCAATACTAAGTGATAGTATATCAAACACACTAAAAACAGCATCACGAAGGAGGATCAGAGTTTCCTTCACATCTTTTTTTGGATATTCCCGAGTCCAGTATTTCTCGATGTCTTTGTAGAGGGAATGCCAAGGATGAGCTTTTTTATCCGAGAAGTATTCCTTCATCAGATCTGCCACTGCACTCATATCTCCACGTCTGCTCAGTTCACTGACCTTTTGGACATAGGCAAGACGTTGCGGTGATGCAGTAGCACGCTTTTTGCTCAGGGCATTCAGCCTCCCGACTCTTCCCATTGAATCCGAGAGGTGTATTTGCCTTTTTTGTTGTTGTATTGTTGGGAAAAAAAGAGAGAGATGGGTAGTTTGCTGCACTACCCATGAATAGTCTATTCTTTCTTCTTCTTCATGAAGACAACAAGAATGACTACGATTACCACTGCTGCACCACCAATGATGAGCAACAGAGTGGGGTCAAATGGTAGTGAAGGCCCTGGTTCAACATACTCAGTCACGCTAAGTACAACCAAGTCGGATACACTGTATCCTAGTCTATCGAAAACTGTGAGCTCGTACTCGGTAATGGAAACATTCACACCGTCAATGTTGAAGGTGAGTTGTGCACCAGTCCATGAACCACTTTCGACAGATGTGCCATTGACTTTGAAGACATAGTGCCAAGGACCTGCATCAGCAGTTGGAGTCCATGTGATCACGTTGCCAGTTTCGGTTTCCATATAGGTGACATCAGCTGGATGGTCAATGGTTGGTCTATCATAGTACAGATATCCAATCTCATTTACATACAATTCAAAGCTGTCAGCATATGTTGAGTCATCTGTGTCCTCATTATACTCCGAAATACTGAACATATTACAGATTGCTCTGCCATTTGCTCCAAGAACAATCGCGGACATGTTCTCTTCAGGGGTTGCTGTTATTCCAGCAATAGAAGTTGCATTGTCAAAGAGTGTAACATACGTGAAATCTGTTCCGAAGTAATCGTTTGTAGAGTTGATTGTACTCTCCCCATAATCAGCTGGTAGGTTGAATATTGGGTGTTCACTGTCCCACAGATATACAGTGAGTGGACCTGTAGTGATATATGTTGTATTGCTTTCGAAACCAAGATAGTGCCAAAGAGGATGGCCCGTATTCCGAAATTGCCAATCTCTCATAATCAACTTTCCACCACTTTCCAAATGGTCTATCAGATACTGTTCATTCTCAACTACTGCTGTATGGTAATTCGAGTCTGAAATAACAAGATCCCATGACTGAGCATTGAGACTAAGGTTGAGGTAGGCATAATCGTTCGTCATGTAGAATGGAATCCCAAGTTCATTCAGAGCCTGAGCAAGTTCAGAACGATAGTAGTTATAATCAGGTTGAGTTGATGGGTTGATATCCAATAAGACCAAAACATCCGCTGTTGCTGCAGATAGCCAGTTTACGAAGTTGATTAATGCCTGTGCATTATCGTAGAATCCAATCCTACCGTCTCGCATTACTGCCCCATCAGCAATTAGGATTATTCTACCATTTCCATACTGGTCGCCGCCGATTACGGGAACTCCGACTGCGTCTTCCCAGATGGAGAATGCTGAACCAGCAGTGCCTACTGCTCCAGGGGCAAGGCAACCCATAGTGGTACATCCTTCATGTGTGACATGCGCACCAGATGGTACCAGGGCATTTGTCCCAGTGACTGTATGATTCAAACCAATATCCATGTTAGACAGTAGATAATTCATATTCTGGTTTCTTGAGAGTGTGTGATCAGCAATTCCAAGGATTGATCCACCTGCATTGACCCAATCGGTGATTGCAGCAACTTCACTTGCTGTGAAGTTTAGATTTGGATCACATACCACAAGTATGTCATAACCCTCAAGATTTTCAGATGATAGTGTACTTGGAGGATACAGTTTATCGAACGTGTAACTCCTGTTGACTAAGAAACCTCTCATATCAATATGAGTGATTGATTCTTGAACATAGCTAATATCCCATGAATCCACACCATAAAATGGTTCATGTGTCAAATCATACAGAATTCTTCCCTTTGGTCGTGGTGTTAACCAATCAATTGCATCAACAATTACAGGTTCTATCCAGGTTTCGAAAGAACTGCAATTACCTGTAAGGAACACAATCTTACCGCCTCGGTCTGGATTATCAAAACCAGCAATTGATGTCCATGTAGGCTGGGTTTTATAGTATGCAAGATTGAGATATGTACTACCTAACAGACCAGGCAAGGCGGCTCCTTCAAGTATTGTATGATTTCCTGTAAATGGATACAGAGTATCATCCTCCAGACTCTTCGTTACAGGATGTCTCATAGTAGTATTTATTCCATCATAGACATCGCCAATTACGGGGAGGGGAGAATAAGTCCACATACCTCCGACATCTATAGGATAGAGATTGAACTGACCTTCAAGACTTGAATGAATAAGTCCTGCATAGAAACAAAATCCGATGCTTGCTTCAAAGCTCAGGATACCTCCGCCGCCGAACCAATAGTCTTTGATGTGATTGATTATGTTCTCTCTTGGCAATTGATTTGGCAAGACAAAGGCATCGTAGTCTGCGACCATTAGCTTATGATCAAGAATATCTTGTGTTGATAAAGCTGTGACTGCATAACCTGCAGACTCCAGCAAGTCAATGACATTTTGATAATAGTCGGTGTACACACCTCCCGTGGCATATGCTGGTAGAGTCAGGTTTGTTTCAGCATATACTGCCACTCTGAGAGTCTCCTCAATAAATTGAGCAGGTAGAGAATTATCCACCTTTGTTTGACTCAAAAGAGTTGCATTCGGACTTGTCACCAACGACGGTGCAAGCGCGAACATTGGGAGGATCAAAATAATTAGAACTAAGACGTGCTTTAACCGCGCCATTTTTCTATTCCTCAGCCATCAACATGGTTGAAATGTTATATATCATGTAGAAAATTAGACCGAGGTTTTGCAGTCAATCCTGCTTTAATGCCTTCATCTCTTTTTCAACACGTTCTTTCTCAACGAGGAGCTTTCGTCCCTCCGCGACTAGTGCGGTCATCTCCTCCCGGTATTTCTCCCTGTCAATGAACTTTGTCATGAGTTGAGCCTCGAGGGTTTCTCTTCGTTTCTTTATTTCACGAAGGGCACTCTCAAGAGAACGATGACGAACCTTCAACATCAGGAGATTCCTCCCGTCTAGTTCCTTGAGTTTGGCATCGCTGATTGTCTTCGGGGCTTTTCTGACTGTGGCAATTGACTCGCCGAGCTCCTTCTTGGCTGGACTCACCAAGACCTGCGGTGGCTTGAACTTCGGTTCGTCGTCTACACTCTTTCCAGTAGAAACTCTGACAGGATTGGTAGTTCTATCATCCTTGGGTTGAGTGGACTTCGTTTCATGTTTCGTGAACTTGAGGTTTCTCCCCTCTTCCTTTGCCATCTTCTCCAGACTCTCTTTGTATCGCCTTAATCTGTCCTCGGGAGAATGTTTTGATGGCAAGATGATATCGCCTGCTCTAACTAATTCCTATAATGATCTGATGGTCCCATTATACCTTCAGTCACGTGTTCTTTTAATGCTTCTCTGGATTTAGTTTCAGAGTTATTGTCAATCAAAAGAACGAAGGAGCTGCCTCACTCACACTTGAAGGACCCTTAGTCTTCCTCGTGTCACTGGGTGGGAGTACTTCTACCAACTCGTAGGTCTTGGATCCCATACCAAGCTTCTCAGCATAGTCCAGTGTGATGTATGGGTTCTTCAGAGGTCCATGCAACCTCTGGAAGGGATGTAGATCCTTCCCCTTGTGAAGTCTGATGAAGGGTGGTATCATACTCTCAATGAGTTTCTGCTTCCCGATAAGGTCTAAACTGGCGGTTTCGACAGCAACAATATCGCGGCTACCAAGGATTCCCACATCATTCACTATTTTTGGTTGACCGAATCCCCAGCAGTCACAGTATGGAGTTATGTCCAGTGCGAAATTGAGGAAGAAGATCTTGTCTTTCTCATACTGCTTGAGAATCTCATTTGCTCCAAGAGCCATCAATTCTTGAAAGAGTGAGAAGTTCTCCTGCTTTATCTGAAGACATCCCACACCCTTGTCTGCCTCCATGCAGTCCATGCATTGATGACACATCCCAAAGTCAACAATGAGCTTGTGTTTCTTCTCGTCATATTTGATGTACCCATCTTTGCATGCTTCAACCAGTTTCTTCGCATGTTCTGGAGTGCATTTCTTGACATCCCAATAGGGGAGTGATGCTTCTACGCCATGTATCTTATTCCATCTTGAAGGACCATGATAGCCCCCCAATGCGATGTTCTTGATGGCTCCTCCAAAGCCACATGTGTTGTGTCCCTTGACGTGGCTGAGATCTATGAGCACATCAGCATCATGCAATACTCCTCCCATCTCCAAGGTCTTCACGCTGTGGAAATTGGCATTGAACTTGTATGTATAACGGTCCTTTACTCCAGCAATGGGAATTAATGGGCATCCACATGTTTCTTGAGTGTATCCTCTGTCTGCAGCATTATAGACAGCAGTGGGATTATCCGTGATGAAAGGATAACCTCCCGCAGCTTTCACTGCCTTCACAACACGTCTAACAAAGAAGACTGGGACAGTCTGGTATCCATCACGAAATCCGAGGTGCATCTTTATGGCGACCTTGTCCTTCTTCTCAATGGTTGAGAAATCAAGTCTTTTGATGACCTCATCAACCTTAGCTGCAAAGGCTGCCCATTCTGCAGTGTTTCCAGGTATTACTGATCCATAATATACTTCAGATGGTCCTGAATTCATGCATCTCGCCAATTGATTTTTAGTTAAAATGATTCCTAATTTGACAATCAATTGCAGAGAAAGGATGCAACAAGGAAGAAAGACCACTGGGGATGGTACACAGAATGAAAATTGCATCCTCTCTCTTGTCCCCGCAGCCCAAACAGACTGCTCCCGTGGGGAACCGCATTAATGTACAGTCTGGGTTATGATAAAAAGGAGCTGAAGCACGTAACCATTGTGCTGCAGATGGTATAACGCAGCGCTTATCGGAAGTTGTGACGACTCTACGTGGTCATTGAGAGCCCAAAGGGTCTCCTGATGAGATTTCCCAGACCCAGACTGACGAAAAAGTACCAGGACCAGAAGAACAGACCGAATCCACTTCCTTCTATATTCATGCCGATCCATCCTTCTAGGAATGGCAAAGCCTTCTGGATATTGAAGGGTATGATGGCTACAGCACTTCCTTGGAAGAGGAAGTTTAGAATTCCGAAGACGATTATCAATGGGATGTAGAACATGCACATTGGCTTCATTCGTTGTGACATCATTGAACTGTTCAACCGCATGATGCGTCCCTGGTCATCCATAACTTGCTGAAGCTCGATTGGGTCCATTGACTGTCTTGCCTTCTTGAAGCGTTCCTGCCATGCTTTGATCTCCGCCATGTCCGCCTGCATCTTCTCCATGTCTGTGAACCTTCTCGTAGCCCAAATTGACAATAGTGCAAGACCAATAGACACAAACAGAATGAATATTGTCGAGCCCGGCATAACTGCAACAGGTGCAAGAATGTTGGCTATTGTCTGCAGAAAATCGCTCCACAAGTCCATGTTCTTTTCGCCTTGACATTCGATTCAAGTCGAACTCATTTTAAGGATTGTCTTTGGTGTTGTGCATCTTTGGTTCTCACATATGAACATGTACTCTCATCCTTCTCTGCAATTCTGAAGTAATCAAAAGTACTTTTGTAATCAACAATTTCATTTGACGACCTCACAAGTAGCAGCGTATACTAGACGAATAACTACCATGCACATGTTGTACTGCAAGCTTGTGACTTCAAAGATTAACTCATTGTCTCAAAGAACTATGTTTCGGTCTGTCTCATCTTGGAGTCATATGGGCTATGTGTCTGTGTTGTACACGCCGCTTATATGATATTGTAAACGTTAAGAAATCTTCCGAAAAGAAATTTTCACTGTAGATGTAAACGTTGAGCTAATCCGCGCCATTTTATATCTATGGAAGCTATGTATCATGAAAGCTAGCTCATTTGTTCTATAGTATCAATCTAAAAAGTTGATTTGTGCAACTATTTTACCTAATATTGCCTATTTGTTTCAATATTGGAAGGATTCACCGAATAGCATATGGCGCGAAAAGCTTGCGTTTACTATTGAAACCCTATTTCTTTATATTTGGGATAGCGTGTACTCCTTTTAGTCTACCGCCGGGAGGGTACGACACATATGATGATGTTCAGTAGAATGCTGAGAAGACAGGGTTTCTATAGAGTCAAGAACCAAGACGACCCGGTGTACATGAAGCACGGGGTTGGACTTGGCGGAATTTATGTGCGAATTGAACACAAGAAGGCCTTGATTCAGGTTCGGGACCTCGGGATAGAAGAAGAGTTCACTAGGGTCAAGAAGCTTGAAACTTTTATCAATGATCTAGAAGACCAGGCATATCGCGAGAAGTGTTTCATTGTCCATAGGATGCGAGGTACTGGTTCCTAATTCTCCTCACCACCCTCTTTGATGGCCTAGTAAGCTCTCCACTAGGCCATCTTCACTATTGCATTTGAGAGAGGTTCATACCTTGTGATATCTTGATAAGACATCTAGTGGAAACAATGATTGTGTCACGTTGATGGATCTAGTCCTTGCTTTCCAAGCTGCTGTCAGTGAACGCGACTATTCGAGAAGTTCTCAAATGATTGACGGAGCTCTGGCTAATGGTACTTTGCAGGACTTGGTTTCAGGACTGGATGAATTAGAGAAAACACAAACTCATATCACACTGGAGCGAAGGGACCATATCTTTCGCTACTTGGATATGTGGGATATCTATTTTGCAGTTCAAATTTCTTCAAAAGATGTCCTTCACATTCTACAAATCAACGAGATACGAGACAATCCGCAGGCATTCATGGTTGATTTCATCAGGGATCTTCTTGACGGTCGAGATAAGAGATTTGATCAATTCTGTATAAATGTACAAACAATAAGTCGAGGTCAATATGCGATTCTCATGCCCTCTATTCTCGAACAGAGAACAGAAGAACTTCTCAATTGCAAAATCCCCTTCAAGAATGAGATTCCACGCCTTTATTGCACAGCTGATTTGTTGGAAACCTACTATGGACACAAAATAGTGACTGCCGCCTATGGTCACAGTAATTTCGATATTGTAGTAGCTGAAGATCAGTTCAACCTAATCTGGGAAAGCCTTGCATCAACTGGTCTTGATGTAGAATCCATGCTTGAAAAAATCGAGACTGACACCTGGGATGAATATGTTCGGACAAGAAGGACTTCCAGAATCAAAGGATCAGTGAAAGTTGAACTAGATATGCAACATCATGGATTGGTTGAGTTAGTCGTACTTCATAGGGTGAAATCTGCGCGTTCCAATGTTTACTCAAGTGATTTCAACAAGCAAAATGCTGCACTACTGGCAATTAGTGAAGCCAAGACGCAAATATGCAACGATATATTGGCGGACATAGCCAATAACCCTACACACACTCTGCGAAACCGTGCATTGAGACAGCTTGGCGAGTCTGGTGACCTAGAAACATTGGATCTTCTGGGTGAAATAATGAAGAACTCCGAATTGGATTCAACGAAAAGGGAGGCCGCAAGAGCTTATTCTTCAATTGTATCACGAACAGCAGGACTGGAACTCACATCTGCGCACGTTTCCGCAAGACCTGCCCCAATGGACATTGCCAAGGTAAACAAGATCATCAACGATATGATTTCAAAGGGAATGCCAATAACAATGGTAGATGAAGTCATGAGCTCAGTGGCAGTGCAAGGAACTTCCGATTCTTTTGAAGTCCTGTTGCGTTTGATGAACAATCCGAAAGATATCGTTCGTCAATCTGTTGTCCGTTCAACAAGAATGTTAGACAAAGAGAATGCTGCAGTAATTATTCGCTCTGCTCTCAATGATGATTCGCCAGAAGTTATTCATCTGGCTGAAACTGAGATAAACGTACGATGGTCTGATGAAGTATGGGATTGATTGGACATTGGGGGAAACGAAACCACTAGTTGACATTGGATTGATGGTTGTGTATCATTGTAACTATGTTTCAGATAGCTAGTGCTGCAAGTATATCCCTTTGAACTCTATCGAATTTTAGAGATGAGATATCTTGGAGCTGCCTTGAGAATAGCACTTCTGACAGAACGCACCCCAGCCAGCATCTCAGCAATCACTCTAGCAGATTTTTCGGAACCCAAGAATGCAGAACCCATTGAACTTGAACCTGACTCAAGGAATCTCTTTTGCAACCAAAGCCCCCACTTCAGGTCTGAGCCAAAAGCACTGGTCCACTGGTTCTCATATCTAGATAATGCTTTTTCTGAGAAGTCCTTCCTACCAACACAGTCAGCTGCAACCTCTGCAGCCTTCAGTCCTCCTATGAGGGAGTAATGAATTCCTTCACCAGATATTGGCGAACAATGGCATGCTGCATCACCCGCAAGCAGGATACGTTGTCCAAAGGATGGATGGACAATTCCTGCAAGTGGCATCAATGCTGCCTCCCTCCTTACAATCTCTGCACCTGCTTCCTCCAGCTCACTGCTAATAGGATTGGTGTTGT
>JAEORX010000110.1 GCA_016840685.1 Candidatus Thorarchaeota archaeon
ATGGTTGGTTGCTCACATCAATTCTGCTCCCAGTAATCGCACTTGAGATAGTCATAATTGGCTCGTTAATTAAGAAACGGAGAGTCCAATCAGGTTTGATTCTGCAGTAGTCCTCACTTTCTATTTTGCCGTTCAAGTTTTTTCTTATAATATGATTCTGACGTATAGATGGCTCCGATTGGATTGTGAGCAAGAACCCTATCCTTTGCAACCAAGCATGTGACTAATGCATCTGAGTGCTTGATGAAGAGAGAGTCATGTCCAACACAGAGGCCCATGATGACATTGAGACCTGTACCTTCGGCATTCAACACCATTGCCTGACCAATTGGGTTACAGACACTCTCATATTGTCCTGGGCGTATCTTCTCATCATCCCGGAGACCTATGTCTTCCTTTGGAATGCTTCCTGTCTTGCAACAGACTGACGCAACCTCAAAGCCATTCTGTTTGTAGATGTTGGCGAGAGTCCTTGCCTCACGTCTTAGACCAATGCAATACGCGATGCCAAGTTTCTGGATGCCCATCCGTTCAGCAAACTCCATGGTCTCCTCCACTCGTGTCCACTCACAATACCCTGTTGCCTCCACCCTCGCTGACTCTTGGGAAATCCTTCTTATTCCTGGGTCATCATACTTCGCTCTTGCCTCCACAAGTACTTCATTGTGAGTCTGCATTGGACAAAAGTCCCCAGAGGGGAGATTGTCCAGTTCACCAGTGTAGCAAGCAAATCTGCCACAGTCTGTGCATCTGGCCATAAGTCTGCCTCAGGTGAATTGGCTTATCATTCCACTAATATTTCTATCCAACACTTCTTCGAATGAGTGGAATTGTTCACCAATCTCTCTTTAAAATGGAGAGGTCAATTTCATCTTCCTATAGACACGCCGCAAAATGGACACATCACAACTTTTCCCTGTCTCAAATCATCTACATGTGTGAGCGATAGAGGGCTTGAACATATTGGGCAAAGCCATGCATTAAGTCGTTCTCTAAGATCATCAATAGCTGGAAGTATCATCGCTTGGTCTTCACCAGAAACCTTGATCTTGCATGATGCACCTTTTGCTTTTGCAGGTCCTGAGATATAGATTTCAACACCAACTTCTTTTCCTGTATATTTTCCAAGTGCAAAACCAACAATCTTTCCATAAATTGTTTCATCTGTTTCTTCGATTTTGCTACTTACTTCAAAGAAGTTAGACTCATCAATGATTTTCAGTGCTTTCTCAAACATCTCTTCGGGAGCCCATTCTTCTACTTTGACATCTATTTCCCCAGATTCTAGCTCCTTCAACCTGAGCTTGAAATCATGTGGGGATATCTTATGAGGTAGCAACAGATCACAGACTGACCGAATTACAAATGGTTTTGTGTTTCTCATTTGTGGTTGACCATGCATATCTAGAAATGAAACTCCAGCGACGATTTCGCCTCTCACACAGTCTTGAGTAGGTAGAAAATCGAATGTCAGACTATGAACTCCTCCAGATTCGATCTTTGCAAAATGAACATTGTCAGCGTCACCAACAAATCTAAGGGCATCATTTGGATAGGAGAGTAAGAATACTGTGACATCAGTGATGACATAAGGCGAGTCATTTACAATCTTCACCTTGAATCTCATTCTGTTTCCTATGAACTCTCCTCCACGTGTAACTTGAACTTGCATTTCTTGTGTCTTTTTATCGGGTTTCGTAAGACTCTGGCTTCGTGGTTCGCTCTCATATTCCGCGTCCCAAATCTCACTCAGGGATTTCGATACACCAGGGATTGGTCTTCGATGTACACTGTCTGCCATTTTTGTCTTTTGCGACTCACTTTTCAGTAATCTATGAAGACCTCTTGGAATTGATGATTGATACTCTTCCGGTATATCACTTTTTATTGTTGACTTTGGTCCAGATTCCAGAATGCCCTTGAACGACCATCCTGCACAAGCTAGTGAGAAAATAATGACCACTACAGCAAAAAAGAAACTACCTTGATGTCCACTTAAGATAAAGGGAACTGATATTACAACGATAAGTAGGAGAACACACAGGTTTAATCCTGAGTCTTCAAAGTTTTCAATCTTGATTCTATCCATCAAGTTCCCTCAATCAAGACATGCAGTATACCTATCTACTGCTTTATTAGCTGTAGTGAGAGAATATAGGATTTTCCTGATGTATTATCTGGGTCTTTTATGTCAGATCAATCTCATAGATTATTGAGGAATTAATGGACTCGCAGCATCGAAGGATATTCTTGGTACTCTATCTCCAGGCTTTATCAGAAGCTGGCAAGGTGTTCTTTGGAGGTTCACTAGCTTCGAATTTCTTCACGAGGGCAACAAGCTCAGGAATCCAGTCAAGTCCGAGTTTTTTGACCTTTTCCATTTTGGGTACACCATTTCGAGTCCAACCACGTCGCTTGTAGGCTGCATCTGTAAGAAGTCTATACTGCTCCTCTCTATGCTCTCGAAGTTTCTTGTTTTTCTCAGTTGTATTCATTCCAGAGATGTTAATTCCTAGCTTCTTTAGCTGTTCATCATAGCGGTCAGCTCGTGACTCGTACTCCCAGTCTGTCACTGGACCTGCACTCCTGTATGGTATGAACGAGTCATGAATCCTTAGACCCTTACCCTGTCTGATGTTGAAGATTCTCTGGAAGTTGTAGACCTTCTCACTCATGAGCAAGAGGTCATTTCCAGTCGCCTTCTTGCCACTCATAGCTGAATAGAATCTAGCATAGAATGCAACATGTCCAGGTACTTTTGCAGGCTCTGCAGTTTCCTTGTTGTCTGCTGGCACAATATCGTTCCAGGGCAACTTGCAGAGTCCATTGAGTCCAAACCAGGTGCGCCACATGGGGAAATAATGAAGAGCTTCTGCCTTGTCTTCAAAGGTTGGCAAGTAGTTGTGAACTTGGTCCATGAAGATCAACCAAGCCTCATCATGCTGCGGTCCCTTCAGTGTGAGACCATAGCCTCCCTGTTGAGCAAGACTCTCCTTGGTCACGTACTCGGAGTATTCAAGCCCTTTGTGCTCCATCCCTCTGTCCTGCATGACTTGTTTGTCAACCCCAAACTTGTCACCAAAGTAGCCCTTCAGATAGTGGATTCCTTTCCCAAAATGTTGACCACCAAATCCCTTGCCCTCTGCCATCTCATGAAGGACAGCCAGTGCCTCCTCTGCAGCTCCCCACTTCAGTTTATGACCACCGGTAGCCTTCACATCAATGTAGCCTTCCTCAAAGAGCTCCATCACGAAAGCCATGGCTGTTCCAAAACTGATAGTATCAATACCATAGGCATCACAGTAGAAATTCAGTTCTGCAATCCAGTGAGGTTCAAAGACCCCAATGTTTGACCCGCAACCAGCAATTGTTTCATACTCTGGTCCATCCACTACGACCGTCTTTCCTTTGAAAGATCCAGTGTTTGGAACAAATCCCTCAATACAGTGACTACAGTTGATTGCACAGGGTCTCCAGCAACCGTCCCATCCTTTCCCACTATTGGTGTAGATTGTTTCCCACACAACGCCAGCGAGTTTTCCCGCTTCGGGGTCTCCACCTGTTCTGAAATTACGAGTGGGCAGTAAGTCGAACTCATCCATGATTGATGGTAGGTGTGCAGTACCAATGGTCCTCATCCTGTTTTGCTTATCATCGAGTTGTAGAATCTCGCCAGAATGGTCCCTGCCAACAGCTTTGACGCCTTCAATGTCTGCAGGTCCGTTCATCTCAAGAGTAATCTTGTCTTTCTTAACAACAATTGCTTTGAGCTTCTTGTTTCTGAAGACAGTTCCGATGCCCCCTCTTCCCGCCTGCTTGTACCTTGGCATATTTCTTCTCATATCCCACCAGGAGAAGTTCAGACAGCCCATCCAGGCATATTCAGCTCCTGGACCTGCAGTGACCACCGCCATGTCCTTGCCATCCTTCTCAGTGTGTCGTTCACTCAATACATGAGTGATCTCGTAGGCGGTTTCTGGTAGGTCTTTCGCGTCGTGAATCTCAATCTTACCGCGGTCGCCATCTATGAAGATGTATACATCCTTCTTGGCCTTACCCTGAATCTCCATGGCGTCAAAACCTGAGAACTTCAGATTTGGTCCAACATATCCTCCAACATTGCTATCAATGGGAATTCCCGTTTCAGGCGAGATTGAGGTCACAATAGACTTGCCAGCTCCAGGATATTGAGTGACACCACCCAAAGGTCCAGTGGCAATACATATCTCGTTCTCGGGGTCATCCCACTTGACTATTCGGTCCTTGGGGAGACCGTTCCACATCAGCCATAGATCGAAACCTTTTCCTCCTGTAAAGGTCTCTTTCATTTTATCATCTACTGGCTTGATTTTAATTTCATTGTTACTCAGATTCACGTAGAGCGTCTGATTGGCATAGCCACGCTCGATGATTGGTATATCATAGGTGAACTCCTTCAGCATAGTATCACCAGCAAATCTCTCTGCCTATCCTCAGGCTATTAGCCGCCTTCGTTGCTTGCTGGCATTTGAGTTTTGTCGTTGCCGACATGTTTGGTTGTACATAATGGGCTTCTTGAACCACTCGACTGACTTATTGTTGCGAAATATGGGTTTGATTTTCGATTCTTGATAGGAAGTATTCGATTTATGGATGATAGAATAGGAGATGTCTTTTACTATGAATCTTAATAGATGAAACTACTACACTTATGTACACGTTTACATGAGTGGCCGCGCCTCTCTATGATTCGGAGGCGGATGTTTGCATAAGGGATGTGAATGCAGAGGTAGACTTATCCTTCTATTTGGAGTTAGTTTTATTATTCTACTCGTACAACCTCTGATATTCCATGAGCCTGTTATCTTTGCACACAGCGTATCAAATCCAATCGAGACCTATTCTCATTCATTAAACCCTCATGATCCAATCTCAATTACAAAGGCAGATGATTTCGAGAATCTTGGTTTCGAAGGAAACGGTACTGAGGCTAATCCCTATTTGATAAGAGACCTAAGTATAGAGGCAGTGGATGCTGTAGGAGGCATCTGTATAAGTGTAGTTTCAACATCTGTCTATTTTGTCATCCAGAACTGCGAGTTATTTTCAAAAGATGATAAGACTGGAACAGGAATCTACTTCGAGAAGGTTGTGAATGGTGTAATTTCTGGTTGCAGCATCCGCACACTTTCTATTGGAATCTCTGTTCTCAAATCTGAGAGGTGCGTGTTTAAGGAGAATGAGCTTTCCGGACTTGGAAAGGGGATGTATCAGAGCCAGTCGATTTGGATATCTATTGAGAAAAATACAATAACAGAATCTGGTTATGGATTGCACCTCTATAAGATGGACTATTCTGAGGTTGAGGGGAATTTCATAAATCTGTGTAGCTATGGGGTTCTCATTGAAAACGGGGTTGAGATTCTGACCCAATCAAATCAGATAGCGGGTTCCTTCTTTGGTTTGTATTTTCACAACTCATTGAGAGGTTCATCCTTCAGAGATACGATTCAGAATTCACAATATGGTCTTTATGTAGCCTATTCTCAAGAATGTAACATTACCCTCTGTGAAATGGTAGGCAGCAAATACGGAGTGGCATTACTAGAGGTCGACCAAGGGGTGATTTCATCTAGTCTCATTAGGGCGAATTCTGAACATGGGATTTACCTCAAAAATACACGGAATGTTAAGATAATATCCAACACAGTCTTTGATAATTCGAGGGTTGGAGTGTATCTGTTAGGAGTCAGTGGTGCAACAATTCATCAGAATGAGATCGGTTACAATGGTGGTTCTAACGCTGCAGACTTTATTGGTACTGCAGGTAAGGGTCTTCTTAACAATTGGGACACAAATGCATGGTCCAATTATGGGGGCGCATCTAAGTATCAAATCTCTGGAGACCGAGGGAGTTTTGATAATGATCCTCATTACATTCTGTATCTGGACTCACCTACTGACATGGTCCTAGAGGGACCAGCGAATGGTGTCATTACCTGGTTTGCTTCTGCATTCAAGCCAGATTTATACTCCATTAAGGAAAACGGAGTTGTGGTCGATGAAGGTGCTTGGGATGGAGGCAACATTACAATATCTTTCTCTCGTCAAGATCTTGGGGATTATGTCTTTTCTGTCATAATAGAAACCCAAAGTGGAATTTCTATGTCTGATATGGTAATTGTGACAGTCCAAGATACAACCAGTCCCGATTGGCTTTATGTCCCTGAGGATCAAACAGTCGAGTGTGGCAATAGCCTTCGCTATCAGTTGGAGGTATCTGATTACTATGGTATCTCTGAGTGGTGGGTAAACGACACAGAATTCAGCATTGAAGCTGGACTTCTTAAAAATATGAGCATCTTGCAATATGGCATCTATCACTTGGAAGTCAGAGCATATGATCCCTCAGGGAATTATGCCTCATGTATCTTTTGCATTGCAGTAGTAGATACTGTGCTACCATCAATTGATTCTCCTGACGACATTATATTTACAGCGGGAGAAACTGGAAATTCTATCAGTTGGACAGTTTTTGATTATAACCCATCAAGATATGAAATTCTCAAAGACGGTGTGATAATCCAAAGTGGTGAATGGACTTCAGATATGAAGATGATTCAATACTCCCTGGACGATTTGTCCCCAGGAACCCATGCGTTCATGTTAATCCTATATGACATTGCTGAGAATAGTATTTCAAATGATGTTCAAGTCACTATTGAAGAGCCTATTACCACTGAAACTCCTACGACCTCGATGTCTACAGAACCGGTGACTTCTCCAAAAACTACTGACACAGAAATGGCTGGATTAAATATACTAACACTGGGTATTCTAGGCCTTGGAGCTTGCTTCGTTTCAGTCATTATTCTATTTGTGTACAAAAGGAAACTATAATTGACTTATCTGAATGTAAGTGAGTTTTTGCATACTTCCCATACCTCAATTTGTTAACTAAACTGGATGAATTTAGTTTTCAATCTAGTTGAAAAAAGCAAGAATCTATTGTCGTTATATTCCCATTACTATTTTCTTCAATAAAGGTTAAATGTTTTAGATGATAATAATATCAGAAGAGAATGGAGTTCTCGTAGTACATGTCTCAAAAAGATGATCTTTTGGTAGCTCTAGGTGTTTGGTTGATCTTTGCTTCGATTATCCCTTGGATCTGGTCAGTCCCTGTATTCTCCAGCTTGCTTCTTGGTTTTCCCTCAAATATGGATATGTTTGATTATCTGTATCTTTTTTCCCCCACTGTAGTTATTCTTCTAAGTTTAGGCCTAATTAAAAAAGTATCTTGGACTCGGTATGGTTTGATAATCTTCATGCTATTTGGCTTGGTGTTAAATGCAAACCCTGTGGGAGTCACATATACTGCCATCATAATTGGTCTTCTGCTTTTCAGTAATGGTCCTCTTCTAACAAGGGAAAAATCCACTCTACAACAGACTAAAAGCAACACCATGGAATCAATTTAGTGAGGTTTATCATTGAACCTAAACCTGGGAGTTGTGCTTTTATAACACAAACAAACAGTCCGAGTCAGATTGTCGGGGCATTTTTCATATTTACTTCTCCAATCCCACTTGCATTCTTTGCCTTAGACTTTTACCCATGGGCTTTTCCAGGCTTCTCTCTTTTTCCCTCACCTAACGAAGTCTTGCTTCTCTATTCTTTCTTTATCATGATTCCACTTGGTTGGTGTCTTACTAAAAAAATGAAATGGGCAAGAGAGGCGGCAATTTTGTTCGTAATAGTAAGTATACTCATGAGTCTTTCTTCGATCTGGTTTTCTTTTTCACAATTATATTATACTTCATACGATTGGATTGAAAGTCTGATTTGGATGATGGCAAATTTCCTTTTCCTTGGATTGCTACTCTCTGATTATCCATTGAATTCTACCTCTCTTAATGACACATAGACTAGTATTGGTAAGTAGATTAATTAGATTCATTTACACCTCGTAAAATTGCTTGAGGTGAAGAGGTTGAGTGATGAGCAGTTAATTGAATTATATAAGGAGAGGACGAAAAACTCTGCCGAGCTTTTCAAGAAGTCCATCCCGATGCTTGTTGGGGGTATTGGTGGCTCTGCTCCTTCCTATGATCCCTATCCGCTCTATGTGAAGAGGGCAAATGGCTCAAAGATTTGGGATGTGGATGGAAACGAATACATAGATTTCAATCTATGTTGGGGTGTTCTTCTGGTAGGTCATAGACATCCACTAATTGTGAGTGGTCTGGTTGACCAAATTGAACATGGAACAATGTTCGGCTTACCTCATGAAGAAAGCATTGAAGTTGCTAATGCGCTCGGTGAACGATTTCCTATAGAGAAAGTTCGATTTGTAAATTCAGGTTCAGAATCTACCCTTTATGCAATAAGACTTGCACGTAGTTATACTGGAAAGGACAAGATCATCAAGATCGAGGGGTCCTACCATGGTGTTATGGATTCATTACACATAAGCAAGAGACCCCGTCTAGGAGAAGCAGGTCCATACCAGCGCCCAAGTCGAATTCCATATGGCAAGGGAATAACTCCAGGAACTGTCGAGGACACATTAATTGCACCTTTCAATAATGCTGACATTATCAAGAGTCTACTTGAAGAGCACGTAGGAGAGGTGGCTGCAGTAATTGTGGAACCTGTCATGATGAATGCTGGCGTAATCCCTGCTGAAAAGGAATATCTCAAAGAACTTAGAGAATTAGCTAATGAGTACAATATTCTCTTGATTTTCGATGAAGTGAAGACAGGTCCCAAGATTGCCTATGGTGGAGCCACAGAATATTTTGGAGTGGAGCCAGACCTAATTGCTCTAGCAAAGGCAATTGGTGGTGGACTACCTCTGGGTGCCTGTGGTGGAAAGGCGGAGATTATCGATGTAATCGACGAAGAAGGTCTCTTTGGTACATTTTCTGCAAATCCCCTATCGATACGAGCCAGTAAAATAACTTTGACTAAAATACTCACAAGGGATGTCTATAGCAAGCTCGATAAACTAGGTAACAATCTTCTCAAGGGCTATGCTGATATCATCAAGGACCATAGGCTTGAGGCAATAGTACAGGGGATCAATTCATGCGGTGGTATTCTCTTCACGAAGACTCCTGTACGGGACTATCGAGCATGGACCACAGTGGACAAGGTCCGAACGCATAGATACTGGATCTCAATGGCCAACGAGGGAATAATTCCCATGGCGTATGGTGCTGATGAGGAATGGCTCGTGTCAGTGCAACACACAGAAGAAGATATTGAGAACCATCTTGAGGCATTTAAGAAGGTTGCACCCAATATTTAGTGCGGGGTTCCAAAGCATTCATTGTTCAACGGAAAAAACGCAAAGCACTGTGTTCAATATCCTACACGTGAGGGGCTAACAATTGCACCGCAATACCCACATTCGATATCATAGCCAATCTCAAGTTGACGAACATTTTGCTTGGACAACTTGGAACCGCAGATAGGACAGAGCCAGGATTCTACTTTTTGATCTAACAAATATCTCGGTTGGTGATGTTCTATCTTTGGAGTATTCGGGTCTGGTGTATTAAGCCACTGCCACCAAGCATGAAGAGTTACGCTTCCTTCTTCTCCAAAGAGAGGCGGTACACGACGAATAGCAATTGTTGTGATAAGCGACAGAATTACCAGCATAAGCAACAAGAGTATGACATAGGAGTAAACTTGTAGACTTTGCAGCAATAGCATTCTCATCCTTCACCTACCTGAAGTTATTATGAATAGTTGCCATCAAAGTATTAGTAAGTACAATACAGAATTAAGGTTCATTAGAGTTAGTCATAATCTTCACTTAAGCAATTGTTTGAATTGA
>JAEORX010000111.1 GCA_016840685.1 Candidatus Thorarchaeota archaeon
AATCTACTATGCTGCGATGGCGTACAAGTTCATGAAGGAGAACGGTCTCACAGAGGAGGACTTTGCTCTGGCTGCCATGAAGAACAGAAACTACGCAGCTGACAACCCGAAGGCTCAGTTCTATCGGAGTGACTATACCAATCCAAAGTCGCCTTACTACAAGAAGACCCTCACAGTTGATGATGTCATGGAGAGCCGACTTATCAGCTACCCACTAAAGAAACTGGACTGTTGTCTCATGAGCCGTGGTGGAGCCTTTGCTCTCGTCACAAGTGAGGAGTGGGCAAAGAAACACGCACCAGACACCTATGTTGAAATTGCTGGTGCTGGCCTCAGTAGCTGTACCATCCGTGCAGGTGACCGTATTGACTTCCCAGGTTGGAACGAGTTGTATGGTAAAGGATATCCTGACATGACAGAGTTTGGTGCATGTCGGAAGTCTGGAGAGGACGCGTACGACATGGCAGGCATCGAGTACAAGAATGCTGCAAAGGAGATCGATGTTGCTGAGATTCATGATGCCTTCAGCTCCTCTGAGGTGCAAATCTACAAGGCTCTCCACTGGTGCACCACGGAAAATGTCAAAGAGTTCATGCGTGATGAGCAGTCCTTCCTTGATGGAGAGGTTCCAACCAATGTTGGTGGTGGTCTGATGGGCTACGGTCATCCAGTCGGGGCGACCGGGATCATGAGCGCTGTCGAATGCATGATGCATCTCAATGACACAGCTCCGAAGAAACACCTGAGTTCCAAGACCTATGTGAAGGACGCCAACACGGGTCTTGTCAACAGTCATGCGGGTACTGGGACCAGTATCTCGAACTTCATTCTGAGGAGGCCATAGAAATGACCAAGGACAAGAGAATGCACAAGATCCCTGACCATAATGCAGTCAAATACGATGAGTCATACCCTGACAAGTTCCGCGGAGATGTCAAGGAGACTGGTATCGGGTTTATGGGCTATGAGTGGGACACAGCTGAGGAGCAGTTCAAGGTCTTTCTGCACTATGACCAGTTGTATTATTGGAAGTATGCAGAGGTCTCGAAGCTCGGTAAGGGTTTCGTTGATGGTGAGTTCTGGGGAACCAAGTGTCCGAAGTGCGGTGACAAGTTCTTCCCACCGAGAGTGAATTGTTGGTCACTTGACGATAACCTCGAAAAGACTGAGTGGATTCAACTCAAGCAAGAAGGCATCGTTCATACATTCACCATTGCTGGGTGGAGCGGAAAAAGCAGCCTCAAGCGACTGCCTTTTGTGCTTGCCTATGTCATCGTTGACGGTTGCAAGACTGCCATCGCCAATGAGCTCCGAGGTCTGGATCCCTGGGATGCCGAGTTCGGTATGCCTGTGAAAGTAGTGTGGAAGCCTAAGGATGAACGTCAGGGCACTGTCACAGACTGGTGGTTCGAGCCTGCAGATGGCTGGAAGCCGGGACCCATGAACGAAGAGAAGGAGCGTATGAAGGAACTGTGCGCACCTGTCTATGAATGGGTCAAGTCCATGAAGTAATTTTGAATACTGATGAGCTGGAGTCATTGACTCCTAGCTCATTCTTCTTCTTTTTTTGGTTAAGCATCAAGAGAGGTTTATAGTTCTTCCAATCGATCCAGAATTCTTACGCTAAGAAGTGGTTATTTATTGTTATGAATCAATTCTCTCGATATAGTACTTTGAAAGGAATGAAAGTGATGAGTTCAATAGAAGAAAAACGAGTCCTAGCAAATTATCCACTGCTTGCTGGAATCGTCATCACAGTGATTTTCAGTTTAATTTTGAGTTTAAATGAAATCTTTGAAATTTTTACATTTTGTCGTAATGCAGGATTATCATCAGAAATTAGCTATCTGATCGATTTTTCTGTACGGTTTCTTTCAGGTGCGGTGATAGTTGTTCTAATCATTCCCGCACTGCTGCATCTATCATTCCGTCGTCCACATCTCAAAGAATATTTACGTGGCATTATGCCCACTAAAGGTGATTCACTGAATAGGACAATTTTAGCAGGAATCATCTCCGCATTCTGCTACTTTATAATCTGTATATTCATCGGAACAGCATTAGGCACCTTAGTTATAGATTTCAACATAATTATTGATCTTGAAACAGGAATTGGTTGGATAGTTTTTCTCTATGCAATAGTGCCAGCTATTTGGGAAGAGCTAGCATTTCGCGGTGCAATTATGAACATAATGAGAACGAAATATTCTGATACAATGGCTATTCTTGTTAGCAGTGTGTTGTTTGGCTTATTCCATACTATTGCTTTTGCATTACGTGGTGATTATTCGATGGCTATCTTCGGTTTCATCATGTCTACTCTCTTCGGACTTAGTTGGGGTTATACAAATATCAAATGTGACAGTCTTCTACCCGGTGTTACTGCTCACTATGTGATAGATGCTTTTGGCTATGCATTCATTTTTCATAGCATGAATGCCGAACAATTATTGGTAGGTCAATTTTTCATCGCAACCACAGTACTGTATCCTCTGATTACTCTTATCTTAGCAAAAGTGTTCTTAAAGAAACGAATGAATGATTAGTGATTCAATCATCTATCTGTCAGCCGGTCATCGAATGGGTCAAGTCCAGGGAAGGAGGACATGAAGGAGTCTTATTCCATGAACTCAAAGTCTTTGTATTCAGTCACTTCTTCAGGTGGCCAGCCAATCTCAGTTGGATACTTACGATACCAGCGAAACATGCATGCCGTTCCACCAATCGCTAGATTCTGACTGCGATTAAAACCTATGTCGATTGCTCTATATATTGGATAATCACATAGACAAAGGTATGGTGCCAATTCTAACGCATTCTGGTTCTTTAGGAAATGCAGACCTGCACAGTTTGTGTAGTCCAACCCAAAGAGTAGATTCTCATGGTCCCCTTCAACAAAAGTACAGTGATAGTCCTCAGGATCAAGAGGGAGTTTCCTCTGTTCGATCGCCTTCTTGGCTCTCCTATGAGTAGATGAAGAGAGGTAAAACCTACGCATTATGAATTTCTTAATAGGATTCATGCTTCCATAGAAGGCTTCACTAATTCCATAGATAATATGCCCAATCTCGTGAAGTTGAAATCCTTCTTCTTTTAGGACACGATAAAACGCCAATGAAAGTGCAGTCTTAACCATATCCGTTGAGAATTGGCTAATTTGTTTTCTACCAAAATCTGGGATTTGTGGCAACAGCTCTTCAAATTGCTGTTGCATTTTTGACTTCAAATCCTCGATTTTTTTGGGAGTGAAATATTTCTGAAGCACAGAGTGTTGGACTCTTTTATTTTCCATTATGTCGCGATAAAATTTCAGCCAGTGGTCCTTTTTTTGAACATAATAATTGTCAGTGGATGCCATGACAATCACGCCAAAAAAGGGTGCTTTTAATCTCTATAATCAAAGCAATAATCGTGTAAGTTGCAGACGGTTGGAAATCCGATCCTGTGAACCCAGAAAAGGAGCGCATGAAGGAGCTCTGTGCACCTGTCTATGAGTGGGTCAAGACCATGAAGTAGGATGAACCTGAGAGTTGGATCTACCAACTCTCTTTTTACATTCTTAGCAAGATATTGATGAATCATTCAAAATGTCTTCGCCTCGAATTCAAGCATAATTATAGTAATTCGATGCCATCGTCATCAAGAAATGCATTTGAAGCAAGATTAGAGATATTTGTATTATAAAACGCACTCACCGCATATTGTAAAAGCAAGGTCTTGTTTATTAATTATGACTCTTAAAACACAAGAATTCTGGTGGTCCATTGAGCGAAATTGAGAAACTGGTGAAGCGCGCAAAGGACCTACAAGAAAACGATCTTATTACGGATGCAGAAGAGCTCGTCAGAGTTGCGCTTGAGGAACATGAGGATTCTTGGCAACTATGGTTAGAACTAGGCCATATTCTGTCTCGGAAACAGGATTTTGAATCTGCAGCTGAAGCTTTCTTGACTGCGACTAATCTTCAACCAGAGGAGTTTTGGCCTTGGCTGAACCTTGGGCATGCCCAAAGAGCCCTTGGAGATTATGATGGTGCGATTGAAGCAACTGAGAATGCATTGAGAGTTGAGGGTGACGAAAAAGAACTCTACTTGGCGTACTACAATCTCGCGCGTTATAATGCGTTAATGGGACGGATTGAAGAAGCTATGGATCTTCTCAAGACTGCTCTTGAGAATGACGAATCTCTGAGAAAGTGGGCTCGTGAGGATTCAGACTTGGATTCTTTGAGAAAAGAGCCCGGTTTTGAATTTCTGGCTAAATCTTAGCGCTTCGCTAAATTAATCGAGTGCTGAAATGAAACCTGAATACTGACTCTACTCCCTTCTTTTTTGCTTAATTTCCAATCAGTCTACGAATGGGTCAAGACCATGAAATAGATTGGGTAAGAATGAGCTGGTTTTCGTGTGACAACCAGCTCAATTCATTTCTTTTTCTTCGACAACCAATTTTCCACTCCGAGTTAGAGGAGAATGAAGAGTACTAATTCAAACAACCTGCTCTCAATAAAAACAAAAAGAAGCTAACCAACTGAATGGTTTAGTGAATATCAGATGGTTTACGATCTAATTGTTGTGGGTGGTGGTCCTGCTGGATCCACATGCGCAAGGAGAGCGGCTCAACTTGGGTTGGAGGTTCTAGTTCTGGAAAAGGAGAAACATCCAAGAAGAAAAGCTTGCGGAGGCGGTTTAACCTTACGAATCAATGATGCACTCGATCTTGATTTCACACAAGTTGTGGAACGAGAATTATGTGGTCAACGGTTTTACTACTCTTCGGGGAAATCCAAAACTTATCTGCAACCTGATCTTGGAGGCTATACTGTTCGTAGAGAAGACTTTGACCATTTTCTACTTCAGAAGGCTACTGAGGCTGGGGCTACCGTTCAACAGGGCGCTCGAGTAACTGATGTCACTGAAGAATTGAACCAGGTTGTTGTGGTCGCAGGGAAAGAATCCTACTCGGCAAAACTAGTTGTGGGCGCTGATGGTCCAAATAGCACTGTAGCTCGCAAGACTGGATTGAAAACTCGTTGGGATGATAATGAGATCGCATTATGCATAGAGGCAGCAGTTCCGATGGACCCCTCAGAAATCCTGAGAATCGTTGGAGATCCTGCGGGTTCGGAGCGAATTACCCTTGAGTTCTATATTGGATTCTTACCGAAGGGATATGCGTGGGCTTTTGCTAAAAAGAATGAGTTTAGCTTTGGAATTGGGGCGTTGGTAACTGCGGTTTCGAGTCTCAAAGTGTACTGGAGAAAATTCGTGACGTCCTTCGAGGAAAGGAACGGTGTGAAATGCAACCTAGTCGGACAGACTGCAGCTAGAATACCCGTACGTGGGATTATTGAGAAACCATATTCCAATCGAATAATGTTGATTGGAGATGCTGGGGGTTTTGTAAAATCCAATACTGGCGAAGGAATCCCCTATGCAGTTGAATCCGGGAAAATAGCTGCAGATGTAGCTGTGGATATTATAGCTGAAGTGCCTAAGGTGAACACTATGACATATTTCAATCGAGCATGGAATTCAATGGGCCAGGATTTGATTACTCCCCACCCGCTTTTTCTTGATGAATCCCAATAGGGAAAATTCAAACCAGCACAACCAAACAAACAAACGTTTGCTTTTACCGCAAACGTTTTTAATAAACGCAAACGTTCTTGCATTCATGTCATCAATCATTAAAGATCTTCCGGGAAAAAGAGCACAGATTGGAATCGTTCTTGTGTTGATTATAACACTCAGCAGTATTGGGGTCGCTATCCATTTTACGCAGCCAGCAGCAACGGAACATTATGATATCCAGTGTCTGGCTATCGGAGATGATGGAATGGGGCCTAACTGCATTAGGGTTGTCGGATTAATGGATCCTTTTGATGAGGAGCTCTTACTTCAAACACTGACGTGTGAACCATCTGTTACCGGGCTCAACCCACTCGATACTAAGACGAATGAATCTGCGTATACGACTCCATTTCATGGAATGTTGTCGATGGATGTCTATGGTGATTTCGTTGCAGGAGTTGTATATCAATTCACATTTCAATTCCTTTATGATAACGACAAGGTAAGAACAGTCTATTTCGCACCTATGTTCACTCCAGGCGTCTTGATTAACTACGAAAATACTACCGAGTCCTTTGGTGAACAATGTGCTTTCTGGACTTACCTATCACGACCAGAGTCAATGGAGTTGACCGCTGTGAATGCTACTCTTCTCTCTGTTGGCGATTTCTGCTATGTCTATATGGCAAATGAAACGATAGAACTACTCGGAGAAACTGCAGCAATATCGAAATGCAGTCAACTAAGGGAGATATTCGATGATGAGATCTATCCCAATGCTGTTGAGCTTGCTGGAAGTCCAGATGGCTATCTCGGAGATATTGATGGAGATCCAAGAGTGACCCTCTTTCTCGTGCCATTGGTTCGGTATATGGGAAATGCGTATCTGGGATTTCACGTCCCATGGGATGAATGCCCATTTCCCTATTCTAATAGAAGGGAAATGATCTACATTGAATCAGAAAGAGACCAGAATGAGACCGCGCTCATTACCATCCATGAGTTCAATCACCTGATATGGGATAACTATGAGATAGATGAAGCAGAATTCCTGTTTGAGGGATTGGCAAATCTTGCGATAGATTACACAGGATACTGGTACTACATAACAGATGCAGTCACAACTACTTACACATTGCATCCAGAGGTTTCTCTCATCCATTTCAACCGGTTTTATGGTCGCCTTTGGGACGCTAGTTATGGTCAAGCATATCTCTATGTGAACTATCTTGCTGACAGATTCGGTCTGGATACTGTGAAAGACCTTGTAGGAATTCGGGAGGATGGTCCAGCAGCAGTTGAAATTGCACTTTCTAATGCAGGATATGACATGACTTTCAACGAGGTGTACCTTGATTTCATCACGGCATGTGTTCTAGATGATATTGAGAGTGAGAATGGCATCTATGGATTCCAGTCTCTGAACTATACAATCCAACATGTGACAACAATATTGCAACCCCTCCCGTTCATAAGAGAGGATGTTGAGCACACCCATTATGGTTTTAATGTATACAGATTAGTTACTCCACCTGATAACTTCACAATCTCAATCAGTAAATCACAATCTTACGGTGCTGGTATAGTTGTTGCCTTGGTCAACTCAAGTGGATCGTATGTTTCACAATTTCAATACCCATCATCATCCCAAACAATCACTGAATTCATTCACAGTAGTGGAGCTGAAGAAGTATTTCTGATTACGACGCTTATGTCCGATGAAACACCTACTGATTTTCAAAATGTGCTCGAATTTGCTGAAATTCCATCTGATAATCTAGACCTCACGATCAGTGTGGGGGATGTAAGAGTCCAATCAAGTTCAGATTTGATTATAATTACACTCTCAATTATAGGAATCGTAGGACTTAGTAGTATCTTCATAGTACACAGAAGGTCGAAGCGGACGTGAAAAGGGTGGGCAAGTGGAATCTGCGAAATTATATTGAGACAATCAAGCTTAGTGTGCACTACACAAGAACCTACTATCTCTCTATCTTCTTGGCAATACTGGGTGTCTTTGTCATTACCATAGTTTTGTTTCTGTTGATTGTGCTCATAGGAAGTATACCACTCTCGATTTACTATGGTCCATTTGACGAAATATTCGATGTCTTCGACTCTATCGGAGACGCATTATCTGGCGTAAATGATGTCGAGGCTGTCGGTATAATTCTGTTCGCAGGTTCCGCCCTATTAGCACCGTTTTTGATTGCTCTGGGTGCACTGTTTGGAATTGGGCAGGAGGTCTTTGAAGGTGGGACTGCAACTGCTGAGGAAGCATTGCTTTGGTATCGACAGAAATTCTCCCGTTTGGCCTCTGGAGGGATAATTCAGTTCTTCTTCATAATCGTACCAATAGGGATCGAGTACATCTTCGCATCATATTATTTTCCAGATCAGATGCCTGACACGACAACACTCACATTTCTGGTCTTCATTGCCGCTTTATGGTTTCTCTTCTGCTCGGGAATGCTATCCATGGTCTTTCCATCAATAGTTGATGGGATGTCTGTTATCTCATCGATCAAGAACTCACTAAAGTTGACTTGGCATAACTCTGGTGCGGTGTTCTCGATTTGGGGTACATTCTCATCATTGGGTTTGTTATTACTCGGACCTGTTATTATCCAAGAGTTCACTGATGTCATACTTTTGACAGACCAAGTATATGACCTCTACATACTTGCGTCTGCTCTCGTGCTTATTCTGTTAATATTGCCAATCTATGTGCTCTCAGTATCGAGAACCTATCTCATCATTTCAGATCCGAATATAGAAGAAGAACAGGAAATCCATACGGAGGGGTCACAGTAGGATGAATTCAGAGAATGTGCCTTATCCGATGAAAGATTTGGAGATTATCACCGACCCAAATACTATCAAAGTTCTCTTTGACAAAGTACGTGCACTAATTGTTTTCAAGTACCTTGTCAATGAAGAGATGACAGTCAAGCAGCTCGCAGATTCCATTGGGAAGAATCCAGGAAATGTATTACGCCACATCGAACGACTCAAGAGTGTTGGTCTAGTCCAACAGGTTCGGACTGAAAAGACGATAACTGGAATTGTTCAGCGTTACTATCGAGCAACAGCAAGAGAATACCGTCTTGGAATCGCAGACATGATAAAAGCAAACGGTGGAATGCGGACCTTTGCCAAGGATAGACTACGCAATATGATCATGAGTCTCAAAGTATATGGGGTGAGTATTCCTGAAATAAGAATGAACGATGCATTAAGCATGCTTGAGCAGTTAATAGAACGAGAGAACCAAATCAGCTCAGAACTGATGATTACTAATTCCGAGTTCTGGAACAGCTTGTCGAAGCACCAACAGGAAGATGCATCCCGACTGATGAGGGATGTAATGGTTGCAGGAGATGCAGAATATATTAAACTGAAGGATAAATGGTGTTCTTTCATCATGTCATTTTCGGACACCAGTGAGAAAGGATAACCAAGTACGACAGTGAATAACAACAATTCCGCGCCAAATGACCTAGCAATATTATTGAGCAGAATATTGCATCAAGCCGCATTGGTCAGGTTCCATTAATCCAATCACTTTGTTCATGGATCATCATCTGAAATGAGTGCTTGACAACTGGCAAACCATACGATTCAAGAACCTTTTTTCATGCTTTCGATTAATCGTCAGATTCTCTTTGTTACGTCATCATTTGTAATCCAAAATATGTGGCATATGAACAAAATCTCGACATCTCTTGAATCTCTTACGATTTCAGAGTTTTCATATATCGAAAATATTGACGAAAAAAAGAAAATTGGTGGATAGAGCCAATTCCGATGTCTGAGTTGAAGAATTAGGTCTGTGTCGATTTTTCGAAAGAACTTGAAAATATTACAGATTCCCAATCTTGACAGGCCACCCCTCTGCATAGTTGCAAAACAGAAGAAACGATTTAGTTACGAGTAGCGTGAAAAATCACTAGAACCGATTAAATAGCGAAATTGGGAAGGGGTTATATTATAGCTTTGTAACCTCCCCCAATATCAAGTTCGCCTGAACGACTATCGTTCGTGAACTTGATCGCGAGAGATCGGGAGGAAACTGATTCTTCCCGTCTGAGAGAGGATGAAAAGATGGGCGATACCTCTAGGGGTACCGCCATACCACTGACAGACCAGAGGACAGACCAAATGATAGTCATCATATCACTCGGCATCGTGTTCGCGTTGACTGTTGGTGGGTTTGTTATGGCGGCAA
>JAEORX010000112.1 GCA_016840685.1 Candidatus Thorarchaeota archaeon
CATAAAGGCTCTCTCCTGCCTTACTTGTTATCTTCACATCTTTGAATCCAGCATCACGCATGTGTTGCAGATATTCCTCATCAAGAATAGCACCACCGATGCAGCCAGTATATGTGACAACCTGATCCTTGACTTCGGTTGGTAATGGTTTAGACAAGACAATATCCGAAACCATGACCCGCCCTCCAGGCTTTAGGACTCGATACGCTTCGCGGAACACTTTGCCTTTGTCTGGAGCAAGATTAATCACACAATTACTGATTACAACATCAACGGAGTTATCATCAACTGGCATCTCTTCAATATCACCAAATCGGAAGTCGACATTTGTAATTCCTAGCTCTTCAGCATTCTTCTTGGCTTTCTCAATCATTGCTGGTGTCATATCAACACCAATCACCTTTCCACTCTCACCAACTTTCTTACTTGCAACAAACATGTCTAGACCTGCTCCACTACCGAGATCAAGAACAACTTCGCCCTCCTTAAGACTTGCAAGAGCGACTGGATTTCCACAACCAGCAAAGGACTCTGTTGCTGAAATTGGCATTCCTTCCGTATCATAGCCGAGTGCCTCAGCAAGATTTACTCTGGTGACCGTTCTTGATGAAGACTCACCACAGCAGCTTGACGTTGTCTGAATCTCTGGTTCACACCCACAAGCGGCATCTATGTCTGCTACCTGAGTGTATGCTTTTCGAACCTCTTCCTTAATTTCATTAGGTTTCATTTCACTAACTTTTTTCATGTTCCTCACACAACCATCATTTTCATGGGATTAGTATCTGTGGAATATTCATCACAGCATAATGATGAATGACACGAACCTCTGGATTTCATTCGCTTCTCATTCCCTTGTCCTAACTCTATAGTATTTCCGATTCTATCTTCAGTCATGCAATCACCAATTATATTGGATGTCCAATATTGGACACCCTATATATACATTTAAATGTATCGGACATCCAATACGTTAGTATGAGTGACCAGAAGGAGGCTGACCCATGTTGTCCACCTGACTGCTGTGACATGAGGGGTCTTCTTACATTTCAAATTCTTTGGGAACTAGATAAGGAAGAGATGAATGGCCAACAGATTGCTGAAAAGATCGCTCAAAGGAGAGGTACAAAGCCAACTCCAGGTACTATATATCCAGCCTTGAAAGAGCTAAAAGCGGGAGGTCTCATTAAGGGTCGTAGGGTTGGCAGACAGATCCTCTATCATCTGACGCCGGAGGGAGAGAGAGGGCTGAAAGAAGCATCACGATACTTCCTTCAGGCATTTGGTGATATAGCGGAGGATGTCAAGGTCAAGATTGTCGTCATAAGGAAGGAAGATTGCGGCTGCTAGCTTGATAATATCATCCTATAAAATTCATTTTATAAACTCAGAATTAGAACTTTGATTATGCCAAAATCATCGATCACTGTATCTAAGAAAGAGCTGTCACCAGAACAACGTGATGAACTACTCAGAGTCTTGAAAGCCCGTTTTGAGGAAAACATGAGTCGACACAAAGGTCTTGAATGGGCGAACATACAAGCAAAGTTGAAGGTGAATGCTGAAAAACTGTGGTCACTCAATGAAATGGAAAGAACTGGCGGTGAACCGGACATTGTCGGTCATGACAAAAAGACGGGTGAATACATTTTTTATGATTGCTCAACAGAAACTCCTAAAGACCGTAGAAATGTTTGCTACGACAATGAAGGGCAGGAGGAGAGAGAAAAGAAGGGAGTGCATCCAGAAGGTAACGCTGTTGACATGGCAGCAGCCATGGGCATTGAACTTCTAACAGAAGAGCAATATCGAGAATTGCAGAAACTTGGAGAATTCGATACCAAGACCTCGAGTTGGGTGCAAACACCTTCTGATATTAGAAAACTCGGTGGCGCAATCTTTTGTGATCGCCGCTACAACACTGTATTTGTATATCATAACAGCGCACCCTCATTCTATGGAGTGAGAGGATTCCGTGGCTCGTTAAGGGTCTAAATTTGGACTGCGGAGTTTTGGTATTTCATTGCTCACATTTAAAAGCGCTTTTATATAGAAACCTCAAGTTCCTTATATACTATATAAGGCAAAAAGGCAGGTAAGAGCAGATGCCACGTCCACAGCCAAAGACCAAAATAGAAAATGTTGTCGCTTCCGTAATTTTGAACCAGCGGCTTGATCTCGATGAGATAGCCGCAACAATGCCAAACGTCGAGTTCGACCCCGAGCAGTTCCCCGGTCTGGTGTACCGTCTCAAGAAACCAAAAACAGCCACCCTGATCTTCAACTCAGGAAAAATGGTATGCACAGGGGCAAAAAGTGAGAAAGAAGCAAAGCGTGCAGTACATAAAATTGTGAAGAACATCAAGGAGGCAGGTATCGATATCACCGGTAAACCGATCATTGTTGTTCAGAATATTGTTGCCAGTGCGAGTCTAGGCGCTGAACTTAACCTCGAGCTTGCAGCTATGAAACTTGAGAACACCCTGTATGAACCTGAGCAGTTTCCAGGGCTCATCTATAGGATGCGAGACCCGAAGGTCGTCATTCTGTTGTTCGGTTCTGGAAAGCTTGTCATCACTGGTGCAAAATTTGAACCTCAGATTGATGAAGCTGCAGAGAAAGTGATGGATCGTCTCCTAGAGCTCGGAGTGATGAGGATTCCAGAGGGAGAGGACTGGGGTCTCGAAGACTACGAGGAAGAAGACTGGTAGAGTACTAAAACCCCATCTCGGGGTTTCACCCTTTTTATTAGATATTGGTTGGAGCACCCGAGGAATGAAGGGAGGAGGGAGCCTTCCAATTCCTCGGGAACTCCTGTGTTCAGGGACCTCCAGTACTGAATTGCTGAATCGAGAGGATTGAGATGAATCCCTAAAACACACCGCCGGGAAAATGGATGCTAATTATGTATACTTTTGTATGCAAATTGTATACGAATAGTTATATATTTGTCTATCGTAATATCAAAAACAAGTATCGGGAAGGTATGCACTATGACTGACACCATGGTCCGGGTTCCAAAAGCTCTCCAGGATCGTTTTGAAAACCTCAGGGTCAGAGACTCATGGAAATCATTCCCTGCATTCGTGAGAGAGGCTGTTCGGCAGGCTCTGGATAAGTATGAGAATCAGGCTAAGACGAATACTGGTTAATGACTACAATCATACTCCAGACGTCACTTCTTTGACTTCTTCTGTTTCTTCTTCTGTTTGGTTTTGACTTTCTCCTTCTTGCTATAAGAAGAGTCCTTGCTTTTTGTCTTGATGCTCTTCTGCGTTGAAACAATCTCCTTATTAGCCGCAGCAGCGTACAGTTCAACAGTCGCAGATTTATCCTCATCATACGCATAGCTCAGACGTTTTATCTCCTGGATTTGTTCCCTACGAACCATCTTGGCACCTAATCGAGTGGCAAGTCTAAGAATTCGGACTGTTGATCGTTTCTGCATCGCTTCATTGAACATGATAACCGGGAGAATGAACGCCATAACAAAGAAGGGGAGTCCTATTGTCCACAGTGTTCCAGTTGTAACTTGATAGAACACCTGCTCTGGTGGGATGATGGTCCCTTGTAGCCAGGGAGAGATAAGAGGTTCATAAAAATGATTCAGAAACATGGTAATTGGGAAGGCTAGGAGTGCATAGCCTCCAAGCATGTTTGCAATCCATCTTCCAACGCCTTGTGTATCGGGGCACTGACGCAGATCAAGTCTGTCAGACTTAAGATGTGTGACAACACCAGCATCATTCAGAATCCAAGTTGGCATGAATAGAAGTAATGCAATTGGTACAGCAAGTAATGCGCTCATGAGTGACACAACAACGGGAAACAACGAGGCGAATTCCGGAGGAGGAACAAATTCAGCTCCAAATAGAAACGCTCTGAGTGGCGCGCGAAATAGCTCTGCAGAAGCGACAGCAAAGAGCGCAGGAGCAGCTGCTCTACGCACTATTTGAGTTCCCCCAAAGTCTCGCCCTATGTTCATGATGTTTAGCTCATAACGAGTTGACTTGACAATCTTTGTTCCAATCAACAATACAACTGCGATTGGAACTGCAAAGAGGTAATATTCTAAAAATAGGATAGGGAAAGCAATCACCATAATTGTGATGATATCGGTTCCAAGTTCAGTTGATAATGTGTCAGGTATGATTTCTATATGAGGCATCCCCTGTGTGATAGTCAATATCAATTGGGTTATCACCAGCATTCCAAGAAAGAACATCAGAACAGGCGTTACAAATCGTCTTGCTCCCATCGCTTTAACCGCGTCTTGGCAAACACGGAAACATGTTAATTTTGTGGATTATTTAATAGATGTTTGAAATTATCTCAAAAGAATCCCATCATTTGCCATAAAGGTGGAATACACACCACAAGTATGATCATAGCTAAGATGAACACCACTATTCGCCCATTAGAAATCTTCACTGTGTCATTCAACGGACCGGGATGACCACCGCCTGCAGATAGTGCTAATATCAGTATCGCCATCAAATAGTAACCAGTCAGGAGCATGATGAGTAACGCAACCCAACCAATCTGTTTGTGCCATCGTGGTCCAACAATTGCCCTCAATGCGTGTCCACCATCAAGCTGAGCTATTGGGAACAGATTAAGAGCTGTGACCAACATTCCTACCCAAGCAGCGAATGCAACAGGATGCATGTACAAGGTTCCACCCGGTGGGACGAAATCGATGAAAAGATAGCCAACTAGAGTAAATAGGTATGGAGTTGCCAACTCACCAGACATACCTGGAAATGCCTCATCGATTGCTATCAATTCCTGTGCAGTAACTGGGACAGACATCAGATAACCTATGAAAAGCACTACCAGAGTGACTGCAAAGCCGGCTAATGGTCCTGCCAGACCCATGTCAATCAACTCCTCTCGATTATTAGGAGGGCTCTTTTGGGAGATGAATGCCCCGAAAGTTCCACCTATTTGAGGCAAGCCGGGAATAAAATAGGGTAGGGAGGCTTCAATCCCCTTTCTTTTGCACATCAAGTAGTGACCCATCTCATGCGTGAAGATTATCCCCATAAGAGCTAGCATGAATGTGATTGTCACAAACGCTATGTCCAGATAGGTCCAACCTCCTGGGTAGAACAGGGTAAGAAAGACAGGGCTTGTTGCCTGTAGAAGACCGCCTATGGCGATTGATGCAAGTGTGGCAACGAAGAGTGCATAGTTAATCTTCACATTGCTAGGACCTGGTTTCTGAATCGGTACAAATCTGATGAAGTACTCACCAGCTGCCTTATTCTTCCATCGAACAAGTGGCCAGACCTTTAGTGGCTTTGTCATATCGGTGAGCTCCTTGAAGACCATATCCTGTTGCTCGTTCGTGCCCACATCTCCAGAGGGCCAGCGCACAATGAAAGTTGGCATGCCGAATTCAAGAACACTGGTCACTATTTCAAAGTGAATTGATAGGATATCGTTCAACTCAGCAAATGTCGGATATGTCACTACGCTGGATGGTTCCTCATCGAAAGCCACTATGTCTTATCTCCAAGTCGTCTAGATATAAAGGTAGACGCGTGTGAATGAATTTAAGAATATCCGCTGAGGCAGGTATTCGATTTAGAGCTGGAGTGAATTCCCCAACTCGTATGCGTCATGAATTACCTCGAGAAGGTTCATTGATCCCTTCACAGAACCTACCTCTTCAGTCCGAAGACTTGTCCCACTCAGTCGTTTCAATATCCGGTCATTGGGTTGCGGCTTTGTGGCGAGTACAACTGTATGAACCTTTACCAGTCTGAGTATTCCATCACTTAACACGGAAATGTGCTTCGACTCTATCTCTGTCACAGTGGTGTTTGTGTATGTACGAATACCCTTCTCCTTGAGTTTCCGAAGAACAATCCATCGAGTAGTCCTACCAAGGTCAACTCCCAGTGCTAAATCGCTATCAAAGATTTGAACAGACTTTGCATGGGAGGCAAGATAGAGTGCTGTATAACAACCTAGCGCGCCGCCACCGATAATGGCAACATTGCCAAGGTCATCAAGTCCGAGAGATATTGCATCATAAGCACTGGTCACATGCGACATCTCAACACCATCAATGGCTGGAGCCCCTGCTATTGTACCGGTTGCGACTATGACACAATCATATCCCTCTTCCACAAGTGTGTCAACTGATGCCTGTGCATTCAGTCTGACATCAACACCAAGATGTCTAAGCTCCCGTTGCATATAGCAAACATATGCAGCAAACTCACCACGCCCTGGAACCTTAGCTGCGAGACCCAAAAGTCCCCCTAGCCGAGACCCCTGTTCGAACAGAGTGACCATAAAGCCTCTTAGTCTTAGAACTCGAGCACACTCCATTCCAGCAGCTCCCCCACCCACGACTGCTATTCGCCCATCACCTGGAGGACCCAATTTCCGTTCACGCTCATATCCAACTATAGGATTTAGAGTGCACGTGACAGGCTCAATCATGAAGACCCTATCTAGACATCCCTGGTTACATGCAATACATGGACATACCGATTGACTATGACCCTCCCTAGCTTTGGTGGGGAGCGCGGGGTCAGCCAGAAATCCTCTTGACATACCAATAAGCTGGACATTTCCTCGTTTCAATATCCGTTCTGCAAGTGTCACGGTATTGATTCGATTACATGCAACAACGGGAACATCAACAACATGGGCAATTTCCTCCGCCAGGTATGCATACCCACCACGTGGAACATCCATTGTTATTTGAGGGACACGAGTTTCATGCCAACCCCCAGTGACATTCAAACAGTCAACTCCGCTACGCACAAGCTTCGATGCCAGTACTTTATTATCCTCAAGCAAGAGACCATTAGGTACAAAATCCGTTCCACTCATTCGATAGAGTATTGGGAACTCAGGTCCAACGCTTTTTCTTATGCACTTCACAACCTCGAGTGGGAATCTTGAACGCGACTCGAAGTCACCACCATACTTGTCCTCCCTCTTGTTTGTCGCCTCTGCGAGGAACTGATTTATGAGATATCCAGCTGATCCTATTACTTCAATTGAATCAAACCCAGCATCCTTTGCTCGCTTCGCAGCAGTACCAAAGTTGTTGATAGTCTGGGATATCTCATCCAGTGTCAATGCCCGAGGGGTCTCTCGAGTCAGTCGACACTTGACCTCTGATGCAGAAACTGCCTTTTCTCCTAATACAATTGAGTGTGCATAACGTCCAGCATGGTAGAGTTGCGCAGCCACTGGGACATCGTAGGAGTGTATGACATCTGTAAGTCGATGTAAACCCTCGATATGCTCGTCTTTGCTTATTCCTATCATTGTTGGCGTACTCATCCCAAGATGCTCTGTATAACAACCCCCAACAACAATCAAACCTGGTCCATGCTTTGCTCGTTCCCTATAGAACTCGATGAGTCTATCAGTGACGATGCCGTCCTCATCACAATAGTTCAAGTGAGTCGCTAGCATGACCAGGCGATTATTCAGCTCTAAATTCCTTACAGAAACAGGCTCCCAGAGTTTCATGTGAATTCCTCAACCATAGAATTGAAACCAATGGGTCAAGGTCCGTTCAGCAAATCGCTCAGCTCCAAGAGAGATTTCTGGCGGAATCATTTCCTCTTTGATGAACTCCTCGATGGTCATCCCTGAACTTGTGGCATCTTCGACATTTGCCCGTAAATCCATTAATGCCTGCATATACACCTCAAGTTCACTCGGGCCACAGACTGGGCCATGACCTGGAATTATTGTTTCAAGTCCCAAGTTCAATACTTCCTCAAGCGCCATTATCCATCTATCTGGATCACAAGTGGGATCGCCACCATATGGAAATTGGCCGCTAAAGACAAGGTCACCAATGAATATCGCATCGTGTGGGTGTGAAATTATTGTAGAAGAACCAGCAGTATGTCCACCTAGAAGTTTGACTGAAATCTCCTCATTGTTACCTAAGAATATGTATGTCTTGAAGACAATATCTGGCAGACGTATCGAGAGGTCTTGAAGTCCCTGCCACAGTTCTGGTCTCTCATCTCTCACCTCTGCATAATTCTTCAGGAGATTCTCACGTTTCCAGTCAGTTTTGAGATTCTCCTCACAGCGTTTTCTCATCGGAGCAGATGCAATAAGACTGACGGGCTCGAAAGCCTGAGCTCCAAAAACGTGATCGCTGTGAGCATGTGTGAAAATCAGCTTCAAGATTGGTAGTTTAGTTTCTCTCTCCAAGAACTCCTTCGCTTCCCTACTCTTGTGATGAATCATGCCTGCATCAACCATGACGACCTCATCTTCGAGTACAATGGCTCCGTAATTCCCTCCGTTAGTCCCATCCGTATCAGCATATAATCCATCACAGAGTTTCCGGAGAGTCATACTCCATATTAGATGAATCTTCCAGATATAGTTGTTCACAACAGGATTATGTGACGAGAGTTCGTAGGATGCCCTCCAGTGCCCCTTCAGGACCTTTGAAAACACGAACACGAAAACCAACACCTAATCGCTCTGCAATTCCTCTGCATGCTTGAATATCGACACCGGGAATGTCGACTGCTGATAGCTCAACCATCAGCACAGGTTTGCATTTTTCAGTAAATTCAAGGATTGATTCAAATGCTCCGCGTCCAAATTTCGGGCGACAGAGTCGGAGGTAAGTTTCCGGGTCAGGAGCGTTAAGGGAAATCTGAATACGATCCAATCCGGCTGCTGCAAGTTCACCAGCCACATCACGAGTCGGATAGATAAGACCTGCTTGTCCATCAGTGTTCAACCGAATGGGAACCCCTGTGAGTTCTTTGAGTCTTCTAATAGCAGCCAGAACTGCATCAAGATTGAGCAATGGTTCTCCAAAACCCACAATTGCTACATCATCGTATTTCGAGTCCCAGCTACGATTTATTGCTTCCACGAGTTCATCAGGAGTTGGGTCTGCTTTCAAAACCAGATTGAATCCAAACACACCATCACCAAACTGCCTCACACAAAATAGACAATCATTCACACACTGTGAGGTGGGGTTGATGTAGAAGCTATTCCCGCGCCAATATGTTAGATTGCCTTCTACCATCAGGACAACACATCTTTTCATGATGCTCTATAGACTATGTTTTTCCATTCGGAAAGCATCGCATTTAACCGTCTCTAATGAGGTTATCAACGATACCAGACTTAACATCATATAGTGTGTTCATGCCAACGAAGGCAAGATTCAGTACTACTATCCACGTTGGCTCTCTCATAGCATCCATAAACAGAGGATAGGGTGCCGTGCAACCTCTTCCTAGACCATTTATACATATGCAAGGATTTAACATATTCAAGTTACAAAAAACAATTGTTAACAGGAGCATAAAGGAAATGGCTAAGAAAAGAAATGAGCTTTCATCACTCAAGTGTGTTCCATGCAGAGGTGGTGTGCCTCCAATGGAAGATAAAGAAGTCAAGTTAATGTTGAATGATGTGCAGGGATGGAAAAAAACTGAGGACAAAGTTGACAAAATTGAGAAGCTCATCCAATTCAAAGACTTCAAAGATGCTATGGTCTTTGTAAACAAAGTTGCTGAAATTGCAGAGGAGGAAGGTCATCATCCAGACATTTTCATTCAATGGAACAAAGTCAGATTGACCCTCTGGACTCATGCAATCAATGGTCTTTTCAAGAACGACTTCATTCTCGCAGCGAAGATTGATGAAATATAGAGAATCATCTCCTCATCCAGAAGAACAGACCACCAAGAAGACCAGCA
>JAEORX010000113.1 GCA_016840685.1 Candidatus Thorarchaeota archaeon
AAGGGTCATAGAAGTCCACCGCTGAACAGGGACCACAGCGGGCTCATTGACGAAGCACGACTGCTTCCTCAGGGCACTTCACATACTTCCCAGTCGCATCAAAATTGCCTACGCAGCGTTTCGGTCCTCTAAAAGACCAATTAATGTGACTGCCTGGAGAGAGTCGGAGAAAGTCCAAGGTGTCAACTCCATCTCTCCATATTTGCAGACCAGATTCATACTTTTCATTATCAGTAGATTTCCAAGCAACATCCACTATCTGCACTATAGGCACCTCAGAAACGTTTGAATTGACCTTTTCCTTGAATCATCCACTCAACCCCAGCGATATTCAAATCAGCATCACATTTTGGACAATGACCATCCTTGTTCAGGTTATTGCGATTGAGATATACAGAGAATCGCTCTACTGCCTTGAATCCACACTCTGGGCAATATGTGTTCTCATAGTCATGACCTGCGATGTTGCCCGAGTAGACAAAAACCAAACCAGCCTTCTTTGCAGTTTCAATATGCTTCTCAAGAGTAGTTGCAGGAGTTCTTGGAAGATGTGTCATCTTATAGGTGGGAGCAAATGCAATCAGATGAAATGGTGTTCGTTCTCCCAAATTTTCTACAATCCAGTTTGCTAGTATTTGTGAGTCCTCAATCGAGTCACCAACCTCAGGTATTATCAGGTTGGTGATTTCAATGAAAATTCCCCTTTCCTTCATGGCTACCATCGCATCGAAAATCGGTTCGACCTTTGGGACTGACATGAGGTCTCTATAGAATTTCTTGTTTGCACTCCCCTTGAAGTTCACCGAAGCTGCATTAAGATATGGCGCAATGTAGTCTATAGCTTCTTGAGTCATGTAGCCATTCGTGACGAATGTGTTGAACATGCCTTGACCATGTGCTATCCTTGCTGTATCGTGCGCAAGCTCCATGAAGACCGTTGGTTCTGTATAGGTGTAGGTAAGACCCCCACATTCATATCTCTTGGCCAATCGTACTATCTCTTCAGGTTGAAGCTTTTGTCCAACAGGAGTTTCTCTATGGGCAGAGTGATAGTTTAAGCAGAATTGACACCGGAAATTGCAAGATGAGGTGCTAATAGAAAATGCACTACTACCAGGAGCAAAATGAAAGAGGGGCTTCTTTTCAATTGGATCAGGTGCCATCCCATCGATAAGCCCGTAGACCAGAGAGTATAGCTTTCCATCCTTTGCAGTCCTTACACGACAGAAACCTGTTTCTCCATCATGAATCACACATCGTCTAGCGCAAAGGTCGCAACGAATCCCGCTCTTTAGGTTAGAATAAAGTGCAGCTTCTCTCATCTCAAGTTTCAATCTTGGTGCGCTCTTATGCCTCTTACGGTATATATGCACATGTTGTAGTCATTATTAAAAGGATTAATTCCAAACAAAAAAATGGTTAGGTAGATGCCAGCACCAAAGGAGCTAGAACGGTTAGGCAACTTGTTCCAGCTAGCATCAGAACGCAATAGACCATTTCTTGATAGATGCTCCGAAGCAAAGTATCTTGCAATCAGTGATTTCGATAGTGCAATGAATGTGGCTATTAAACTCGCAAGACAGGCATTCAGCGATTTTAATCTCAACCCAAGAGCAGGCGATGATTGCAAGACATGTCTAGAAAGAGTAAAAGGCAGAATAGAGACAGGTCAGCTCGATAACGATTTCATACATGCACTTGAGGACTTCAGGTACCAATACCTTGAGAAGGTACTTAGACCAGCTGTGCAAGAATACCTTAGAAGTGAGGAATTGAAGTCCAAGGAAATCGATAGATTATATTACAATTCCTTGAGGATTAAGGAACTTCTTGGAGTGGTCCAATTCCTGAAAAAGGTGGAACCAGTCGAATTCTGATTTGATTATTCTCTCTTGTAGTCACGATGGACAAGGGTTTGTCCATCAACGACCCATGCAATACCTAGGGTCTGGAACTCCTCAGCCCATTTCATCACTATCGCAGGTGCCACACCAAGAGAACGTGCAATCTCACGAATGGACATCTCTCCATGTTCTTCCACCATCAAAAATGCCTTTGTCTTCTCTGTACTATCCATGAGATCTAGATAACCTTCAAGAGTTTCCTGAGTATGTTCAAGTTTAGCCTTGGTTTCATTGAGGTCACTCGTGGCTCTCTCAAGATTCGCTTTGTTACGCTCATATTCTGTTTTGAGACGCTCAAGCTCGCGTGCTTTGTCGCCAGACTCAAAGGATCTTAATCGAGCTCTAATCTCCTCCATCTCAGTCAAACGATCTGCAGTTTTGGCTTTTTCATCTTCGAGCTGCCTAATTTTCGTTCTTAATTCACCCATTTCTAGGTCTTTCTTGGCTATACTGTCCGACATCCCTCTGCCCTTTTCTTCTGCATTGGTAGCTCTTGATTCGAGTTCCGCCACCTTTTCTTCGAGAAGATCTCGTGATGCCTCCAATGTCTTGACATTGGACCTTAGCTCTGATAGCACCTCAACATCAGTCTGAGGTTTGGCTTTCAATTTCGCCAACTCCTCCTCAATTTCTTCATTGATGATCTTTAGACTCGCATTATCTTTTCGTAGAGTCTGGATTTCCGATTCTCTGGTTTCGACCTTGTTTTGAGAGATGCTTAGTTCTTGTGTGAGTTCATCAATTCTTCTCTCAAGTAGTTTCATTTTTTCAGCTATGTCCTTTGGGACTTCAACTCTTGGCTTCATACCAAGCTCTGCTGAAAGAAACTCAACCTCTGTAGTTGACCGCTGTGTAAAGTCATCGATATTTGCTTTCAGAGTTGCGAATTCTTCAAAGGTAATTTTCATTGCTTCTTTGAGACTCTCGGTCAAATCTCGAACCTTTTCAAGGATAGGAGTTGACATGCCCGATGTCAGTGACTCCTCGACTCTCTGGAATTCTCCATCAACAATTGGTTTGACATCATTATCGATATAGGTGACTTGTAGATTTGTTTTCGCCGCCCTTTTACTTCTGGTAATAATGTCGCCTCTCATACTTACTAAATTACCCTTCAGACCAACGAGGAATGACAACACAACAGGCACTAAATCCCTCTCGATCCGATCAATTGATCCATCAACAGTCATTATGTTACGTTCTAGAAGACCAATACTGTCCTGAAGTTTCTCAATACTCTTATCTATCTCCATCCTTCGACGAACCTGATCCGCAGATTCTACTCTCATGACATCACTAGTCATTCTCCCAGACTCAATGAGTTCTTGTCTCATTTCATCGTCAACTCCGAGCTCAGTCAAAAGCTCATCCACAACACCCTTCTCAGATGGAGTTTTTTCCTCAGGATCCTTCGCCATTCGAAAACCTCACATTCCTCAATGCCCTAAAGGACAGATGCATAGGTAGCCAGATAATACATAAATCTATTCGAGTTAAGCCCAATCCATCTATGGAGCCAGTGAATCCATTATGCGCCTTAGGATTGAGATGCAAGCCAATGTTCACAATCGTGGTTCTTCAAAACTGACACGAGGAATTATGGTCTGGCATCTCTTTACAGACATTGAGAACCAATTTGTGGAGATGATTGATGTCTTCCCCCCAGCTAGGGTCATAGAAAAGGCTGAGAAGAACATGGTCGCCATTGTCAAGGTTCCCGAGCTCAATCCAGGAGAGAGTTTCTCTCCAACAGTTGTTCTTAGAATTGATACTACCACTAGAGACTGGCTGATGGAACCACAGGAAACGAGTGAGGAACGAATTGAACGGAATCGTGGTATCTATTGTTCAATGCAGAAGTATTGGGAATATGACAATCCTTTGATTCAGGAGCTCGCTCAGGAAGCTGCAGAGAGAACAGGGGATGATGAGTCATACGCAAGACTTGTCTTTCAGATGGTTCGTGAGAGAATGAAGCTCAAAACGCATCTTGATGAACGAATAGGAGCTGCTCGTGCTGTACAGGAAAAAGAAGGCGATTGCGATGAACATGCAGACCTCTTTGTTGCTCTATTGAGAGCTGTAAGAATTCCAGCAAGAAGAATAGTGGGTCATTATTACCGTGGCACCCAGGAACCGGAACCGCATGCATGGTGCGAGATATTCTTGGAGAGAAATGGATGGATTCCAGTGGACCCAGCACTTGGGAATTTCGGCATCATGGCGGAACAGTATTTTTCTCGGATTCGTGAGGGCCTTGTTTCGGAACGGCCCACAATTCACCTGAAGTGGAGTGGAATTGCCTCAGAAGCCCCTGTTGTTGAGGAAGAAGTAAAGATGACTATCCTAAGGAATGGTCAAGCCTAAAGACCTGAAATCCTGCCCATTGTTTCTAGTTGAACAAACATCTCTGCTCCAAAATACCAGCATGAATGGGTATCGAAGATGCAGCAGCCTATCTTTGGTAGAAGAGGTGCTTCAAATGCGGATCGAAGTGTACCAGCCAGGTGGTGTGTTAGCATTTCACCATATGCGGACACTTGGGGAATTGAATCCATAAATCGATTCTTTGTCTGGTCCATTGGACCAGGTTTGTAATCACACACATGGATAATCCCATCAGTAAAACGGATCAGGTCAATATGACCTGTGAGCTTGTATCGCTCAGACCAAACAGGAACCTCGATTGCAATTGTAAAGAGATCGTTCAGGATAAACTCCTTCAGGATACTATGGTCTGCACAGTATGTAATGTCATTTCGTGAACGATGATAGTCTCTTAGAAGACACACTAAATCATCATCGATGTTGGTTGTGAGAGCTCCAGTTCGTTTGAGCTTCTTTCGTAGACCAATCTTCTCGGGTTTCGTCATGTCTGAAAACCGCAATCTTGATGCTCGAGTGTAGAAAGGATCGATGAAGGGATTAGCAGGAACATTGCCACTAAGAATCGAGTTTAGATGTGCCCAAAGTGATGCCAAATCCCCCTGTTCGTGACCAAGTTGTTTGTGATGTGCAGTATTCCATTGGAAACCATATGCAACCTTTCCGTGTTGAAATTCTCGTCTAAGGATGTCATCTGAAGCTGGAACCATGTCCCTCGATTTCAGCGTCTGTGTTCAATCTTTTTAATGCATCGAATAGAAAGACCTACCAATCAGTGTTGAACACCAATCTTTTTAGTCTCACAGCATCTCGTGATGTGTGGTGTTTCGATATGACCTATGCGTTCATTGTATTCTATCGATTTCAATTGATGACTCCAGAACAGGCAGGAGAGGCAAAGGAGTTCTGGGAGGAGTTTGGAAAGGGCAGTTGGCCGCAACACCTTAAAATCATTGGCGATTACAAATACGCATGGGGTTCTGACTGGAGTGGATTCCTCCTATTAGAAACAGATGACCCTCAGACGTTCTTTGAGTTTTGGCCACTGTTCAGAGACAAGACTCGGTGGTATATTGAGAACACACGTACGATTATTGCAGTGAAAAGAGAAGCAAGGGACTGGATGTAAAGATAAAAGGTTCTAGGAGAGGGTTGAGCCTGAAGGCTCAGTCAATGTTTGGAAATCGAGCTAAATTCCTTTCTACGGTGGTGCTGCATCTTCCATTAGTTTAACAATCCATCGCACATTTCTTTCGCTCAGTTCATCGCTAGTCCATATCATAATGGATCCAGTTGCTCCATTCACAGATGTCTTGAGAGTGGTTTTTGGACTTGGATACTCAAATGAACCCCTAAATCTAGCAATCTCTCCCTTGTATCGACGAGTATACATACCAACCTCTTCCTCACTCTGAAGACCACCACCTTTGAACTCGGCTTGGGTTAGGTTTCCCTTCTCAACACCAGTAACAAGAACGGCATCAACATCAGTTGCCATATTATAGAGGGCTTTCGCACCTCCATTCAGATTGAGTGGGTCAATAGTTGCTCCGGATTGTTCAATCAAGAGTCTTCTGATTCTACTGGCGATTCTTTCTGAACCCCTTACCTCCATAGTCTTTCGGTCGAACTTTACAAGCACGGATCCGTTATCAACGGAATAGTATGGTTTTGTGGAGTATCCCTCTGTCCCATAGGACCGAACTAGTACCCGAAAATCAGCCATGAAGTCAGCTGTCACGGTCTTCCCTTCAACACTTACATTGCTGAATCCAGCTCCCAACTTCTTTTCCTTCCCTGTAGTAGGAGCATAGGAGACCGCCTTCAGTTTTGTCGCAAGCTGATTTGGAGTAAGGTCCAAGTTGTTCAGCCTAAACAGTCTAATAGATAGACCTAAACCACGCACCGGAATAGGCTTAGCTTTCGGTTTCTTTGGCTTTTGGCTCAAGTTTTCTCAACTCATTGCGGAATTTATTGAGATGGTGTATCAACCGACCTCAACTTCCATTGGAGGATAGACATCACTCTCATATAAAATGTAGGTCAAATCTAGAAAATAGCAGAATATGACGGACGTAAGACCAAAATACATACCTTGGTAAGAGGTAGGAGGGAGTCGTATTGATACAAAATCTAGCAAGTCGTTCTTTGGCGCCAATTGGAAAGACCATTGGAAAAAAACTAGGAGTGAATTCGAGAGTAGAGTCTGAAAGAATTTTCTAAGATAATCGCTTGAAGTTCATCCTCATCTCTTTGCAATATCTTCGCAATCTCTTGAAATACTATTGGAAGATTCAACGGGGAATTCCGCGACCCCCGGTCAGGAGCAAGGACAGGACTATCAGTTTCAACTAAGAGTCTCTCAATATTTACAGCTTTCACAAGTTTTCTTTTTTGTGGCGACCTAACAACCGAGGCGGGTATAGAGAAGTAGTAATCCAACTCATTGGACGCCATCCTAGCAAGACTCGATCTACCATCGAATGCATGCATATGTACAAGAGATGCATTCTCTTCTTCAAGAACATGCAGGGCTGCTCGTCCTGCAGATCGTGAATGAACCTGGATGGGGAGATTCAACTCCTTAGACAAACCTATCATATCAACAAACGCAGTTTTTTGAAGCTCTCTCTCTTTATGATCTCTTATTCTGTAATGATCTAGACCAACTTCTCCTATTGCCACCAACTCGTCAGAATGTTCGCGAATCCATTTTATCGCAGAATTTGACTCAACCCATTTTTCAGGATTGAGGCCGGAAGATGCAAAAACTGAGTCATATTTCCTTGAAATCTCTAAATTGGTATCCCATTCATCCTTTTCAATAGATGAGCTAATGATCGCGATTCCTAGTTTGAATGATTTCTCGATAATCTCTACAAGGTCCATTTCAAATTCTACACTTGCCAAATGGCAATGCGTATCTATTAACCGAATAACATTTAGCTTTTTAGTTTCCATTATGTCTTCAAATGAAGATAGATTCAAATCAATGTTATCTAGGTACGAGTTTTGAGATACTATGAAATCGCTTGTCAACAAATTAGCAGGATTTTTCGGTCTTAAGATAACTAGAATTTCAAAGTTGAAACCATCTCTTTCCGGATATGAATCCTTCAATCCTGACAGTCTGCGAAGAAAGAGGTTCTACAATATCGGGAGTGGAATATTTTATCATCCGTACTGGACAAATATTGACTATGCCACAGAATACTATAGCGTTGATCAAAAAAAACCTTTCATCAATTACGATTTGACAAAACTAGAATCTTTCCCAATTGAGAGCTCTACTGCAGAGATTGTTTATTCCTCCCATACTATCGAACATGTCAATGACGAAGCAGTTCGAAATATGTTGATGGAGTCTCATCGAATTTTGAAGACTGGTGGTTGTATTAGACTGACTGCCCCTGATATGACTCTCGATTACAGAGCATATATGAATAAAGACCTCCATTTTTGGTATTGGCGGGACAACTACAGCAGACCTGGGAAATGGGAACACATATACAAAATGCCACTCTCAAAGGCATCAATAGAGCAATTATTCCTACTCCATTTTGCGGGTCAGCTCAGTATACTTTCTATTGATGATAGTCCGGAAAAAAAGTATAGCGATGCAGAGATTTCAGAAATTTTCTCAACTCATTCTATGAATGAAGCAATGGCATATTTCACAAGACAATGCAAGTTCAACCCAGAATATCCAGGTAATCACATGAACTATTGGACACCAACTAAACTGATTGCTTTTCTGAAGGAAGCAGGATTTTCTGAAATTTATCAATCTGGATATGGACAGAGCCAATTTGCACCGCTTCGTGACACAGACTATTTTGACAGCACACATCCTAAGATATCACTCTATGTTGAAGCAATCAAATCTTGAATAAAATCCAGTTTCCCGAGCTCTCAACTTCCTCCCATTCTGAATACCAGTCTCTATTTTTCTTCTCAACAACTGCCAATTTTGGTTTTTCCTCCAGAACACGTTTGTCAAAATGCTCCTTGCTCCAAACATTATGATAGATTTGAACAACTCTATAGTTAGTGTAGAATGAAACAGCTCGGACAACCTCCTTCGGGGCAAACATTGTCCACTCACCATCGACTACCAAAGAATGTTTCAATAGCTCAACAAGGTCTTCCTCAATGTGCTCAAAGCGTAGTTGGAAATAAAGTGATTGAACTATTGATCCAACAATAATCATTAATGTTACAATAACAAAGACATGATTTGTGTATGCTAATAATGTCGTAAGGAATGCAAATGGAGCAGCAGCCAATGAGAGATGCTTATACGACTCTCCAGCAATCCAGAAAATTAAAAGCGCAAAACAGACAGATGACCAAATTATCATTACTGATTCAAACTTGACATTTATTGAAACAAGTGTAGAGACTTCAAACCATCCTATAGCAATAGGAGTAGGGATAAATGATTGAGCAATGAACAAAACAAGATATAGAACATATCCAAAAAACGTTGGAGTGAAGATGATTCCGACCAATCTCTCGTTTGGATATCCCTTTTGATGGAGATATTTTGCCACGGTATTGATATGAGCTCGGAGAATACTGATGTACTCTCCTTTAGACCCAAGAATAGCCAAAATGAATCCAACAATGAATATGAGTGAAAATTCGAGATTCATAATTGAGAGCCCGATGAAAACTACGAATAATGTCTGTGAGGAGAGTCGGTGTGCCAAGAGAGTCATCGAAATGGGCACAGTAGCAATCCAATTCCAAGGGAATGGAAATGTGGCAAAAAGGACGGAAGTACTGGCAAGTAATAGCCCAAATGATCTAGCTGAGAGAGTTGATCCTTGTCTAACAATAAAGGGAGTTATCAAGAACAGAAGGATTGTGAGAAGTGCAATCTCAACGATATATTGACTCCTTATTACTAGATAGATGGTGGATGCAGTGACAATATCGAGTATGATGGAAATCCGGTTGGTTGTTCGTCCATCGACAAATTCACCTATTCTCACAAACAACCTCAACATTTGATCAAACAGCTTTGGATAGAGAACTTCGTCAGATATGTAATCGGGATTCTTAATCTTGTTGAGGAAAAAGAAAGTGTCAGGTGTTCCAGGGAAGTAAAATCTAACATGGGGAATTACTCGAAGAATCAAGCCAACTAGAAGAATGGAGCATATAAAGAAAATCTCAACAGGTAATTCCATGAATCTTTCTCCGTGTTATGTCAATTGACAGAATAGGCATATTGATTAATCCCACAATAGGGATTGCTCAACTAAAAGAGTTATTCTCATCTTGTAAAAGAGGATTTTGTACAGTTATTAGATTATCACTACTTTCTTTGTAGATATGTTAAGAGAGTATAAATACAGAATTTGTAGCCGGTGAACTTAATGACTGCTGAAATGCCAATAAACGGACAGGTAGACGTAAGAAAAAAGAT
>JAEORX010000114.1 GCA_016840685.1 Candidatus Thorarchaeota archaeon
ATTTGTGCCCCCGCAGAATGTCTTATATGGCATTAAAAGAAGATGGAGTCGGAACATAATGGCGCACTACCTTGATACACTTGACGACCTTCGCGAGGGGCTCGACACCTTCGTCGAGAAATGGGCGAATATTCAGAGGAAGTCTGTGAAGGCAATTCAAGCAGTGACTAACACCATCATGCAGATAGAGCACTTGGATGGACCAATTGGCAAGCTCGAATCATTCTCTGACATACGTGAGAATGCCAAAGGGATTCTCCTCGTTACTCTATATGACAAGCTAGTTCCAGCTCTCGAGACTTCAATTCGAGAATTCACAAAACTGATGCACATGTTTGAGAACCTTCGTCACACATCTTCTAAGATTCAGACATTGACAGAAACAATGCGTGGAAATCTCGAGGACTCGACAGAACTTGAGGACCTTATCGGTTTTCTGGATTTAATCATGATCAGTGTTCGTGACATTCTCAATATGTACGAGTCGGAGTTCCTCGTGAAACTTACAATTTTTCGAGACTTCGAAGAGGGCGCTATTGAAATCGGAGTTGTCAGTAACTACCTTACAATTTGGGGCATCGAACCAAACATTGAACAACATGCAAGAGATAAGTTGCTCAAAGACCTGGATGAGCATGTTGAGCTTCTCAGAGATGTCTTCACTGGCAAGACTGGAATCAGGATTCCAGACGCATACAAGAAAATCCAGCTTTAATCTTTGTTAAGCAGACCGAAAGAGATAACTCGAAAGACGATAGCCGTTTTTGTATGAGTGACAGGCGCAGCACAACTTGGATTCGTATTCTTGATGATGCAGTTGGTCTAATTGTCATAGTTGTAGCCATAGTTGCGGTACTTGAGCTCGCCTTTAGTTTTCTTTACGCACTTGAAGTCCTTTTAATTGGACTAATTGCCATAGGAATAGCATGGATTGTCATGGGTGTCTATGTTCTCCGTGCCTATCTTTACGCACGTGTATTCATGCTAATTACTGGATTCGCTGCCATAGTCATCTCAGTCCTAAACTTCATTTTCATTTCACTACCTATTGAATATCTGGTTATATATCCCGCAATTGCTATGTTACTTGTCGGTAGTTCACGGTTGGTTCTTGGACTCTTTATCTACGAAATACCCCTTTGGATTCGAATGCTACAGGTTCTTGCGGGAATATTGACTCTAAACCTGGCGGCGTATGTATTCATTTTTCCAGGCATTACCCTGACGGGAGTCATTATTCTTCTAGTTGTGTCCTTCTTGGCGAATGGACTCGTGAGACTAATTATGGGTAGAACCGATGTGAAGCAGAAAATTATGCAGAAGAATGAGGATGTGTCCTAATCTCAACGTGCCATTCTAGCTGCAATAGCTTTTCTTGTTTCCTCAACGATAAGGACAAGGAATCCCAATAGAATGATTTCTACCCATTCAAGAATCCCAAGAGGTACTAGTCTGAAGATCTCGCTCAGATATGGGACGAGAAACAAGATGCTTACGAGAAAAATGTCAATTAAATAGACACCAAAGATGAATCGGTTTCGAAATATTCCCATCTCTCGAATGGACTTGGTTTGGGATCTGCAGTTTTGCACACTAAACCACTGAACAACAATCAGTGCAACAAACATCATCGTTCTTAACTTGTCCTGGGCATAAAGCAATTCTACTTCACTCTGTGCATCTGAAATGAGTCCAATATTTTGGTAATAGACAAACAAAACCAATGATGCCATTACCACTCCATAGAATACAGCTCTTGTTAGAGATGAGCGTGATAAGACCCGTTCCTTCAATGATCCAGGTCCTTGGTCCAGCAGACCTTTCTCCTTTGGTTCGAGTGATAAAGCGATATCTAACATGCCATCCGTCACAAGATTCACCCAAAGGATTTGCAGTGGCAGTAGAAGAACAAGATATTCCCCACTGAAGAGAATTAGAATTGATAGAATAAGAAAGCTCTCAGCAAGATTCGTTGAAGTCAGGAATAGGACAACTCTCTTTAAAGATGTCAGGATATTGCGTCCTTCTTCAATTCCATCTACAACGGTTTCAAATCTCTCATCCTGAAGAACAACATCTGCAGCCTCCTTTGCAATATCCGTGCCTGTGATGCCCATGGCAATACCTACATTTGCCTGACGAAGTGCTGGACTGTCATTAACGCCATCACCTGTCATGCTCACTATTTTCCCGGTTTCTTGAAGGGCTTTTACAACTCTCAATTTGTGAAATGGATTTGTTCGCGCTAGAATTTTTGCGCCTTTTTCAAGGGTGGCCTTAAGTTCCTCGTCATCCATTTCGTCAATATCATCACCCTTGATTCCGATATCTCCACGGTCTGGATCAAAAATTTTCACCTCTTTACCAATCGCCTGAGCTGTGAACTCGTTGTCTCCAGTTATCATGAGGACTTCTATTCCAGCTCGATTACTCCTTTCTATATAATCTGCAACGCCCTCCCTCGGTGGGTCATTAATACCACAAAGGCCTACAAAATCCATAGCTGTCAAATCCTCCTCTGAAATTACTATATGATTCTTCGGAACATATTTGACAGCACATGCTAGAACCCGAAGTCCTTGCGATGCAAATTCACTCACAATATTCTCAGTTCCTGATGGATGTGCCAAGAACGACTCAATCCTTTCAGGAGCACCCTTGACAATCAATAGATTCGCTTCATCAACTTCCAGTCCATATCTAGGTTCGTGCAGAGTAACCATGTATTTTCGGTCGCTTGAGAACGGTATCTCTGCTATCCTTTGCCAAGCCTCATCAAGTACATACTTATGGAGTCCTGCTTTTTCTAAGCTGACCAATAATGCCGCTTCAGTTGGTGACCCCCTAATGCGCCACTCACGTTCCTCTCCAGTACATTTTCTTATCGGGTCAACCTCGTCTAGGCATTCAGAGTATAGATCTGCGTCATTGCAAAGTGCAAGATATGATAGGAGTTTCTCAAGATCTGGATATTCGTTGAGTCTATCTCCGTGAATCGGTTCCTTCAAAGCTCGATTTATTTCTAAGTCAATCTCCTCGTGCAGTGTTTGAGACCTTAAGCAACCTCCAGGGCCGCATCCTTCAAGGAAAATACTGCCACTTTTTGGGTTGAATCCGGAACCGCTTACTTCAAAGAAATGGTTTGGAGTGTATATTCGCCTAACCATCATCTGGTTTCTTGTTAAGGTCCCTGTCTTATCGGAGCAGATGACATTAACCAAACCAAGAGTTTCCACAACGCCAAGGTTTCTTATGATTACTTTCTTTCCTGATAGCCTGTAGACTCCAACTGAAAGTACGATGGTGATAACTGCAATCAGCCCTTCTGGGATTGCGGAAACTAGAGCTGAAAGTGCGAAGAGTATGAATTCACCCAAACCAACTTGGCTTGGAATATCTCGATAGAAACCTAGTAGTAATGTTGTCACAAGGAAAAATGTTGCCAATATGATGAAGAATATACTAAGTCTCTCAAGGCGAACCATGACTGTAGTTTTTTCTTGTTTTACACCTTGAAGCTCTTTGTTGATTTCTCCTAGTATTGTGTCATCCCCAGTTTTTTCAACTAGTATTCTCGCTCTGCCCTCAGTGACATATGATCCAGCAAATACTTGGTTGGTCTTTTCGTAATAATGGGGGTTCTCAATGATGCAGACGACATCTTTCTTGATTGGGACACTCTCTCCTGTTAGAAGACTCTCGTCAACATGGAGATTGCTCTCGAAAATGACTCTACCATCTGCAGGTACTTTCTCTCCAGTTCTAAGTAAAAGGAGGTCGCCAGGCACGATTTCAGAGGATCGAATCTCAATTTCCTCGCCATTTCTGATGACAACTGATTTTTCCTCTATAAGCCGCTTAACCGATTCAATTGTCTTCTCAGCCCTCCATTCCTGTACAAATCCAATGACTGAGTTTATCATGAGAATGATCGCAATTACGACTGTATCCTCAACATGCCCACCTATCCACGAAATGGCTGCAGCTAAGAGTAATACATATACAAGCGGCGACTTGAACTGCTTCAAGAACATGACTATTGCACTTTCACCTTTTTCCAAGGTCAAAGAGTTAGGTCCATACTCTTCTAACCTCTCTCTCACATCCGTATCACTGAGCCCTTCTGGATTAGTACCGAGGCTTGCTAAACATGCACTATAGTCAGTATATTCATCTGAACCCTTACTTTTTGGTTGCGCCATTTCCTTTTACACCCATTGAACAATATCCGATGTACCGGACTGAAATTTATACTTCCTGATATTGACAAAGATCATTCATCCTCACGAGTGATGCGTTGTTCTTGAATTGTGACTCTGTTGATCACTTCCTCAATTTGCGCTGTCAGTTCATTCTTGAGGTCTTGGAAAATAGCATCTGAGATCTTTCCTGATTCATGTTGTATCTCGTAAAACTCCAGCTTCTTCCTAAATATTTCTTCACGAATTCTTAGCTCCTTTATTCTAGACCTTCTTTCTGAAACCACTCTTCTAAGTTCATCTTCGAGATTGAAAATCTCTTCCTCAAGCTCAGCTTTGAGGCGCGAATAAATGTTCGAATCAATCTTGCCTTCTGTATACTGATCAACCAAATGCAATAGAGCCTGACGAGTCGCATCTCTATGGATTGTGATTTCTTTTGTAACATCCTGTTTCTCGGTAAGACCAAGAAAATTAGCAAAATATGTTGTTGTTAGCCCTTGTAGGAAGAGACTCACAATTAGGACTATAAAAACAATGGCATAGATTGTTGGAACAACATATTTGATCGCAGCAACATATGCTGGTGCATGGCTTTCCTGAATAATAACAGTAACTGCAATGGCTGCAAGAGCTGCACTGGCCACTCCTTTCACTCCTGCCCAACTTAGGAAGAACCTATCTTTCAAATCCATCCTTCTATCTCCAGCAGTTACAAGAAAAACAGAAACTGGTCTTGCAACAAAGATGACCAATACTGCGGTTACGAGTCCTAAAACAAGTATAGCGGGATTTGCGATGATGAATGCAATAGTTTCAGTCGAATTATCACCTTCGATAAGAGGAACGCTTAATGAGTATCCCAGAAGGATGAAAATGACAATCTCGAAGAAGAATGAAACATTCTTCATGATCCCTCTCATTGACTGTTGAGGAAGGGGTTGAAGCCCTATTCTCCTAGCATTCGCCATGAATATCCCAGCAAACACGGCAGCAAGCGCCCCAGGATGAATTGGAAAGGCAGGAATGTACGCAAAAATCTCACCAAATCCATAGGCAAAAAAAGGCGTTGTCGCTGTTAGGATCGCAATGTTTGTATCATCTCCTCCCTTTAGAATTGCCCATCCAATTATTCGCGCGACTATATAACCCAAAACAACACCCAATCCCATGCTGACAAAGAATTCAGCTATGATTGGCCCCAAGAACACGCTTCCTGGTTGGTTTTTCAATGAAGCTAGTACAATAGGCTCAAAGACCAGGATTACAAGAATAACGGATGTTGCATCATTGAGTACTGCCTCTCCCTCCAAAATTGAGAACAATTTTCTCTTGACCCTTACTCCCCCAGATTCCAAAACCGAAAACAAGGCTGCAGGATCAGTTGGAGATAGAATTGCTCCAATTAGGAATGCTGAGATGCCAATACCAACTCCCTCATTGAAGCCTAATGCAGATGTTGATGCCTGTATAGCAAATCCACCTATGAGAGAAGTCGCTAATACCCCTAATGTAGCCAACAGCATTACGTTTACAATTGAAAGTCGAAGATTTCTGAGATTGAGTGTAAGACCTGCATAGAAAAGAACTGTCGCAAGAGTAAGTTGGGCTATGAAATCAAAACCAGCAATTTGCACCAGTTGCTCATCAGGGCTCAGAATAACAAGAACTCGGCCCATTAATAGCCCTGCTAAAACTAGGGGAATCGGGTGTGGAACCCGATAGCGTTCAGCAAACTTTGCAAGAGCAACTCCCATGATAAGAATACCAGCTATCAACACAAGGATTGTAGTTGGTATTTCCTGCATCAATAGAAATCAAATCTCCGCAATAATCTCCGCACATTCTTTCACATAATCTGAAACATGTTCCAAGTCTGCCACAATCTTTCTCATTATGTAGCAAGAAAAGTCAGAATCTCCTCCAGTAGCTACAGATATCTGGCGACAAATTACTATGTTGTCCTCATCAATCTGCCTCTCTAGTTTAATAATCAGTTCGAGATTATTTTCAGCTTCTTCTGAGTTCGAAGTTCGTTGATTAATCATGAGTCTTAATGCTGTCATCATCTCATGAACTCTCGCTGAAATAGTTGTTAATGAGTCCATGAAGATCTCATTGAAAGCTTCTTCTTGTAGCATGTCTATCCTTACTAATACTTTGAGAAATGTGTGTTGAATGTTAAGAAGGTGTGATACTATTGCTTGAGTCATAATACCTAATTCATCTCTTGGCAATTTCTTCGAAAATCCGTATCTATCAACTAGGTTTCTTATTTGCTTGAAAGCTTCTTTCCTTCTCCCCTTCCAGCTCTCATCTAGTACTTCATCACATTTCAGGCAAATGCGTTTGTCAACATATTCTGATATTCGTTCCTGAATACTAGCTATTGATTCAAGTTCTTTAAGTATAGTTGACCTATCTAAGAACTCTGACGCCATGTTCTATGTTCCCTCCACTGGTCTTTTTCTCCAAGATAGGGAAAAATCGACATGAATGAACTGGCGTCTGATTGTTACTTCAATGCCAGTTTCGATTGGTTCTCCAAGAGGAATCTCAATTATTCCCTCTTGCAATGTTGGCATTGGTAGTTCCAACTTCTCTCCAGCTCTAATTTGTTCCGCGATTTCGACAAGGAGGTCCGCCAAATTGGATAGAGTCTTCTCCTCCTCGAATTCAAATTCTTCAATTCGCATCTTGCATTCTCCTCTAGATTGCAGTGCAGTTGCTTTTGGTTCTGTGTTTCACTCCTTTTTATTGTAACCTTTTTGCCACAATAATCAAGATGCGTCTAAGAGCTCGCCAGTTGTTTCGCTTTTAATAATGTTGGGTGGCCCCAAATCAACTGGAGAATATGGCATAGAACGAAGTTTCAGTCGCTTTAAGGCGTTCCTGAGAAGTGTAACACCTACAAGACCCGAAATAAACGATGCCAACAAAATTGCTCCCTTAGCTGCCATCAAAATGCTACCTGAAAGGGCTAGAGAGGCAATAAAAGTGGATATTGTGAAACCTATCCCCCCCAAGAATGCCATTCCGATCATGACTTCCCAATTGACTCCCTCAGGCAGTTTGATCAGTCCTAGCTTTGTGGAAACCCACGTGAATGAAATAATGCCTAAAGGTTTTCCTATTGTCAAACCCAGAATTATACCCAACGCAATCGGATTCAATATTTCTGAAACTGAGAGTTGAGTAAATGGAATGCCAGAGTTTGCTAGTGTAAAAATTGGGATGATTGCAAATGCAACCCATTTGGTTAATCCATGCTCTGCAAGCTGAAGTGGAGCTTCTGTGTCTCTACATGTCACTCTAAGGGTTTCTGAAGTTTCTTGAAAATTCTTGTAGTCTATATTATCAATTCCTTCAACTGAGCAATCCTGAATTCTTCTAACCAAGTCTGAGCTTATAGCTATAAAATCTGAGTAGTCTATCTTTGTGGTTGCTGGAATTGTAAATGCAATTAGTATTCCTGCAACAGTAGGATGGACTCCTGACAGTAAAAACTGAGCCCAAACAACAACTCCAAACACTGCGTAGATAAGAAGCTGTCTGATGCCAATTCGATTCATCAATATCATCACTGTAAGCAACACGAATCCTATCGAAAGAGGTACTAGAGAAATCTCTGTTGTATAGAACAGAGCTATGATTAATACACCACCGATGTCATCAGCGATTGCCAAAGTTGTGAGAAAAATTTTCAAAGATGCAGGAACATTCGACCCAAGAACTGTGAGTACTCCCAATGCAATAGCAATATCTGTGGCAATCGGAATCGCCCATGCATTAGCTCCTTCACTACCTATCGGATTCAATGTCATAAATAGTAAGCCCGGAACAACCATTCCTCCAATAGCAGCTATAATCGGTGCCAGAGCAACTCTAAATGCACTTAGCTCGCCAATTAGCACTTCGCGTTTAATCTCAAGACCAATGAGGAAGAAGAAGATGGCCATCAATAGGTCATTTATCCAAAACACTAACGGTTTTGTCAAACTGAACGACCCTACAGTTATTCCTAGTTCTGTTTCCCATAATGATAGATAGAATGTGCCTACCAGTGAATTAGAGATCAGTAGTGAAATCAAAACACAGACAAGAAGAACAATGCCACCTGCAGTTTCATACTGCATGAATTGATTGAAGGGCTTAATGATAGGAAGTATCTTGTTTGGTGGACTTTTCTTGTAATGTCTTCTTCTTCTTGCCACCAAACTCACCTCTGCCCTCACGAATGATATACATCAATATAACCAGCACGATTGATACCAACTACCATCACCCTTAATTGCGACCCAGAATGTAGAAGAAAATACAACTGAAAGGAAGCCATCCCAATGGGTGAAGGAAAAGATGACTTCATAGTAACTCCATGGACTGTGGAGGGAATTGTTGACTATGATCGTCTCATCGAGCAGTTTGGAACTGAAAGAATCACTAAGGAATTGAGAGAGAGAATCTACAAGATCACAAAAGAGAAGCACATGTTGCTCGATCGTGAGCTCTTCTTCTCACATCGAGACCTCGGTTGGATTCTTGATGAGTATGAGAAAGGAAACAAGTTTGTTCTCTATACAGGTCGAGGTCCTAGTGGTATCACTCACATTGGGCACCTAGTTCCTTGGATCTTCACCAAATGGATGCAAGAGAAATTCGATACAGTTCTCTATTTCCAGATGACAAATGATGAGAAATACTTCTTTGAACCTCATCTTAGTCTAGATGATGTGCGGAAATATACATATGATAACACGCTGGACTTGCTAGCTCTCGGTTTCGAACCAGAAAACACGTATATCATTCAAGATATTGAACATATTGACTTACTCTATGAGATTGCTGTCGAAGTAGCCAGAAAAGTTACATTCTCTACAGTGAAAGCAGTCTTTGGGTTTGACAATAGCACCAATATTGGTTCATCTTGGCATCCCGCCATTCAAGCTGTACCTGCATTCTTGCACTCATGGATTTATGGTAAGAGAACTCCTTGCATCATCCCTTGCGCAATTGACCAAGATCCATTCTGGCGAGTCACAAGGGATGTGGCTGAGAAACTTGGTTACTTCAAACCAGCGAGCATTCAGTGTTCATTTGTCCCGGGTTTGAAAGAGGGTGGAAAGATGTCTTCATCCGATCCGATGTCTGCAGTCTTTACTACTGACACACCGAAGATGGCAAAGAAGAAGGTCATGGCGGCATTCACTGGCGGACGTTCCACTGTTGAAGAACAAAGGAAACTTGGTGCCAATCCAGATGTCTGTAGTGTCTTCAAATACTACAACTTCATCTTTATG
>JAEORX010000006.1 GCA_016840685.1 Candidatus Thorarchaeota archaeon
TCTTGACAAAGGACATCTTGTGGCAGCTGGAACTCATGACGAGTTACTTCGGGAGTCAGAGCACTACCGACGTGTCTTTGAGAGACTTCCCGGGGCGCAAGAACTTCTCGCCACTGTTTCTTCCAGTGGAGGTGCAGCGTAATGGGTTTTCACGGACCGGGTGGGCCACGAAGAGGTCCTCGAGCCCTTCTTGGAACGAAAGAGAAGAGAAGTCGCCCAGTACGACTCTTGCTTGGTAAGATGGTTCACTACCTTGGGAATTTCAAGCGTATTGTAGTAGTTGGTGCAATCCTCTCGCTTGCAGCAACAATAGTTGGTGTGATTAATCCGCTTGTGCTGAGGGCTGGGATTAATTCAGTTTACCTAGAGGGGTCTTTAAACACATTATATACTCTGACTGCCATTTTCTTGATTCTATCTGTATTATCTTGGGCGATGGGCGGTGTGAATACTTGGATTATGTCGGTAGCGCAGGCTGGTCTTGTTCAGAATGTCCAGGAGGACGTCTATAGTCACTTGGTTAATGCTGATTTATCATACCATAAAGCTGAACAGGCTGGAAATGTCACTTCAAGAGTTACAAGTGATTCGACAAGCTTAAGCACAGGAATCCATGTTCTTATCAACTTTGCAAGCCAATTTCTTACACTTGGGGCTTCATTTGTACTTCTATGGTTGATGTCTCCATTTCTTGCTCTGACATCACTCGTGGTCGTACCTGGTATTCTGTTCATTGCAGGCCTCTTCGGCACAGTGGGACAAAGAATCATGCTTGCTTCGCAACGTGCTTCTGGAGAAGTTTCCGGACAAATCGCAGAGAATCTTAGTGGAATTCATGTGGCTAAAGCTTTCAACCGCGAAACAGAGCTTGCAGAGAATCTCATGACATTGAATCAAGAGGCATACAAACACGGATTTAGATTTATGATTCTAATGACAGCAATGCAACCTCTTATGATGTCAATTGGCCAATTTGCCATTGCTGCAATGCTTTTTGTTGCTGGCTCACTCGCTATTGGGACTCTTCCCATCCTGCAGCTTGGAGACATCTTTCTTGGTATCGCTTTGGTTAGAGGTATCTTGTTCCCATTGCTGGGATTGAGCATGATGGCTACACAGGTACAAGCATCGCTTGCTGCCATGGATCGAGTTACAGATGTGCTAGAATCAAAACCAGCAATCACTGACGCACCTGATGCGATCCCACTCAAGCCAGAAAATGATGGCATTACTTTCAAGGATGTTACATTCGAATACGTGAAAGGAATTCCTGTTCTAAAGCAAGTTAATTTCTCAATTAATCCTGGAGAGACGGTGGCTATTGTTGGGCACACTGGAGCTGGAAAAACAACTCTTGCTGCATTGGTGAACAGATTCTATGATCCTATAGAAGGAGGAATTTACATCGGAGATCAAAACATCAGAGATGTTCAACAGCATTCTCTTCATCATTCGATGTCACTCATCCCGCAGGAGCCCTACTTGTTCGATGATTCAATATTGGAGAATATTAGATATGGAAATATTGATGCGACTGATGATCAGATAATTGAATTGTGCAAGATTCTTGGTGCAGACGAATTTATCGAAGTTCTTGCTGACGGATATCAAACGCAAATCATCCAAAATGGTAAAAATCTGAGTGCTGGTCAACGACAGATGGTCACCATTGCTCGCACTATGTTAGCTAATCCCAAGATTTTAATTCTTGATGAAGCGACGAGTCGTCTTGATGCATATAGCGAGTCCTTAGTTCAAGATGCGCAGGAATTACTATTCCATGATCGCACTACCATCGTCATTGCCCATCGACTAACAACCATTGCGAATGCATCGCGCGTTTTGGTCTTTGATCATGGTATCTTGATAGAACAGGGTACAATCGAGGAACTCCTTGCCATGGATGGTGAGTTTAAGGCACTTTACGAAACATATTATGCGCATCAAGGTCTGGAAGAAATAACGGAAGAGACTGCAGAAATAGCAAAGACTGTGGTGTCCGAGCATGGTAGAGAAACTCCCGTTCCGTCAGGTCCAGGGATGATGATGATGGGTATGAATCCTGGTATGGGTGCAGGAATGAGACATGGTGGAATGGGAGGAAGTATGGCTGGAATGAAGCCATCTCCAGAGATGATTGAGAAAATACGGGAGCGTTATCGGACTGACCCCGACTCGATACCTCCAGCAATGCGTGAAATGATTGAAAAAATGATTGGAGTTGAAGAAATGACAGATGACAGGAAAAGAGAGATTGGAAAGCGAGAACTCAGTGGACATAGTGGGCCAATCGGATCAGGGAGACCATCCCCTGAAATGCTCGAGAATCTGAAGAAGCAGTACAGGTCCGATCCCGACTCACTCCCACCCAATGTTCGAGATATGGTTGCAAGAATAATTGCAGAGGATGAAAAATCGGATTAAGAGAACCAAGTTCTCACTCCATCCCTTCTTCACTCGATTCGAAGATGAGATTTAGGTTGTTTGCTAGGAGAAATGATGCTCCTACTAGAAGATACGACTCGATTGCGGTAATTGGACTAAGTGGATTTCCTCCACAATAGTCTTCAACCTGCCAAAAGATGCTACGAATGAGAAGAAGGACAACTCCAAAGAGTAGAAGTGCTAATGATCTTGCAATATAGCCTTCTCTGAAAACCCATAAAATTCCTGAGATGACGCAAACAATAAGCCCCAAAACTACAATCACTGGCACACCAACTATAGTCGCTAGAATATTCCTGGTTGGGGATATGATGGCAAAAATGACGACAAGAGATAATGATGCTAATGTGGTTATAACTCCCACAGCCAGCCAGAGCTGGGTTCCTTCAGTCAATCGCAAGGATGCATTAAGAGCTTTGAAATATCCAAGTATTCCCAGTACCCAAAGGAATAGTCCGGGGACTTGGACAAGACTAACCGCAAAACAGATTTGGCTTGCATCTTCAGTCATGAAAACTAGAATGGCTGTTATATCTGCTAGACTGAAGAATATCAACCCAAGTGCAATCCATACATTAAAGGTATGATACCGGTCTTCTTTCAGAAATGATTCACGACCAAAGAAGCTTATTCCAAGTAGTCCTATGAAGATTGCAACAAGTGGTGCAAGAATACTCATTATTGAATAAAGAAGAGCATTCAGACCAATAGTAAGGAGGATTAACGAAACAAAAAGAACAATTATTCCAAACAAGATGATTGCTATTGCATGCATCCATCTTGACAATCTGTTTCTTTCTCCTAAAACGCTGTAGAAATTGTGTATCCCTTCACTGTTTTGTATATTGCTACGATGACTTCAAAGCAGTTAGATACTCCCACTCGATTTCATAAGCTGTACTTGGGAAGTGATTTTGAATCTCTTTCCTCGTGTTTGTTACTATTTTGTTGATTGGATTAGGACCTAGAAGATCTTTCACTTTTCTTGTAACGAATTGCAATAGTACCCTAAAGCCATCGTTAACTACATCAGGATTAATAGAACCCTTTATTGTTGCAGATGTCAATGAACTTCTTAATTCAATGTCCACACCTTCCTCTAAACTGACAAATGCAAGCCAAGGGTAATTATCCACAAGCTGTTGCTTTGATGATAGGAAGACCTGCCTCATGACTTTTAGTCCCAAAATATTTGCACAATTTTCGAGCAATGATTGAAGAGCTGAAGTATATCTTATTGCGACTGAATGTGCTGGTGTAACAAGCTCTATCATTTTTCTCTTCTCAAGAAGAGCTACTTCATCGAGAAACCTCTTTAGATCGGATGTCTTTAGCCGTTCAGCTGCAATTGATAATGGGGTTTCACCATCAAATTCTGTTAGTGTTCTCACTGTTTCTGGAGTTAGGGGTCCTGTTAATGGATTTGTTCCTGTTATCGACATTGCTTGATATATGTCATCAGGCTTTACAGGATTATCTACTGAAATTGCCCTTTCCCATAGGGCTTCTGCTGTTAGGTTAAGAGCCACTTCGAGAGGAATCTCAAGAAAATCTGCAGCTTCCCTCACTGTGCATATCGATGGAATCAGTCTTAGGAATGAGATGACTTCAGATCTCTTTGTGTAGTGTTCCCATTCTGGACGGACTGTGATGATTGTATCCGAATGAATAATACTCCTTACATACTCTAGAATGACACTCTGCTCAAATCGAGTGTGAACCGCAAGGTCAATATCAACCCACCTTAATACATTAAACTGCTCTTCAAATCTCTGGATTAACCTCTTGAGTTTAGCTCTAATCCCTGCGGAATCTTCCTTTGTTGAAACTGCACCTAATGTCCAATCACCAAATTCCACTATGATTTTGTAGTGAGTACCTTCAAAGGCACGCGCCTGTGATGTCACAGAACGTGTTGCTTCGTCAAAGAAAGAAGTCATGGCGACGAGAAAGGACGATAGTAGCTGTGGATCAAAAGCAGACTCTGTGAAGTCTTTATGATATAGACACACTCCTGTCTCGCGTTTGATGATGTAAATGCTATTGATTTCCACAGTGTGCATTCCTCATCTCTTTTAGCCTACCCTAATCCAACATCCTCTTGGTTTTTGGTGGAGATTTTTGCGTGCTTGTATGTATTACCCACATCTATGCTTTTGAGCCTTCTAGTGATGTACTCAGCAAAGGTCTCTATGGTCACCCTTATAGGATGAGTATCTACAACGAGCATGATTTGCATGTCGACCAAAGAAGATGTTGGTATTATATGCCCCTCTTGTAATGAAACAAGACTCCAAGTACGCTCCATACTCTACAGTATACCCTTCTTCAATGAATTGGCGATGTTCTCAATGGAATGTCCATCATGTCATTTTCACCACAATGATGTATTTTCAGCAGAAAAAAGGAAGCCTACACGTTTCATACTTCATGTTGACAACCCAGCTCTTCTTAGAGCACGTGTTGTTCGTTCAGGTTCTGGCACTTTCCGACTTCCAGAGTTTGGCATTGATGTAGAGCCAGGTCCGTCTGCTGAGTCTTTTATAACTAATGTTGAGGGTGTCCTTCAACGGACAATGTCCGTGGTGGAAACTGCAATCAGTTTTGCAGAAGAGCCGGAAGAGAAGACCAAGGGTGCTGAGATCCTGTTTCAGATGAATCTTGCAATAAAGGGAGATTTGCCGTTCACACTCGTGATTGAGGACCCTGCAGGTGTGAGTGGCATCATTCCTGATGACATGTCAAAGGTGAAGATTGAGGAACTCAGTCTTGAGGAAGCATCGAAATTGAAAGGGGCTCCATTCTGGCTTGATACAATTCGGGAGGATTACGCTGCTCAGAAATAGTTGAGAGCGTAAGGGTTAAAACACTCCTTCGAAAACGCTCTCGATAGACGTGGGCCGATAGATCAGCCTGGCAGATCGTCTGGTTTGCATCCAGAAGGTCGCGAGTTCAAGTGAGATGGGACTTCCCCACCTCGGAGCAAATCTCGCTCGGTCCACCACTTCTTTTATGGGAGTATACTGTGCTGTAATCTTATGAATTATTGAAAGTCTGATTAGTGCTCGCTTCTACCATGGGAAGCTCGTTCCAAAATACCTGACCCTTCTGCTAGGGCACAATCTCTGCACGTTGCCCGTTCTGCATTGATAATCCTATACCCAATATGGGCTGTTGCATTTGACTCTTCGTTGATAGACAACACAAATCCACATGAGGTGAGAAATAAACCTGATTCAGAACCTTTTTTCCAAGCATCAGCTGAGTGTATTGGTCCCCCACCTTTGATAAAAAAAGGCCTTACTTTTCTGTATCTCCTAAGAACAACCATACCAGCAGAGGTCAGAATGAAACCAACTGAAAAGATTCCAATCATTGTGAAGATACCCTCTGGGGGTATATACATGTAAGGGGGATTATATGGGTCGTTCATATATGCAAACCAGAAAAGACCGACTACTATTGGGAAAAGAAGTAGTATCACCCCGATGGATGCCAGTATCTTGCCTACTAGGCGAAAGAATCTTTGATACATCGGGGATACTCTCGAGTATATATTTATTAAATAATTACTTTAGTTTTTCTAAAATTCACGCTGCTATTGTGATAAATAATAGCTTCGCCCATTACTGACTCCCTAGCTTTCTCTAAGGTGTGACTTTGTTTGCACAACTCTTACAGTAGGGGCGAGGTGGATTCCCAACAAACGATGGTTCTCCTCTAATCTTCTTCTTGCATCGTCGACACTGAATCAATATCATCACTTCCTGTTCAAGAGAACTTTATCACTCGCAAAAGGCATGAAGAATTATAAAGCCCTCCATGTAGTGAAAGTGTGTCATTTGCTTATTATCTCGATGCCTCATTTTTCGTCGTCAAAATTGGCTAAGAGTGAGCTTTTCACAATAAGATGCAAAAATCGTAGACTTGCGGTTATATTGCTATTATACTAGTGTCCTATTAGGAACAAACAACCCAAATTGCTGGTATACTACTATTCACGGTTCTTGTTTAATTTCTTCCTGACTGCATCATCAAAATAAACAACTGGAATATCCTGTGCCATCTCCTTCATGTCATCTAAAATTTCCAAGTCCATTTCATATTCCGCTGCAAACTCCTTTGCAAACGATCCATTCTGGATTTCACGGAGTGATTGTTTCATTGCTTCTCGTAACTCGGGACTTGCATATCGCATACCTCTTGACATGCTTCCATACTGACTTGTTGGTGAATGGAGTTCAAGCTGTTTTAGAGTGCCCATCTTTGCTATCATCTCCGCTGTATATGCAAACTCACCTGACATGTATAGCTCAAGTAAAACAACCTCTGGTGGATATCCTGCTTCAATTGCAACATCGACTGCGCACGTGAGAACTTGTCCAAAAGCTGGACCGAAGCATTGCTCATTGAACAGGTCAAGCTCAGCCTCTTGACGGAATGTGACCTCTAGAACTGCCCCTCCAGGTTTTGTTGACCCAATACCCTTAGCAATGGCTAATGCGACATCCATCGCTCTTCCCGATGCATTATTGTGCACGCCGATGAAGGTATAGAATCCTTTGCCATTCACATACGATTCTCTAACACCTCTCCCAATCATCCTTGGTGCAACCAAGATTATGTCTACATCCTTGCGTACAGAGATTGTTTCAAATGTGATGTTGTACCCTGATGCAAAACAGAGGACTTTATCCTTCTTCAGAGCAGGTTTGATTTGTTCCTCAAAGATAGATGGTTGCAGCTCGTCAGGAATCAGAAAGAGGATTATGTTGGCTTTCACCGCAGCCTCCCGAATATCAAGGACTTCGAATCCATCCCTCTTGGCTAAGTCACAATACTCATCATGTATATTGCCCACTACGACTTCTAATCCACTATCCTTGAGATTGAGTGCCTGTGCCTTCCCTTGGTTGCCATATCCAATTACTGCAATTGGTCCTGCTAGGACTTGTAGGTCTGCATCTTCGTCAAAATAGACTGGTGTCTTCAATTCCTCAGATATGTCCCGTGAATCTACCATACCACGAAAATGACTTTGTAGATGTTAAATGCCTTTGTAGTTGTGTAGTTTAGAGATTATGCAAACATATCTCGAACTATGTATTTACACAAGCTATGTCGTAAGGTAACCCTTAAAGGGAGCCAAAAGTGCGGAAATCGAAACGCCAAGGGCTTCACACAGGGTGTCAAATCGCCCAGTTGATGTGTTGGAAACCCTTGAAGTGGTGAAATGATTATGCAATTACTCGAGACATTCTTACTGGAAATGTCGCTCGTTGAAAAAGCGATGATTCTTACGGTTATTGTCGCCGCGATAGTAAGTCTCGTGTATGCCTGGTGGCTCAGAAGAGGTGTCCTCGCACAGGACAAAGGAACTGAGCAGATGCAGAAGGTCTGGAATGGAATTAGAGAGGGTGCTTTGTCTTATCTGAATAGACAGTTAAAGACAATCATTCCAATACTAGTAGTTCTGTCAATCCTTCTCTTCTTTACTGTTTACATTACAATTCCTGAGAGAGGAACTGCCCGACTCTTCGAAGATGATATGGAGTTGGGTAAGATCCTCGTTGGGGTTGGTCGATCCATAGCTTTCGTAGTAGGTGCAAGTTTCTCACTGATGGTGGGACAACTTGGTATGAGAATAGCTGTGGAGTCGAATATTAGGGTTGCACAGGCCACACGATCAGGTGAAGATAGATACAATCGCGCATTGACAATCTCTTATAGAGGTGGTACATTCACCGGAATGCTGACCGATGGACTTGGTTTGCTCGGTGGAACCATCGTTTTCATAATATTCGGAATCGCAGCACCAGATGCACTTCTTGGATTTGGTCTTGGTGGTACACTCTTGGCTCTCTTCATGAGAGTTGGTGGGGGTATTTATACAAAAGCCGCTGATGTGGGTGCTGACCTTGTTGGAAAAGTTGAACAAGGTCTTCCTGAGGATGATCCAAGAAACGCAGCAGTTATTGCTGACCTAGTTGGTGACAATGTTGGCGACTGTGCTGGAATGGCTGCTGATATCTTCGAGTCATATGAAGTCACAATTGTTTCTTCGCTCATATTAGCTATAGTCCTTTACCTTGACATGGTTGAAGCACTTGAGACCCTTTTCATTCCAATCCCGTTCGCTTCACCACTGGCAGTCGTGGTCTTTCCACTATTTGTCAGAGCAATTGGTGTCATTTCATCCATGATTGGAACTGTCATGGTGCCTGTATGGCCTCGATTACTTAGGAAAAGAGCAGTATATGCAGAGAAAGCGATGTTTCTCTCATACGAGGCTTCAAGCATATTCACTATTGTATTAACAATGGTCCTGTCATGGTTCTATGTTGGGGACCTACGATTTGGAATTCTCATTGCAGTAGGTGTGTTGCTAGCTGTATCATTCAATCCAATTACAAGCTATTTCACATCATTGAGGAAACCACCAGTGCAGGAGATTGTAAAAGCAGCTGAAACTGGACAAGCTACGTTCATTCTATCTGGAATTGTTGCAGGATACGAATCGACCGTTGCGGCTTTGGTCGTCATTGTGACGACTTTTGGTATCGCTTGGGCTTTATTCTTTGCACCAATTGCAGCTGCTCTTGCTCCCTTCTTGATCAATGGTGCATTGATGACCGATGTTGTGTCTGGCAACCTATGGACGCTTTATGGTATTGCATTGATTGGTATCGGAATGCTCTCACACACAGGTAATAATGTGGCAATGGACTCCTATGGTCCAATTAGTGACAACGCTGCTGGCATAGGTGAATTATCGCCTGGTGACTTCGATGAACAAGCAATGAAGACCATGGCTGAGCTTGATGCCGTTGGTAACACAACCAAAGCTATTACCAAAGGTGTAGCTATCGCATCAGCAGTCATTGCGGCTGTAAGCCTATTCGATAGCTATGTTGTAGTTGCCTTACACAATCTAGTACCAGCCGTTGACCATCTGTTTCTAGATGATCCTAGGGTTTTTTCCGGTCTTCTCTTAGGAGCTGCATTACCTTGGCTCTTCTCTGCAGTCAACATCAAAGCTGTTACACGTGCTGCAGGTGAGATGGTGAAGGAGGTCAGACGTCAATTCCATATCCCAGGTATCCTGGAAGGAACCAAAACACCTGACTATGATAGAGCTGTCGACATCTCAACCACAGCTGCCCAGAAGGAGCTTGTCTCACTGGCGGCAATGACAGTTTCTATACCTCTGATAGTTGGTATCCTATTCGGAGTTGAGGCTCTTGGTGGTTTCCTGGGTGGAATCATAGTTTCTGGACAGCTTCTTGCTGTGTACATGTCAAATGCAGGTGGAGCTTGGGACAACGCAAAGAAATCCATCGAGGATGAAGTGTGTGATCCTACTGCAAACACAGGAAAGGGATCCGAGCGTCACAAGTGCGGTGTAGTTGGTGATACAATTGGAGATCCATTGAAGGACACTGCTGGTCCAGCATTGAATCCCATGATTAAAGTTGTAAACCTTCTAGCATTGATACTTGCTCCAGTCCTTGTCATGATACAGAATGGTGGTGACATTACCTTAGTCTATGCGGCTGTAGCAGCACTCATCATTCTCTTTGCTTTGACTTTCTGGTCACTTCGTAAAAGCATGAAGCCTGCGGACTTTGGCACGGAATCACCAAAAATTCAGGCTCTCCATTAAAGTAGTCTAATCAGTGGTGGCACATAGTGCCACCCGCCACTCTCTTTTTCTTTTTTCATGTATGATGAATCGACAACCTTTTGTTCAATCAATTCCCACACTACAAGCTGATTGAAGATAAGAGAGGATGTGAGCAATTTGGAAGGGGAACTAATTCCAAATATTCAATTCGAAGGGCATGAGTTCACGGTATGGTCTCTAGCAATCACGCAAGATGGAACTACAATAATATCTGGCGGTCAAGATGCGTCTATACGCCTCTGGGATGTAGCTGCTGGGAGGGAAACACACAAGTTTGTGGGTCACAATGGTCCGGTTTATGGACTAGTTTTGATTGAGGATGACTCTAAACTGGTGTCCATCGCTGATAAGGATCTTGCTGTGAAGATTTGGGACCTTGAACGACGAGTACTCAAAACTTCCCTTGCTCCCAATTCTGCTCACATCAATGCAGTAGCTGTGAGTCCGGACAACAGATATATCGTCACTGGCGGTGATGATGGGATTGCTCGCTTCTGGGACATAGACCGAGGTATCATGCTTAGGTATCTGGAACACTCTCAAGGAATATACACAATCACCATTAGTCCTGATGGAAGGCATATGCTCTGTGGAAGCAAGAAGGCTCCCACTTCAGAAAAACCCGGAGTCATCTGGGTGTGGGATTTTGAGTTAGGCGTAGAGCTGAGAGCCTTGGAGGGCCACAAGGGACATGTCACCGCTCTTGCAATGACCGCTGACTCTCGGTATATCTTGTCGGGTGGTCAAGATGGTGTTGTGCATCTCTGGGATCTCGAAACAGGAACTCTGTTAAAAACCATGACTGGGCACAAAACGTCCATCAATATGATCCATATCACCACTGATGGTCAACATGTCATAACAGGCTCAACTGATGGCACTGTAAGAGCTTGGCTACTCAGAGGTGGCGTTCTCCTCCAAAGCACAACCACAACAGAGAATGTACATTCGATGGTGGTCACTCCTGATGGTCGACAGGTCATCACAGGATCGATGGATGGGAATGTTGAGATCTGGGACTTTGAGAAAGACAGTCCGTGGATTGACACGACAAGGGATAGGCTGGAAGAACAGCGGGCTGAGCTTGAGGCATTCCGGATGTTTCAGTTGAAAAAGGTGATCACTCGCTATGACTCACTTCCTCTTGAGAGACTTGTCATCCTACTAAGGTTCGAAAACATGGAAGAACTTGAGGATTGGCTCCTAGACCTCCCCACAGATATGCCAGTGAAGATAGATGGTCCTCTACTGGTCATCAAGAAGTAGCTAGTTGTCTTCAGACACTAGCACCGCAGTTCTCACACCTTGTGATTCCCTGTTCATTCTTATGTCCACAATACGGACAGACCACGAGTACCAGTTGTTTCTCCTCATTAGTCAGAGAGATCGATTTTATGCCAAGTCGTTCCATTGCTTCTACAAGTTCTTCCTCATCCATATCCTCTACGGATCTCTCCGTATCACTCTCTAACCTTCTCACGTCCTCACTATGCAGTTTTACAGCTCTGTTAGTTCCTGCAATGAGATACAGCATTGCAGCTCCGGCACTAATACGAAAAAGTCTCCTGGCTAGCGGTGCTCTTCTTCGCCGCAGGAACGGTCTTAGTGGTCGGAATACTCTTCGCGGACTTTTTGGTGGTTTTCTTCCTCTACCTCTCATTGCGTGTCATCTCACACTAAAACCAAGACAATCTTTCTAAATAAACATCATTCTCCGTTCACTCTCTGAAACGGATTGTTGCTATGCCCTAAATCCTCCTTTTAATGAATATCTAATCATTTCTCAAATCAAGGTGGTTCATCATCGGTCAAAATAAAATAGCCCGCCAACACGTACTTGGCCGCTAAACTCGCAATCTGTTCCTCATCATCGGTGAGAGAGAGTGGTTCTATGCCAAGACGTTCCATGTGCCCTACAAGCTCTTCTTTATACATCTCTTCGATGTGCTTGTTGGTATCATACTCCAGTCGTTCCACGTCTTGTCTAAGTATCTTCATTGCTCTATCCGTGCCTGCAATGAGATACAACATCGAAGAGCCTACGCCTATTCGCAGTAGTTCCTTGACCACTCGAATTTTCCTTCTTCGTTGACTTGTCGGAGTTCCCCTTCTAGATTTTCTCATTGGCCAAATCACCGATTACTAAAATCTAGATGCGTTTCACTTTTTCTAAGTTGTTGTGAACCTCTAGAACTAAAACGAAGGATAAGATAGGGCCGGGACAGAGGTAAAAAGGGAAAGTAGGTATTCTACTTTGTAGGTATTCGCGTGGTTAGGAGGGGAGTTTGAAGCCCTCTGTTCCAGACCCTGATTGAAGTTTATTCTGAAGTATATTAAGGATATCTTTAGAGGAAATTTGGAAAAATAAATGTGTGACAGCTCACTTTGCTGAGAACTTTACTGTTTAATATAAGAGTACGATTTTTGACCACTGGCTGAGTTTCATGAAGCCAACAGTTGTTATAGTCGATAAAGACTCGTTAAGGAGTTCGCTTCATCACATAGACGGGTTTGACAACCTGAACAATCCAGACACTCCTGTGTTCATCAAAGTGGGTATCTACAACACTAAGACAGGAATCTGCACAACTCCGAAGATAGTACAGCAAATCACCACAGCTCTGAATGCAGCTCCGGAGATCAGAGTGACGGAGTCTGATAGCGGAGCAGGTCCTGGGATGAAACGGTTGGAACTCTGGAGGGACTGCTACAACGAGAGAGTGGTCCCGTTCAATCTTTCAGATGACACCAACACAATGGATGTCAGTATTGCTGGAGAGAGTGTTCCTTTCCCTATCGTCTTTTCTAAGCCGAGGACATTCATCAGTACACATGTGCCACGGAGATACGAGGAAGCTGGACTTGAAGATCTCATGAACCTCGGGTCTGTCATCAAGAACCTCCTTGGAATGATTCCGGACACAAAGAAACATAGATTCCACAAACATCTGACTACTGCATTATTGGATATCTATCAGGCGATAGGCGGAATCGATCTTGCAGTACTAGATGCAACCAATTGTTACTTGGGCTTTGAGAAAGAGAGAGTCACCATTTCTCCAAATCTACTCATTGTTGGGACTGACGCCTTCGCTGTTGAGGCAGTTGGTGGATATCTCGTTGGTTTTGAGCCTACAGAGATGCCAGTCTTGCAGGAAGCCAAAAAGAGAGGTCTTGGTGAAATAGATATTGACAGAATGAATATCGTTGGGGATATTGGACCACAGAGGGAACTGATATCCAAAGCATTCGAAAAACTAAAACATTGACAGCTGGAAACTGAATCTATTAATCGCTCTGAGTTACTGACTCTCCTTTACTGAGTGTTGAATGAGAATGCTATGATGCCAGATTCTTGGAAGAGTGAATATTTAGAAGATGTTGGGATTCGATTCGCTGTTTATGAATCGTACAAGTGTTAGAACCAGTACGATAATCGCGTGGTAGTCCCTGAGATGCTCGAAATGAACAACCCTGGAGGGAGATTGAAGATTTATAGAAATCGACGAATCGAATCCTATGTCCTTGAGAAATTGAGAGTTTATTAAACTTATTCTAGGGATATTAGGAAAAATTGTATTGAAGTGACTGTGATTGTTATCATTGGAACTGTAGCTTGTCGGATGAAGAAATAATGAGAAAATAGTGTCCACTAATATGAGGGGTATGCACCTTGGAAGGTTAGTATCCCCACTCCTGTCCCAGTCTCTGACGATACCACCGCTGTCCCTTTTTGGTCAGAGAGTATTGTCCTTGCATCTCAGAGAGAAGTCCCATTTCTTCCATACTTCGAACGACTCCGAATAGTTTGTCCTCTGAGGCTCCAGTTGCGTGTCGGAGGCTCTCAAAGTCCATCCTTCCATTTCTCTTCAGATGCTGAGCAATGTCGAACTTACCAACAGCTCTCGTTTCTGTGCGGACAATGATATGACCGCAGTTTGTGCATAGGAGGTCTCCCTTGTGATCATCACGAGCGACTTCCCTGCTTCCACAGACGGGGCAGGTCGTTTTTGCGAATCTTAGTGAACGTCTGTTTGACATGATTCCGACCATGCTGGGGTTTAACGTTGTCTTGATAAAACTAACGAAGACGCCACAATTTGACTACGGTCTCTCAGAAACAAGATCTCTAAAGAATGCCTCATAGTCTATCTCAAAGGGAACGCGCATTCCTAACCTCACTCTCTTTGCTGTCTGGTCTAGTTCGATATATCCAAGATTCTGTAACTCTCTAAGGTCTTCAATGACTCCTCTAAGGCTCTTTTTTCTAAACTCCCGAACTCGGTCAAAATTGACCCAGCCCCCCTCCTGATAGGCTAGTGTAATCACGATGAGGAGAGTTGCAGCCAGTCTATCAGGAAGCATGGAGTCATCTGGTCCTGACTTTGCTAGGTGTGATGTGTCAACATAGAAAACTCCACTAACCGGATTGTGTTTGATTGTGAGCCCTATTGGTTCTAACCTGGAATGCAGGTCGCTCAAACGTCTGAAGAGAATCTCCCTTCCCAAATCCTCTGGAAGCCCAAGGGCATCGAGCATGTCATCTACTCCCGCGCCTATTGGGTCTCCAGACCGTGTAAGGAGCTTCATTAAGATGGCATACTCATTCATTTTTTTCAGCAAGGTGACTTCGTAGTATATTGTTTAAAACCTGAGGGTTTCATGTAGTTCCAACAAAAAATAAGCGCCATGAAAATTAATTGTGCAGATTGAAAATCTCAATAAGTGATTTCGCGAATCTTGCCAGAATTGGTGTTTGTACATGACAATAACAAGAGAATACATTTCGAGGGAACGCATAATGGCTATCCTTCTGGTTGTTAATTTCCTCCTTACAACCCCCTTTCTATATGCAGCGGGTTTTGTACAGGACTATCTTGCTCTTATTCTCCAGGCTCTTGTACCTTCGATTGCAGCTTTTGTTGAGTATGTTACATTATGGCATTCAGAAGGAAAGAAGGCTCTGGATTCGAATTATTCATATATAGCCCTCTTTTTATTGTTGGTTTATCAGCCTGTTTTCTTTGACTACGGATTGCTTTCTGTAGTACTCAATCCAGCAAGACTCCTTACTATCCAATTCTGGGTTTTAAATTGGAGTTTCATGATCAGCTGGTTCACTGGTCGAGCGATTGTAAGGCTGGTATACCTCCAGACTCGTTCCAAATCTATTATTGACTCATCAGATTAGTAACAATATGTGACTTCATTCTGTGACCCTCACAAGTGGCTTCGCTATATATACTAAATCTCAGCAGTATCTCTTGTGAAATATCATGGCTCAGGCAACTAACTCTCGGAACTCGTCTGTGTTCAAGAAGAAGAAGTCAGTCATTAGCACTGATGCAATCTCATACGCTTACTTCTCTGTTTTGAGGTGAAGTGTTTGAACAACCTTCTGAGAATGGCGAGCCTTGTCTGGTTTGACACTCAGATGACCCATGATGGTCACAGAGTGGTCAGAGATATGGTCAGTTATTCTCAGAAACAGCATATCCTGTGACCATCTATATGGAATGTGTGAAAGATGATGAAATCAGATTATAACTCTAAACTCAATCGACTTGTCAATGACACCAAGTTCCCGCACATTCAATCAACTGAGGCACTGGCTTATGCCTACATTACTGTAAGAAGGTGAAAGAATGGCTCTAGCAAAGATTGAAGGAACTCCACGTGTTTGGAGAGAAACAAAGACAATCATGTCAACCGAGGCACTAGCAAGGACTTATTTCAGGAGATAGTCCATATGACCGAAGTTGCAACTCTGGACGAAAACGAACAAAATAATGATGCAAAGGGATTCAGAGGAGTCCTTGCTCATAGGGACTTCTCATTGCTATGGTCCGGGCAACTGGTTTCCAACATTGGTACTGCAATTGCATCTCTGGCCCTCATGTTCTATGCCTATGCTCTTACAGGTTCTGCACTGTCAATGGCTATCCTAGTAATGGCTGAAACACTACCAGTCGTCGCATTTGCAGGTCCCATTGGCGTTTACATTGATCGTTGGAACAGAAAGACAATCATGGTAGCTGCTGATATTGTTCGTGCTGTCGCCATCATCCTCATTCCTCTTACAGTACACTTCCCATCCTTTTTACCTACAATCTATTGGGTTTACATCCTGACATTTGTGTTTGCTACTGCAAATGCCTGGTTCTTTCCCGCAAGGAGTGCATCCATCCCAAATCTTGTGGAGGGCGATGAGTTAATTGCAGCCAACTCTCTTTCTCAAATGACATTCCAGGTTGTACAGTTAGTGTTCCCTCCTATTGGTGGTCTACTGGTTGCACTCCTTGCTCCTGATTACTTCTTGGCATTTGCAATCAACTCAGCTGCATTCCTCTTTTCTGCTGTTGCACTTCAAGGAATAGCAACTGATCTTCAACCAAAACGTGATTCTGTTATCCGGGAATCACTGGTGGCGCAGATTCAGCAAGGTGCTCGATATGTAATTGGCAATTCTATCCTGTCATTCCTCTTTGTGTTTGCGATGTTGCTTGCGGTATCATCAGGTATCCTCAATGCGCTTTTCATACCATACCTCGAAGGTGAACGTGCTCTAGGTTCAACCCAAGTTGGTCTGGTGCTGAGTGCTGGAGCTGCTTCCGGAGCTGCTGCCGCAGTCTATTTCAGTCGCAAGAAGGAGATTGACAGACCCCTCTATCTAATCTCTTCTGCAGGACTCCTCGCAGGAGTTGCAGTCTTTGCTCTCGTTCTAGCTTTCGACCTTTTGACAGTGATGCTGTCTTGGGTAATGATTGGAGCTGTAGATGTCATTCTGAACATTCCTCTTACTGTTCTTATGCAGGAGCTAGTAGAAGACAAGCTGCGTGGTCGGGTCTTTGCACTTCTCAATGTTGCATTCACTGCTGTGCAGGTCATCGGAATGGGTATAGGTGGAGTCTGGGCTGAGGTTGTTGTTTCAACAGGTCCTCCCATGATCGGAGCGGCTCTTGCTCTCACATTTGTTTCTTTGGTTGGTTTTCTAGCAGTAGCAAAGTTCAACCTACACGGAAGACTTTCAAAACCCATCGAAGAAACAATAGAATCCAGAGAAGAGATTATTCCTATTGAGGTTCCTGCTTGATACGTCAAGCAGACCTTTCATCTTCTACGTGAAGTCAATGTCTGAAACTGAGGGTCTCCAGACCTCGCGTGTTTCTGGATTATATTGCAACCGTCCTTTTGAAACCAAAATCACAACATAGAGGAAGTTTTTCAGAAAGGACTCGAACTCGTCATGCATTACAAGATCATTGAACTTCATCTTACTACCTTCTGGAATCGTTGCGAGGAATCTTTCTAGATCATCAAGGAACACGGAGTCTTCTGTTTCCAGGGTATATCCATTAGGTAGTGAAGTGATCTGAGGAACAGAGTCCTCAGGAGGTTCACGCGCCATTGCGTCTATTAGTGTAACCACTCTGTTTAGAGCGTTTACTAGTGACTCATGCTCTAGATGCCCTATGAGCACCGGTTGTTTTGACGTGACCATTTTGGAGAGATGTCGTACTGGTACTTCCTTTATCCTACTTACATAGACCTCTGGCGCAGCGAGTATCCGGGCAAGTTCCTGTACCCTATCAACCTTTGCACTAAGTATCTCATTCAACATCTCATCAATGTCAATTCGTTTATCGATTCTCTCTGAGAGTAGCTGAAGGTCTCTATAAGCCTGGGTGAGTCTGAGCTCAAGTGGGTCAATCTCGCCTGAACGAACAGCCTGAACCATGTCAAAGACACCCTTGGCAAGACTATAGTCGTCACTCATTCCCAACCACTTCCTATTGAGCCTTGAACTGGGGGCTCTCGATTATCACTGATGGCTCCACTCCGTTTGGTGACACGACACCTAGGATTTTATCAGCATGTTTCAACAAGTGTGTGCTTTTTGCAGGTGTGAGTAAAATGAACTGACTCCGTCGGGATGCATCATGAAACAATCGGCTGACAAGTTCAGTGTTTGTCGCGTCAAGAAATGTGTCAACCTCATCCATGACATACACAGGTGCAGGATTGAACCGTTGCAATGCGAGAATGAGACCAATTGCGATGAGAGACCTCTCCCCGCCAGAACCTGCACTAATATCTCCAAAGCCCTCAGTCTTTATTCTTGATTTGAACTCCACACCATAGTTGCCATCTCTCAGAGCAAGTGCGAAACGCACACTACCAGGGAATTGCACTCTCCCTAGAACCTCATTCACCCCTTTCTCAACTTTCCTGAGTGTTTCATTCATACCATTATGATATTGTTCTCGGATATTACGTACCGCAGATTCTGCTTCTTCAAGCTCTTCTCCAAGTTCTGCCACTCTCATTACTAATGTTTGAAGTCGGTCCTTCAATTGGCTCTCTGTGTGCGCTATCGTTTCTGAAACATCATCATAGTCATCAAGGATGTGCCTGAGTTTCACTAGTTCACTCCTTACATCGTCAATTACTCTGATATTGTCAGGTCTCTGTTTTCCCTCCAGTTCCTGTTCCACTAACTCGAGGTCATATTCAAGGTTTGTCAGTTGTCTCTTTGATTGCACAACCTCAAGTCTGCGATTCTTAACAAGTAGATTGAGTTCCACAAGCCGTTCACTGAGTTTCCGAATTATGTTGCGAATCCCAGTGAGCTGTTCCCTTATGCCCATCTGTTTCTGTTTTGCATCGTCTCGTCCTTCACGCATGATCTCAATCTTTTCTAGAATGGCGGCGGCTTCATCCTTCGATTGTTTGATTTCCAGACGCAGATCATTTAGACTGTCAGTTAAAACTGTGATACTTTCACAGACCCTCTTCAACTCTTGTCTTTTAAGCTGCTCATCTTTCTCTGAGGCATGTGCATTGTTGTCTGCTTTTGTCAATTCAGTCTGCAGTCGACGATGTTTCGTCCTGATGGCTGACTCTTGTCCAACTAATCTACTTCTTTCAGGGGGTTGCGTATTATCGAGTTTTCTCAGGTTTCTTTCTGCTTTACCGTAGTCCTGTCGCAGACCTTTCAGCTCGTCATTAATGGATGCAATACGCTCTTCCAACTCCGGAATACTTTCATTCAGTTTCCTTCTCCGCTCCCAAGTTGAGCCCCATCGAGTCATTTGACTGATTAGTTCTATTGTTTCCTCTCGTTCGTTCGAGAGAGCTTCCAATTTAGACATTATACTAGTAACTCTTCTACTTTCTACAGTCAGTTCTTTTTCCATCTTCGTCATTCGTGTCTGAAGTGGAGCAGTTGAAACCATCCCCGATGGCTCACTCTTAGGATGGCTTATGATTTGCTTGTCATCAGGAATAATGACCAAGCCGTCTTGGGTGACGACTCGGTGATTCTGTCTTGTTGCAAGACTAACAGCTGTCTGAGAGTTTTTCACTAGCACAAAATCTCCGAACACCTTAGCCATGAGCGATTTCATAGATGCATCAGCTGTGAGCCTGTCCCACAGCCACTCCTGTACTCCTGACCCTTGAGGAAGTTCAGTTCTAGTTTTTTCTTCAACATCCCTGAGAAGGATTATTGGCGAAGGTGCTTCCTCCTTATTGCGTAACTTCAGTAGAAGCTGATAGTCCGACTGCTCGGTTGTGACAAAAGCTAATGGGAGATTGCCTGAAAGCACACCCTCTACAGCAGTTGAAACCTCATCATCTGCCGTAAATAAACTGATGAGTGGTCCTTTCACACTCTCTAGACCATGCTCTGTAATTGCTTCACTCAGGCTTCTGACTGATTCAGGGATGCGTTTTGAAGTTTCAGTTAGACGGACTTTGATGTCATCAATATCTTTCTGGAGCATTGCCACAAGACTGGTCTTCCTGAACCGTTCCTCATTGAGAGAAGCAATCTCCCTTTCTAACTGGGACTTCTTTCTTTCCAGCTCTTTTGCATCTGTCTTTTCTATCCTATCCCACATATGTGACCATTTGTTTTCTATTGCCTGAAGTTCAGCTTCTTCTAACTGGAGCCTCTCGCGAAGACTTCTCATGAAGAGGTCCTTGCCCTCAATCTCAGCCTGAAGTGCTTTGTAGTGGCCATGTGCTTCAGCTCTCTTTGTGTTCCATTCTGCAAATGCGGCCAGTTCATCCTGTATTCGAGACCGTTCTTCCTCCAGTTCGCTGAGTTCGTCACGCAATAGCTTTTGTTGCTCCATATAGTGTTCCCTTGCTGCAGATACTCTTTCTAGGTCTTCTCTCAGCTTCTCCTCTTTCCGTTTCTCGGCCTTAACACCATTCTCAAGTTGGCGTAGTTCAACTATTTGCTTCTTCGAATCTCCCTCGAGTTTGGAGAGGTTTTTCTCCTCTTCTTCAATTTTAGCATCAATTCTACCAAGTTCTGTTTGTAGTCCCGATAGACTGGTTTCTAACTCGTTGTTCCTTTCCTCTTCTTTAGCAATCTGTCCCTCAACATCAGATTGCTCTTCAAGTATCCCAACCAGACCGGATTCCTTTGTTTCAATCTCATCCTTAGTCTGCTGTATTCTTTTTGATAGATCGTCTAAGCTTGCCCACTTCAATTCCTGTTCAAGGTTTCTCTCTTGTTCTTGTAGCGCTCTCTTCTTCTCAAGACGAGAGAGATCATTTTGCAGCAACTCGAGTTCTCGTTCAACGGTTCTAGACTCACTAAGGGCTGTGTCAAGCTTCTGACGACTTTGTATCACCTCGGTTTCCTGGAGACCAATCCTATCTCTAAGAACATCAAGTCCTGTCCCCTCCTCAACAAGTCTTCTGACCTCAAATGGGTCCATCTCTCTTATCGCATTGATTCTCTCCTGTGGCATGAACACAAGAGGGTTGTCTGTTTCAAGTCCAAGAGCGCTAATCATTCGTTTCTGTTCTGCAGCTTTGATTCGCTTTCCATCTGCATATGCACGAGGGATACCATCTCTATCAATCCGCCTTAGAAACCTCCGACTCTGCCCATTGACTTTTACAATGATTTCCGCCTCTGCTGTACTTGCGCCGTGTCGGATGAAATCGCTCCACTTACTATACCGGTTCTCCCTCTGGTTTGACCCGAGTGCAAATTTAAGAGCATGGAAAATCGATGTCTTTCCCGATCCATTTGGTCCCGCCAAGACAGTGAGACCTTTGTCAAACTCAACTCTTCCCTTGTAGAAGGAAAGGAAATTCCCAAGCCGTATGCTTTCGATTTCTACTCTAGCTTCACTCATCTACTGTCTTCCCATTATTCTATGAAGTCTATCGCTGCTTTTCTTGGCTCTGAGAAGTCGCGTCAACCGATCCTCAGCAGTCCCGGTTAGGAGAAATGAGTGACGACTAAGAAACTCACGATCTTTCGCAGAAAGCGGTAGTCCCTCATTCAGGACCTCTATTACACGTTGAGTTTCAGTATAGTCCTCACCTACTGCCATGAGGTAAAGCTGGTCTAGAAAGTCATCTGGATATTCTTCACTCAACTTTCTGATGTCTGGTTGCCGAGAGCCCTTCGTTTTTCTTACTATACCGGCAAGAAAGTTAGAATCACCAAATGCCCCCACTCGACTCTTTTCAATAAGCTCCTCAACCTCTTCTCTTGACATCTCTTCACCCTTTGATTCCTCTTGCATGAATATACTCATTGCTAGGTGGTTGACATCGGAGAAACCCCAACCATCTGTCAGTTCAGCTATCATTGAAACATCAAGGTCATCACGCTCCTTCAAGACTTGCTCAAAGACGCGAATCCTGTCTTCGATGGAAGTTCCCTCAATGAGGTATGTGCGATTAAAAATTGAGAGTAGTTCTCTGTCTACATCTGCAGGCCTCGTGGTAGCTGCAATGGTGACCACTTCCTCGCGACTCCATCTAGTATTTTTTATTTCATCTTGAAACACGATTGAATTGACTGAGTTTCTAGGAGCCAGAGCCTCTAACTTCTCAACATAGAGCATCGCAGGGGCATTCCTACGAGCGAACTCAAACCCCTCTCTTAGTGCATCATTACTCCTTATGTTCTCGTCAAGAACCCCTTCTAACTTAAAGCGGATAATCTTGATTGGCACCTCCCTTGCAAGAAAGTGAGGAAATGCACCAAAATCACTTCCAGGTGGTCCTATGAGTAGCACACGTCCCCCAAACTCTAATCCTCTTTCTTCCATCTTTGTTTCTAGAACCTTGTAACGTTTGAGTACTTGTAGGAACTCCATGGCAAAGTTCACTACTGAGTATTGACTAACACGTTCTATCGGTACTTGTTCTGGAGTAGTGAGAGTAACTGTTTCAATGAAATCTTTATCTTCGCCCAAATTTCGACCCCACGGACTTCTGGCTTTTCGGTCGTTCGCCTGAAGGCATATTACGTCTTCGGAGAAGGTATAGTTACGCGCCGTTCAATAATATCATCATATTGTTCCAATATTATTCAATGTACGGAATTTCAAAATCATTAGCTGGTTTTTTCCGCCTTTTTCTTATTCTATAGAATGAAACCATCAATAGAGGAATTCCAATTAGAAGCCAAATAATTGAATCACCTATTGTTGCTAAAAGAAAACTGGACCCCTCAGGATTAAACCAGAGCTGCCCTAATGACATCATTTTCACTAACGCGAAGATGAGAATGAACCCAAACAACCTCTGGAGCATCAAACCATCCACTCGATTGGCATATTTTGGGCCAATGAATCCCCCAGTAACCATCCCCGTACCCATCACCAGACCATAGTACAGGAATACAATCAAGTTATCGGTCTGGATAAAGGCTATGTAATTGATCAATGATCCCACAGAGGTCGTGAATATCATTGTGAACATCGATGTTGCGGCTGCAGCAAGGATTGGAAAATTGAGAATGATGCAAAGTGCTGGAACAATAAGTGTACCTCCGCCAAGACCAAGTAAACCAGCTAATATTCCTGCTAAGAATGCAGCGAAAATAATCATAATTATCTTCATCAAGGATAATTGAGAGATTCTTACGATTTTTTCTTCGTCGCATAACGCATCATTCTCAATTGGTAAAGACATCATCATTTTCAACGCTATTGGAAAAAGAACGATACCAAATATAGAGCGGAGTATATGTGCATCAGCAAATATTGTTCTCAGAAAAATACCCACTGAAGTCCCTGGTAATGTTGCAATCACGAGAAAAAGCCCAATTCTGAAATTTACTTGATCAGGGTTGTGTCTATAATAGGCCAGAGTACCAACAACTGAAACAAATACCGCTGAAAGTAGTGATACAGCTGATGCAACTTCAGCAGGAAGGAGGAAAAGTATAATGAGCAATGGAGTTTTGAAAGCACCTCCACTTATTCCAGTCAGAGCTGCAACAATTCCTATGCAAAGTGATATGGGAAGAATGATTATGAATTCGAAGACTAGTTGTTCCATAGGAATCAGTTCTACTAGACACCTCTCGTTTCTATATTCAAAGGGCTCACCTGTGTGTATTGGTTTGTTTTTGTAATTTTTTATAGACGGTGACAGTCGCTATATCGTGTCATTCGCGCCGTTGTGTGCGAGGTTCATAAGTGTTAAGACTGACAATATGTCGTGGTGGGTGGTTCCAATGAGTCAGAGTGAGAAACTTCGAGGACTGGTATTGAATGTCATGTCCACAGTGGAAAGTAGGGGTCTTTTCGTTCATTCATCCGATCTTGAAATCCGATATAGTGATTCATCTTCCAAGAAGGCATCTGTGAAGACAACGAGATTTCCTCTGATTGTTAGTTCTTGCATACTGAATGCACTTGTACCAAGGTCTGCGATGCTTCTTATCGGAGGACATGGTGGGGGGAAAACCACACTCGTTAAACTGCTAGGAAGAATGATGACTGGGAGGTCTCTCGATGAGATTGAGGATAGCATTCTTCGTGGTCATCCCATGCTCACCGAGGAGAAAATGGTCGCAACACTAAAGCCTGGACCCTTGATGAAGGAAGGGATTGAGGTGGTCGTCTGGCGCAGATTCGTCACAGACTTCTGGAAGATTATAGATGAGGTCAATAGACTCACGCCGCATGCGCAGAATATACTCCTCTCTCTCCTAGCTGAGGGAGAAGTCAAGTACTATGATGAGATAAAGCGATGCGAGGAGTATTGTCTTTATGCGACCCTGAATCCTGCTGATGCAGGTACCTTTGATATTGGTCCTCCGTTCCTTGATCGATTTGGCATAGCTGTCCCAATCACTATGCCCACAGTTAATGACCTAGAACTCATTCTCGCCGCGAGAGATGAGAGGCTCTTTGGCTTTGATGAACTCTGGCAAGTGCCTGCAGTCCTCACCGAGGAAAATCTTCTGACCATCTGGAACCTAGCCGACAAAGTCTATGTTTCTTCTGAGGCTTCTGAATTTATGCGCTCTTTGGTAAGGGAGTTTGGAGCATGCATCCGCGTTGATAAGAGCCAGTCCTCTGGTCTGACAGTCGAAACTGGTCTCTGCGATGGTTGTCACTTTAACACTACGAAAAGCATTTGCAATAAAGTAGTCATACCTCTTAGTGTTAGGGCTGCTAAGGACCTTAACCGATACTCTAAAGCTGCAGCATGGCTTGTAGGTGCTCAAGAGGTGACTGTGGAGATAGTTAAGTCATTAGCTCCTTTAGTCTTTTGGCATCGCACACGACTAGTTCGAGATGAACTTGAACGTTCACCCTATTATGGCGACGTGTATTCATACATCACATATCTTGTTGAGCTGGCTGCTTCCAGATTCGCGCAACGATCTCCTGCTGTCGCAATTATGAACAAATTAAAACAAGGTCAGGAAATCAAAGATGCAATTGAAGAGCTTAAGGAAATGGGCAAGAGTGACATCCTAGTCTATCTTGACTACACAGTCTTTGCAAAGGAGCTGCGAAAATCGAGTTATACAAAGACAGTGAAGATTATTGAGAAGGGCATAAAGGATGGTGATGTTGAACAGCTGACAAAGACCTATGACGAGTTACTCCTAGACACCGAGTTTCCCAACAGGAGTATGTTGCTCAAACAGGTATCAGATGCACTCCACAAACTCACCCTAACACAGTTCGCAATCACTTTCGAACAATGGCAAGACATCTGGACCACAATCAGTTTACAATATCCAAAACTGACGAGTGTGCTGAAAGAGACCCTCTCCCCCCCTAAGAGAAAGGTGGTGCGAACTGATGGTCTGACTGTGGTCATTTACACGACTGGTGACTCTCCAGACTCCTCAGTGTTTCTGGAGATTTCTGGAGGAACAGATGCCATCAATCTGAAGAAAGAGATTGAGAAGCAAATTGGAGGATAACTCCATGGAGTCGAAAGCCTCAGCTGATGTTTCTCAAGATCACTGGCTCGTTCAAATAGCCCTCAGTGCTTGGCAGCAGTCTCAGGCTGACTTCTATCATCCCCCACTTCCTGACCCAGAAGTTGAATATCTACCAGAAGCAGCAAGTTACTTCTATATTGATTCAAAGAGCTGGAAGGTTCATCTCAACACAGCTGGTGTCCCCCTTCATATGGATTCAAACGAGGCCATACCCTATCTGAGATCGGTCTGTCATCATGAGATTCAACACTATCTTCTATGTCCCTTCGATGGTGTGACCAATGGACTCATGTTTTCTGCAGCACGAAAGAAAGTTAATGATGCCACCGCAATGTTCGTGTGTAATCTCTTTGCTGATCTTGTTGTTGACTCGAAGCTCCTGAAGCAGTTTCCATCCCTCACTCACAGCAGAATCAATTCGTCTATTCACGAGTCTGCCATCAGAGAGTCTGAACATAGTATGCTCTGGTCCTTAATTGTGTCCTCCTATCGTGCTATGTGGGGCTTCCCCATTCCTCCCTTAGTTACGATTGAACAATCCATATCAGATGCAGCTACAAAGATCACAGGTGTCGCTCGAAAATCTATTGATAATGAGAAACGCTGGCCAAAGGCTTGTGAGAAGATAGCTGAAATAGTTGCTAACCTTCTGCCTGAGGATGAACTGGAGCAATTACTTGGGTGTGGAGGATTTTCCAACAAGGAGATGGAGAGTGAATCAGTTGAGGGTCCTATAATCATCAAGGTTCCACTAGATGTTGACATTGTAATGGGAAGCCCAATTGAAACTCGAAATGGTGATCTTGCGCGCAAATGCCTAGAGAAGCAGTCTTCGTCAGACTTGGAGGCTGAAATGGAAGATCTAGCAATCGAAGTGGAACAACGCGGGGGTGATCTAAAGGACTTAGAATCTGTCTATCTCACTGCAGGATATGGTGATCCCAAAGAGTCCTGGGTCCGCTTCTGGTATCGAGCAAAAGCAAAGGGCTTGATACGGTTTGATGTTAGTGAGAAGAAGTTCTCTGGACTTGCTCCTCTCTCTCCCCAAGTTTGGAGGCTAGGGGACCCGATTGAGGAGCTGGACATCGTTCAGTCACTTCAGGCGTTCCCCCTCCTCATTCCAAACCTGTCTACACGGAAGTGGTTGAAGGTAAGCTCAGAGGGGACCACGCAGTCAAGCTCACTCCCAGACATGCTCCTTGTGATCGACTCAAGTGGTTCCATGACCTGGAATATGACCTCTACAACCATCCGTGGTCCCTATCACACTGCACTCGTGGCGGCTTTTGCAGCTATGGATGTTGTCTTGCGAAGGGGCTCACGAGTTGCCGCGATAAACTTCTCAAGTGGGAGTAAATCAAGTGAATGGTCCACATCCAAATCTGTTGTGGAACAAGTCCTCCTTAACTATCAGGGTGGAGGCACGGTTGCGCCTGTGAAGAAAATTGCTAAAGTATGCGACGAGGCCGAGTCACAAGTGATGGTGCTCATGATTACTGACGCAGAGATTGCCAATTGGGATACATTCGTAGAGACCGTCTACTATCTCTCTACACGTGGTCACAGAATCTTCCTGTTCCATATTGGCGGGAAAGGTGGAAAGAAGAGCATGACACATGTGGCGCTCGAGGATGCTGGGGCAATAGTATATCCGATAAAGTCCATAAAGGACCTCCCCGGACTTGTCATACGAGAAGTTCGAAATATATACGGTATCTAAACTCGACCACCAAAACATAGTACCTAACCCAAATGCTTATTTCAACGATGCAGTGGAACCCACGTCACTCGGATTGAGGCAGTGATTCCATGTATGAGATCCTCTTCAAACAAGTTCTTAATTCCATCACGAAAATGATGGTGGTTAAAGCTCCTGACATTGCTAAGGTGTGCAAACCCGGTCAATTCGTGATGATACGAGTTGATGAAACCGGAGAACGGTTCCCTCTCACTATTGCAGACTTTGACCGTCAGAACGGAACAATCACCATTGTCTTTCAAGAGGTTGGAAAATCAACCCTCCTTCTTGGTAGTCTAGAAGTGGGCGATTTCATATTGGACTTCGTCGGACCACTTGGCAAACCCTCTCCGACCGAGAAGAAGTATGGTACTGTCGTTGCGATAGGCGGAGGGTGTGGAAGCGCAATTGTGTTTCCCGTGGCACGTGCCTTCAAGGAGGCTGGTAACTACCTCATCACGATAAACGGAGCACGGAGTATGGACCTACTCATCTATCGGGATGAGATGGAGAACATGAGCGACGAGAACTATGAGACGACTGACGATGGTACCTGTGGTGTCCATGGCTTTGTGACCACCGTCCTCGCAGACCTCATTGCCAAGGGTCGACAGATTGACCTGGTCTTCGCAGTAGGTCCTGTACCCATGATGAAGTTCGTCGCAAAGACAACCGCGGCGAAGAAGATACCCACTCTGGTAAGTCTCAATAGTATAATGGTCGATGGAACTGGGATGTGCGGCGCCTGTCGTGTCAATGTTGGCGGGCAGATGAAATTCACCTGTGTTGATGGACCCGAGTTTGATGCTCACGAGGTCGACTTTGATGAGCTCATGGGACGTTTGAATGCCTACAAGGAGCAGGAGGACCTCTCTGAGAAGCTCTGGGTCGAAGAGCATGGGGGTGCTACCTGATGTCCAAGAAGAACGGAAACGCCTCCGAAAAGAAACGTGAGCGACCGCCTCCGACGGAGAAGGTTCCCATGCCTGAGCAAGACCCACTTGTGAGAAGCAAGAACTTCCAAGAAGTCGCTCTCGGGTATACCGCTGATCAGGCTGTAGAAGAGGCGAATAAATGCCTACAGTGTCGAAATCCCAAGTGCATAAGTGGTTGCCCAGTGGAGGTCGATATCAAGGCGTTTATTGAACTCGTCAGAGAGCGCAAGTTCATGGAGGCGGCATTGAAGATTAAGGAGACCAATAGTCTTCCTGCAATCTGCGGCCGCGTTTGTCCTCAAGAAACCCAGTGTGAGGCTCCCTGCATCTACGGAATTCGAAACGAGCCAATTGCCATCGGTCGCCTCGAGCGGTTTGTGGCAGACTATGCAAGGGCCCATGGTGAACCATTACCCAAGCTTCCTAAGAAGATAGGCAAGAAGATAGCTATAGTGGGGTCTGGACCTGCAGGTTTGACCTGTGCTGGAGACCTTGTGAAGATGGGATATGGCGTCACCATTTTTGAGGCATTTCATAAGCCCGGAGGCGTGTTGATCTACGGTATCCCTGAATTCAGGTTACCAAAGGAGATTGTCATGGCTGAGGTGGACTATCTCGAGAAACTTGGTGTTGAGATCAGGTACAACTACGTTGTTGGAAAAATCAGAACTGTTCTTGAACTGATGAATGAGGATGGGTATGATGCAGTCTTCCTTGGTACAGGAGCTGGAGCTCCCAACTTCATGAACATCTCGGGAATGAACTTGGTCACAGTCTTCTCAGCAAATGAATTCCTGACGCGAATCAATCTGATGAAGGCATACGAATTTCCCGAATATGACACTCCAATTCGGATTGGAAAACGCGTTGCTGTCATTGGCGGTGGAAATGTTGCAATGGATGCTGCAAGAACCTCTCTAAGGCTCGGTGCTGGAGAGGTCACTATTGTCTACCGACGCTCCCGAGAGGAACTCCCAGCTCGCCTTGAAGAGGTACATCACGCTGAAGAGGAGGGAGTCAAGTTTAGACTTCTTACCAATCCCACAGAGGTGATTGGAAATGAGAAGGGTGAGGTCATCGGAATGCAGTGTATAAGAATGGAGCTTGGTGAGCCAGACGACTCAGGCAGACGACGTCCTATTCCCATTTCGGGGTCTGAATTCATCATCGATGTCGACACTGTTGTGGTCGCAATTGGCAACTCACCCAATCCAATCATCCCCCAGACGACTCCGGGTCTTGAGGTCTCGCGATGGGGTACTATCGTTGTTGATGAGGAATCTGGGATGACAACCATTCCAGGTGTCTTTGCTGGTGGAGACATTGTCACTGGTGCTGCAACAGTCATCAGTGCTATGGGTGCAGGGAAACGAGCTGCGCGAGGGATTCACAGGTATCTAAATGGGGAGTTGGAGCCTACTTAGTCACCCTGACCTCACAAAAGACACTGGATTCATCCACCTCCAGAATCTCAGCTTCTAGTCCTAGTGTGTATGTCAGTTTTTCGAAATCTCCTTGACCGAAGGTAGTAGCTCGGAATCCATCCTTACACACAATGACACCATTCCTTGTTTTCTCCCAGTCGATCTCTCCCAATAGTCCGGCCTCAGATTGAACTCTAAACCACTCGAGTCTATGCTCCCAGAAGTTGTCTGAGTAGCTTGAGAAGAAACAGGTGCCGCCATCTCTTGTCACCCGGACAGATTCCATCAGAAGCACACTGGGTTCGATCCTAAACGCTGAAATACCATTCTGAATACAAATCGTCTTGTCGAAGCTATTGTCACGAAATCCAAGTGTGCGAGCATCCATTTGACACAGATGTAATTTCTTTCCGAGACTCATTCTCGCCAGCTCAAGACTCTCTAGTGATGTGTCGATACCAACAACATTTTGAGAAGATTCTAGGAGCTCTGCAAGAACCCGCCCGTACCCGCATCCAAGCTCAAGGACATCATCGCAAGGATGAATGTGCGTAAGGACATGCTTGATCTCAGATTTCAGATACCTGACCACTCGTGGTGGGGCGACAGCGTAGCATTTTCTAAGTCTATTTGATGAGAGCTTTGAACTGTAATAGTCATCAGTCAAGGGTGTTCTCAGATGTAGACATATCCAATGGTGATGAGTTTTGCGACAGGAGAATGAATTGATATAGGGAGGCTTCCACAACAAACTCATCCCATTACGAGCGTGAAAGGTCATGGAGACTGATCCCATATCGACTGAGGAAATGCGAATTCTAGAACTGAATGCGGAATATCTCGGTGTTACTCATAGCATGTTGATGCAGAATGCTGGCCGTGAGGTTGCTCGAGTTATTTCTAACACGACCAAGGTTAAAGGAAAACACATCGCTATTCTTTGTGGACTTGGAGGGAATGGTGGTGACGGGATTGTCGCTGCCAGATATCTCGATGAAGATGACGCTGATGTTGATGTCTATTTATTGGGAGATGAGAGTGGTATTAGAAATAAGGATACCCTTCATAACTGGGACATTTTAAACAACCTTCATGATATACTGAGCTCTGAGTTACTAACAGAATCAAGCGTGAAGTCATGTAGAGCTATTCACGAGGCTGATATTCTTGTTGATGGGATAATGGGGTTTGGTCTCCGCTCTCGACTAAGAGAACCCCTCTTTACTACAGTAAAGATGATGAACAAGTCTACAGCCACTAAATACTCAATTGATGTACCAAGTGGGATCGACTCAGATACTGGAGTAATCCATGGTGTAGCAGTGAAGGCCGATCACACTATCGCTCTTCATGCACCCAAAATTGGCTTTTCAAAGGCAAAGGAATTCGTTGGGAAACTGCATGTTGTTTCAATTGGCATCCCAAGGGAGGCGAAATATACCTGTGGTCCTGGTGATTTGAGTCCATACAAACAAGTACGTGATGCACATGCAAAGAAGGGCGACTTTGGCCGGATACTTGTTGTTGGTGGCAGTGATGTCTATTCGGGAGCACCAGCTCTGTCAGGAATGGCTGCACTAAGATCAGGAGCAGACCTAGTGAGTGTTCTGGCTCCCGACCCTGTTGTTTCAGCTATCAGAGCATATAGTCCAAATCTGATGGTAACAAGTATGGGCACTCAGATATTACTTCCAGAAACAGTAGAAACTGTTATTGAACACTCTAAGAGAAATCACGTCGTGGCAATAGGTCCTGGTTTGGGGCTTGAGCAACAAACCAGATCTGCTGTAATCTCTGTTGTAGAACAACTCGTGGCATTGAAGAAGCCCATTGTTCTCGATGCAGATGGTCTCAAAGCCTTGGCTTCGTCAGAGATCCTACTAGACCCCAACATTTCTGTAATGACACCGCATTGGGGTGAGCTTTCAATTCTCATGGAGGATGATTTAGGCGATGAAACCTCTTTACAAAACAGATCCGAGCAAGCTATAGCATGTGCTGAGAAGTATAACTCTACTATTCTGTTGAAAGGTCCAGTTGATGTCATTGCTGAACCAACTGGAAGATTCAAACTAAACCGGACTGGTGTCCCCGCAATGACCGTGGGAGGAACTGGTGATGTTCTGACTGGGATTGTCGCTTCACTCCTTTCAAGAAGAAATTCAGCATTTCTCGCGGCCTCAGCTGCTGCGTTCGTTTCAGGAGTGGCTGGAGAGATGGCATTCCATGAACGTGGCAATCATATTGTGGCAACCGATTGCATCGAAAATATTCATCATGTTTTTAGCAAGTCATAGGACAACATATCCTACGAATGGATGACGGGCATCTTTTCTAGAAGTGTTCGAGCAATTTTCCTGTTCTCTTCATTGACTGGTATCCAGACTATTCCCTCATCTGGTTGACCATAAAGAACTGCTGAGTTATCTGGAGCAAGCAAGACTGCAGGAAAACCTAGAAGGTCCTCTTCGCCCTCCACCATGATTAGGGTTTCTAACTCATCCTGAATTGCAGTATCTATAACTGACCAAGATTCCGGATAGATTGCAGCTGGAGGATTGTATATTGTATAGACACGTTCGGATGTGAATTTCTCTTCGAAGGGGCCTCGTTTTGTTATGCCGTCCACAATGATGACATTGGGTCTATGCCCCTCCTTCAGTATCGTACTAGCTGTTACATCTCCCACAGCAATGACACATGATGGTGATGTTTCTCGTATCTTTTGTACAACGCGTTTTTCAGGTGGTCCATCCCTGGTGGAGAATAGCTCACCTTTTGGAGACTTCAATGTTTTTCTTCCAGTCAAAGGAAGTTCTCTTGGTGGTTCACTCGTCCCCCTGAGTCGACGTCCCTCCCTATCAATCTCTCCAAGTCTTATTCTTGCAGAAGCAAGTTTTCCTCCATCATGAGCACGGACTGGCTTTAGATATTCTATTGTGTCTCGAACTCGCATCTTTTTCTTTCTTGTTTTGAGAGCACCAGACTCTATCTCAGTACAGCAAGGTCCTTCATACATAACAAAGTTGCAGTTTCCCTCTATTGCCAAGAGATCATCTACCTCTGTGCAGGTTCTGACTGCAATTGATTGATCAAGTTTGGTCTTCTTTAAGTAATTTCTCAGGTTCTTCTCTCTGATACCTATTGGTTGGACAAGAGCAGCCAGTTCAAGCTCGAGTCCTACAAGCTCACCTCCTGTGACACATGCAACAGGTTTGGGCATCTCAGAAAGACGATCAATCATTACTTGATGACCCACATGTAGTCGGTCGAACAAGTTGAGACCCCATGAGCTAGACATTTCTTTCACGACACCTCTCTGCAATTTGAAGCACTTAATATCATTGCTCCATGTAGTGTATTCCCATAATAATAAGAAACGCTTTGGAATACTTAATATCCTCCTCTTACTTTGACCGCATAAGACACAGACAAGTGAAAAGGGTGAAGATACTAGCAGTTGCAGATGTTCATAGCCCAAGGTTCCTCGAGGAGTTTGTGAAGGATTTAGCCAAACGCAATGCTCCTGATGTGTTCCTCTTTGCAGGGGATATGATAAATCGCGGAAATGCAGAGGAGTACACAACAGTACTAAACGTAATTGAAAAGGTACTAGGTTCAAGTTTCCCAATCATTGGTTGCTTTGGGAATGAAGAGTATAGTGAGGTCCGGAAGGAGATTATCTCAATTGTGGGCGACCGGATGGTCTTCCTTGATGAGAAATCATATGTCTTGGAATCTAATGATATCAAAGTTGGTATTGTGGGAACACAGGGATCACTAGACAAAGCGACAAGTTGGCAACGGAGAAACATACCAAGCGTAAAGGGTGTGTTTGAGAGGAGGGCTAAGAGGGCTGCTTCTCTCCTGAAGAAGATGAAGGGTAAGGTTGACCATCGAATTCTTCTGATGCATTATAGTCCTTGCCTGGAAACATGTGAGGGCGAAGATTCCAGGGCTTTTTCATGGCTTGGTAGTAGGAAGTTCTACACAGTGGTTGTTGAACATCAACCAGAACTAGTTATCCATGGGCATGTGCATAATTCAACCAGACATGAGGTTAGGATAGGATCGTCTCTCATCAGGAATGTCGCATTGCCTGCTGTTGGCTCTATCACAGAACTCAATCTCTGGACTACACCGACAATCTGAAGGATTAATCATGACTCCTGCAAGAATAGCTGCAATTGCGGATGTACATAGCCCTCGATACCTCCATGATTTTCAGGTTGCCTTGCTGAACCACGAAGTTCCCGATCTTCTACTCTTTGCAGGTGATATGATCAACCGAGGTAAAGTTGATGAGTATATTAACATCATAGATGCAGTAGAATCACAGTTGGGTAGAGATTTTCCTATTCTCGCCTGTTTCGGGAATGAAGAACCACTGAAATGTCAGAATGAGATTAAGAAAACAACGAAGGGCTTTATCACCTTCCTTGATGATAAATCACAGACACTCAAACTTGCTGGTTCAGCTATAACAGTGATAGGGGTGTCTGGCACCACGATCGAATCGTCGAGGTCATATATAGGAGCACTTGAAGAATTACAAACTACCTTTGAGAAACGTGCGTTAAGGCTCACTGGGCTCCTTCAAAAAGCATCTAAATCCTCAGAATATGTTATTCTTTTAATGCATTTCAGCCCTCTACTTGAGAATGACCCAAATAGGTTCTCTTGGTGGGTTGAAAAAGTGGTGGAGAATTGTCCACCAAACCTGATCATCCATGGACACATCCATGATGGTATACAAAATGAAGTGAGGATAGGCGCCACAGTCATCAGAAATGTAGCTTTGCCTGCAACTGGTCGTGTGACAGAAATGAATCTGCCACACTAGTCAACGTGTCCCGTGACTTTCATTGTTGGTTCAAACTTGTATCCGTATACTATCACACCGCTAGATCCGAATGCCTTGATTTTTCTGAAACAAGCTCGAACTCTCATCCCGATTTTAACGTCCTCAGGGTTAATATTCACTATCTGTGCTGTGAGTCTTGTACCCTCATCTAGTTCAACCTGAGCTATGACATATGGTAACTGCCTTTGAAAGTCCTCAGGAGCTTGACGAACTATCGCAAAGGAATAGATCTTTCCGAGTCCCTTGAACTGATAATCTTCCAGTTGTCCTTTTCTTCTACACTCTGGACAGACTGGTCTTGGGGGGAAAAAGTATTTGCCGCAAGTGTTACACTTGTTTCCAAGAATATTGTAGATTGTTCTGATTCTGCGCCAGACCTGTGCTACTCCTTGTTCTGCCAACTAATTTACCTCCCTAGAATGTGAACGATTGAGGTTGCACCAGTTCCTCCAATGTTCACTGCTAGTGCCTTCTCAGCCCCAGCAACTTGCCGCTTCTCAGCATCCCCTCGAAGCTGCAAGGCTAGCTCAACGATTTGTGCCACTCCAGTCGCTCCCACTGGATGTCCCCTTGCTTTAAGGCCTCCCGATGGATTGACTGGGTATTTACCATCAATCTCTGTGATTCCTTCCTCCAAAGCCTTTCCACCTTCGCCTTTCTTTGCGATTCCAACATCTTCAGTAAGTATGATTTCTCCAATAGAGAAACTATCATGAAGTTCGAAGACATCAATGTCCTCAAGTTTGAGATTTGACTCATGCAAGGCTGATTTAGTGGAATTAATAACAGCATCCATCCTTGTTATCGATGCTCTGTCATGAAGAGCCAGTGTGTCGCCCCTCTGTTCTGATGCCTCTATGTAGACTGGAGTGTCTGAGTACTTCTTTGCAAGATCACTTCGGCACATCACAAGACCTGCACCTCCATCTGTTACAGGAGCGGAGTGTAATACCCTCAAGGGGTCAGCAAGCAATCCTGAATTCATTACAACCTCTATTGGCACTGGACGTTGGAACTGTGCCCATGGATTATTAGCGGCATTTTTGTGGTTCTTGACAGTTGGCATTGCGAGATGCTCTTCTGTGGTACCATATTCCATCATATGGCGTCTTGCCATCATGGCATAGAGAGCTGGGAATGTTGCTCCAAACATACCTTCATACTCCCAATCTGAGGCGACAGAGATGGTATTCATGGCTTCAGACTGATTCACATCACTCATCTTCTCATTACCTAAAACAAGTATAACATCATGTTCTCCAGACTTGATAGCCATGTATGCATGTCTTACAGCAGCTCCTCCACTAGCACACGCCGCCTCAACGCTATAGGATGGTATATCTCCCAAACCACCTATATCAACCGCTTGAGCTCCTAGGTGTTCTTGACCAGTAAACCTACCAGCACTCATGTTTCCAATGACAACACCATCTATGTCTGCTCCTCTTATACCCGAATCGAAAATTGCATACATGCCAGCCTCAAGGGCAATGTCACGAAGACTCTGTTCCCATAATTCTCCAAACTTGCACATTCCAACACCAATTATCGCTACACTTCTACCCATTATGAAACCTCCTTCTACATCGCCTTGATTTTCCCTCGGTATTTTGCGTAGGTCGCATAATCAACGTAGGTCTTTCTTGAAATATAGTCATCAACAGTTGGTACTTCTCCTCTACGTTCTTCAATTTCATCTTCAACAGTAATCGAAAATGCATCACTTCCAGCTCCAGATCCATAGGCGACCACGAATACCCTTGACCCTGGCTTTGCGATGTCCAATATCCTCGCAAGTCCAATCATAGCAGAGCCAGAGTATGTGTTCCCAATCTGTCGGACCACAAGACTGTCCTCCAATTTCTGTGGTGGTACGCCAAGTTCCGCTCCCATGGCAATTGGAAACTTGCCATTTGGCATGTGAAACACAAAGTAATCATAATCATCAATAGAGGTCTTGGTCTTCTTGAGTAATGACCTTGCTCCCTCACCCACATGCCTAAAGTATGCTGGTTCACCAGTGAACCTTGCGCCATGACTGGGGAAGTCCTCTCCCTCACGTCGCCAGAAGTCTGGAGTGTCGGTCGTGAAGGAAACTGTATCCTCAATGGTGGCAAGAATATTCTTCATTCCAATTATGAATGCCGCGCCTCCTGCAGCAGCAGAGTATTCCAGTGCGTCACCTGGTCTTCCTTGGGCAGTGTCCGATCCAATTGCGAGACTGAGTTTAACCATCTTTGACTTGACAAGACCCATGCTAGTCTGAATGGCGGCAGTCCCTGCCTTGCAGGCAAACTCAAAGTCAGCGCATGTCATGTCATGAGAGCATCCAATGGCCTCTGCCACTATGGTGCCTGTTGGTTTGACAGCGTATGGGTGAGACTCCGATCCAACATAGATGGCACCAATATCCACCGGGTCAATATCTGCCATCTTGACAGCGTTCCTAGCTGCCTCTACAGAAATAGTGGCTACATCTTCATCAGGTCCGGGCACAGACTTCTCAAAGACACCAAGACCTTTTCCAATCCGAGCACTATCCTCGCCCCAGACCTCCGCGATATCTGAGGTTTTAATCCGATAGCGCGGTATGTAAACTCCATAACCTACAATACCAACCATAGTAATGTTCTCCTCAAATCGAATCCTTTTCATAAAAAATTGTTACGTTAAATGTCGAACTCATATACGCCAATAGTCTATGTCTTAATCTCTGCATCTTGGACAACGCCCATATGAAGCTTCTTGTCAGACCTCCAGAGAAATTACGACAATCGCCGATACTCATTCCTGAGCTTTGGAGGATGTCGACAACACAGGGGAGTAAAATCTACTATTTTAGTATAACGAAAAGCCAATCACGGAGAATTTTAATCAGAATGTCCTATCCCACAATGCTGGTGGATGACTCCTAATGTCTTTCGAGAAATCTGCTAACAGATTCCATATCTAGTTTAAGCTGCTCATTCTTTCTCTTGACATTAGGAATTCCAATCTGGTAGGCAATTTCATCTAAGACATCCTGCACTTGTTGCGAAGCCTTCTTCCTACTCGTTTCTTTTAATCCGTCAACATGATGAAGCACAGAGTCAAGGAGCGCCTTTGATGATCCCGAGCTGTATTGAGTCGCGCTTTTTGGAGCCTGTGCAATCTTTGAAGGAACTCCCATGAGTTGTGCCAGTTCTCTAAATATGATCTTCCGCTGAGGCGAGCGATAAGGACTCACTTTCCACTCAACTGGAACTGAGAGTGAGGCTCTCACGAAATTCCAATCAAGATAGGGGAAGAAGCTTTCGACTCCATGAGCTGCAATTGCTCTCTCATCGCGCTCTATGTTGGTCTTGTGCGTGATTGATACTTCCTGAAACAGTTGAAGATTAAGTGCATCAGCGCCTTTCTTGGTGAATGTCTGAACATGTCTAGCATATCCACCAAAGAGCTCATCCGGTCCTTGACCTGAAATGACGGTTGTGCACCCTTCCTCCATAGCTCTCTTGGATGCGAGATAGAATGGAAGTGCAATTTCTACATCCATCTGTCTGCTGGTTTCTATGGCATAGATCACCTCAGGAAGAGTTTCCCAAATGACAAGTGAGTTCAGTTCTACCGTATGTAATGGAAGCCCTATCTGCTCAGCAGCCTCTATGGCAGCTGAATCATCATGTGCACCTTCTGAGCACGAGGTCACAAGTATTGAACTGTTGCATCTGTTAGATGCAAGGGTGGCTACGAGGGAACTATCAACTCCTCCGGAGAATAGGATTGCGCAAGAGGTGTCTTCTCTTATCCGCTCAAACGATGCTGACAATATTCTCCTCAGGAACTTGAGTGTTTCTTGATGTGTCGCGCTTGTTTTTTGTGGTTCTTCAAGAGTGGCGACTCTCTTGTGGAAAATAACACCGTCCCAAGGTTGTGTTACAACCATACCCGGTTGTAGAGATTGCACATCTGTTATTCCTACACTCCAGAGGTTCTTCCTCTCTGTTGCAAATGCAAGACAGCTTGGTTTGAATCCATAGTAGAGGGCCCTTGTTCCATCAGGGGTTCTGATAAGACTTAGTCCCTTATCACCAACAATGACAATAATAGCACCAAAGAGCTTGGAGATGGATGCATCATCCTTAATCCAGTGTGGGAAAACAAGGTCCTGATTCCTATCAATGACAACTAGGTCACCATCAGGACTTTGAAAAGAGTGAGCTCCTGCGATGACACAGTGTGAGTTGTTGTGTTTCACTGTGTTATAGGACTCATACCTTCTATGCCTAGATACCCCTAACATTTTCTGAAACATAATTTCTAAATCGTTGGAAGTGTTCCTGATAAGCAGACCTGCAATACCTGCCATGGTGCTCAACACTAAGTCTGCACTTCATGTAGCATAACTTGTTTTACACCAGTAATACCCTGCAGACGATCGTTGAGCTTGTTTACCTCAACATTCAGTTGTTGAGGCGTAAAGTAGCATTCATAGAAGCATTGGTCTGCAGCTTGACATATACCACTGGTGAATAAAATGTCCTCCAGACCGACTTCCATGAAGACCATTGTGAGTTCCTCAAGAAAGCTCTTACTCAGTTTCTCGATGACCAGCTTGAGATACATCACCTTGCTACTGTCGACAGGATATAACTTCACATTTCCGTCTTTGACTACAAGAATAGCTAGGCCATACTCATGACCAATCTTGTTGACAAATTCCTCGGGCAAAGTGATTTTGTCCCCCTTCTCGATTTTGAGAACTCGTGCCTGCGTCATGTCACCCTTGCTCAATATATTCTGCCTCCGGAGAGTCACTGCAATGATAACTTGTGTTGATTATATCTCTTGTGGGAATGACTAATTACTAATTTCCTCGACGAAACCAGCTTCGTATTTTTGCTAAAGCCTCCTGTTCTGGCTTTTCCACGACACGGAGTTTCCAATTCGGTTCCTCGAGGCTAATATATTCAAGAAAAGCCACCTCTCCCGCAGAGCGAATTCTCTCCATTTCTTGCAGCTGACCATTTAGCCATGCTTTCTTTGAAACAGGCATGCGTGAAGTAGTCATATCAAATAGACTTGGATGAAGGTCAAATATCAATGCGCGGTCTTTCATATACTCAAGAACTCCATCTTGAAGTGCTTGGCTAATCTTCTCACGGTCCGTGAAGAATGATGCTGCAACAGACATGTTTGGATACTTCTCAGGTATGTTCAAGGCAAACTTGAATGACTTGTTGAATTTTGATAGATGTGTTGCCGCGTCTAAAAATAGGATTGTTTCTGGTTTCCCTTCAAACTCATCCACCGAGATCTCCAATGTAGTCTGAGGCAATATTTCATCCTTCTCTATCACAGTCTGAATCAACTGATCTGTGACTGGAGGCAAATCACCATCCTCAATCTCTTCTAAAGATTCGTAAGATAGCGCTTCACTCTCCCACGACTCATCTCTCTCCTTCTTCTTTGTGTCCTCTTCCTTCTTGGGTCTTTTATGGGGTGGTATGTAACCTATTTCTTCAACTAGGTGTTGTAAAACTAATGGGAGGAAGAGGTCATAGAGAGTCCCACGGGTTTCAAGAATTATTAGTACTGGCTTGAAGGATGCAACTGCTTCAACAAGTCCGGAGTTGAAATCAGGCGATTGATCGAAGAACAGTTTAAGATTCTCCTCCGAATACCCCTTTTTTACACGTTCTGTCCACTCTGCATAAACATCCTTGACCTCTTGTTTTCTACGGTCTTTTATCATATTCACAAACTTGCCAAGATATCTAACTCCCCGTGAAACCGCTGTAGCCGGACTAACAAAGACAGTCATCATACCAACAGCTTCGCCAGCATAGTCACTTGCCTCAGTATCGCGTATTTTTCCCATTACCTCTTCTGTCAAAGATGGCGGTCCAAGTTTTTCGACAAGAACCTCAATCATTCCAGGAAAGTCTTCAAATGCAGCGTCTCCGGGACCGACTCTTTCTCCAACTGGTGAAGCATCAGACAAGACCTCCGCAAACACATTTGGTCTTTTTATAAGCCAATTGAGGGGAATCTTGAGGGATGTAAATTCGTGCAACCAAGTTCTGTTTGATTCTTTTGGCCCGAAGTAGTATTTTGATGAATCCGGAAAGAGCCCGTCGAAAATATCCATAAACTGATCAAATCCAGCTCTAGTACTCAGACCCATCTCTCCTTTTTCCATGGCGTCAACAACAAGAACTAGTCCAGCTTCCTTTCCTTTGGCTATCTTCGCCATGGTCAATATGACCTGTTTTGGTGAAAGATAGAGGAGATTGCTCTCAGCAAATGGTGCATCATAGAACGAGAAGATGCCCAATCGCCTCCAAGGCTTTCTAGACATTTCCTTGTTCACAAGATGTGAAAACCACTCATAACCACGTTTGTACCTTGGAATTGATTCGTCATCTATCTCGTCATAGGACATTGAATACACCTAAGGATGCAATTAGCTTGACCCTTGAAGGGTTAATTTCTAGCAATCATGATAAAGCTATTGCATAATCTAGTCTGCTCTTACGCCGAGGACTGCCAGTACTATGGCAATAAGAACAATACCTACAATGATGTATAACCGCCACTCAAAGCCAGTATCTCCTGGAGAATATGGATCAACTGATGATGACAGAGTATTCAGAGCTCCATCAAACCCAGCCATATTCAACATCTCACATGCATATCCAGCATAGAGGAGTTTGCCAGTGCTAAAGCCTGGTGCATTGGCAAAGCTACCTTCAGGAGTTTGACAGCTCAGGATAAAGGCTTCTGCAGCTGTAGTGTTTACTGATGGTAGTGCGGTCAGAACCTCCAACGCAGTGAGAGCAAAGTATGTTGACTCAAGACTTGATACTCCTGTACCATTCCCTTCCTCAAATCCACCTGCGAATTCCGATTCTCCATCACTGAGTACTTGACGTGCCAAGAGCCATGATTCGACATCTCCAATATCTGGAATAGAGGAAAGTGAATCAAGAGCGTAATATGCCATGATAGCTGCTGCAGTTCCCGTCACACTAGGGAGATATGCATCCGGGTAGAGCTTGTATCCATCTCCCTCCCTACAGCTGTCTATCCATTCCCGAGTTGCAGTTTCATTAAATAGCCAATCCCACGCGTTTTCCTCAGGATACATGGAGTTTAGAATCTTAAAGGAAGATAATGCATAGGCTGTTGATAGGAGATCCGGACCCGCACCTGCATCAATGGCGTCACGACTCACTGCATATCCTCCCGAAACTGTTGACGTTTTGTTGATCCAAAGTAGGTTTGCTGTGGCGTTGATTTCATAGTCCCCAGTCCCTGGGACATCACTATGCGACTTCAACATTTGCCATAGGACTAAACCTCTATAGTTGCCTCCATTCGTCACTGGTCCGAGTAGGTAATCACTAAACCCACCATACTTTGGCTGCTCCTGTTCATCTCCAGTCAGATACTGTTGGAGTTTTACAAAGTTCATGACCAATGTGATTGGGATTGGTGGTGGTCTGTTTGCAAGTGTGCCAGTTTTATTCATTATAGTGATAGCACCATATGTTGGATCGAGGCGTACTAAGTCTTCATCAGGAATAGAATAACCGCCTCTTACTGCATCGTATCTACTGTCCATATATGACCTCAATGAATCATAGCGACTTGCTGCTGCTACAGGCTGTACAGTAAATGCTAGTAGTACAAATGTGAACGCCAGTGTAAATGCTATTACTTTGACCCTCTTCATGATGACATCACGGTCAAATTTGATATTACTGAGTTTGGCCTCAGTGCCTTGAGCATCGGACAGAGGCGCGGTTATTAACGTTTCCCCACCTGAAAGCTTGTACTAGACACTTCAGGTAATAACAAGCTATGCGTAACCTATTGGGCCTCTCTGAATCTTCCTGATGTACGAGTATGCGGAGTCTGCTGCAATGGCTCCATGACCCACTGCGACAGCGATCTGCTTCATAGACTCCACTACATCACCAGCCGCAAAGACACCTGGAATGTTTGTTGCCTGTTTTGCGTTGACAATAATCTCTCCCCGCTGGTTAGTTACCACACCAATGCTCTGTGCAAGGGAACTCTCTGGACTGGATCCCAGAGCAATGAAGACACCATTCACTGAGAGCGTTCTTTCCTCTCCCGTCTTTACATTCTGCAGAAGCAACTCATTGACAAGTTCGTCACCCTTGATTTCCTTGACAATTGTATCCCAGAGTATCTCTACACTTGAGTTGAAGACATAGTCCTGAATGATCTTCTCAGCCCGCAGCTCATCCCTTCTATGAATTAGATAGACCTTTCCAACAACCTCTGAGAGATATAGCGCTTCAGTAACAGCTGTGTTCCCTCCTCCCACAACAGCCACAATCTTGTCACGAAAGAGTGGTCCGTCGCAGGTGGCACAATATGAAACACCACGACCAGTGAGGCTGTCCTCCCCAGGTACATTGAGATGTTTGTGTCCTCCGCCAGTTGCAAAAATGATCGCCGGGGTTCGATAAACACCTCGTCGAGTTTCGAGGAGGAAATCACCACCATCTCCGTCCCTCTCGACATTCTTGACCTCTGTGATTTCCCTGACGAAAGCCCCACATTTCTTGACCTGTTCCTTCATCTTGTTAGCCAAGTCCAGTCCAACAATGAATGTATATCCGGGATAATTCTCTATTCCTGGACTGGTCGCCTGTGCACCACCAAGAACCTTTGACTCCAAGAGCAGCGTCTTCAATCCGTAGCGGGCTCCGTAAATCGCTGCTGTCATACCTGCTGGTCCACCGCCAATAACAATGAGTTCCCAGTTCAAGTCCTCTGTCAATCTACTGTCTCCGTTTTTGGTCCCAAGTGTAGTACACTGGAGTCTTCACTAATGCTTAATCTTTCTTTCCTGTGCGAAAGGGTATTGCGAGGTCAACAAGGTCCTCCGTTGAAATATCTCTGTCAGGTCTAATCTCCAGTCTGCTTAAGGGCTTCAAAAGGTCCGATATCCTTCGGAATGTCACCTCTCTGATGGGGAGGTTCGGTCTGCTCATGAGAGAAACCGCCTTTCCAAACCTCTCAGGGTCATATGAAAAGACATGCGCTGGAGAAGTGAGAAGGACTGCATCCACATCCTCCAGGTCATTCCAAGGCCATGCCGCATCATTAAATGCCTCGATGATCACAACCTCTGCAGTCTTCTCCAGGTGATTAAAGCACTCTGAAACATGCTCCTCATAGTGCACTCGCTCAAACTCTTGGACAGCTTCGAGGTTGTTGACATCGATAATACCCGTACCTCTTGTCAGCATCCCAACTTCTTCTTGTGTGATTATCAGTCGTTCCTCTTCGACGAGACTTTGTGCAACCAGCATGGTAGAATCGATGCCTGATTTGTCGGGCCGACTGAATCGTTCCAATGTGAGGATTGCACTTGCCCCAGCCAAACCTAATGTGTTCGTCATATTCTGCATTGGTTTCTCCAGCTTCATTGGTACGTAGAGCCTGTGAACAGGATTGGCTAGTTCAATCGGATTCTTGGAGTCTAGAAACCTTCGAACCTCTACCGCATCCAATGATACAAGGACCCCATTCTCAAGGCAGTACTTTGTGTGCTCATGGTTATACCAGTAATTATGCCCACTCATTGGCTTGAAATATTCAACAGAATATCCACTCTCACGGAGTGTCTTGCTCAATTGTATAGCTAGATGTGTCTTTCCTGAGTCAAAGCTGTTCATCCCGACAAGTAAAACACGTAGCGCCATTGTGGGTACCCTCTTGCAAAAAAGAGATGAATGGAGCCTTGCGGCTCCAAAGTGTTATAGTTTTTACTACATCATTCCAGGCATTCCGCCCATTCCGCCGGGCATTCCACCCATTCCCTCAGCACCTGCTGGAGGACCGGATGTGGCCTTGGCAGCAATGACGTCATCGATCCTGAGGATCATCTGAGCTGCTTCAGAGGCAGAACGGATTGCTTGGCTCTTGACTCTTGCTGGCTCAATCACACCAGCCTTCATCATGTCAGCAGTCTTACCCCTCATCACATCGACACCAAACCAGAGACCAGTTTCCTTAGAGTGGTCCTTGTTCAGGTCTGCGATGATATCAATGGGGTCATGACCACCATTCTCTGCAAGAGTTTTTGGAACGATGAGGAGCGACTCAGCAAAAGCCTCGATAGCCAGCTGTTCGCGACCACCGACCTTGTTTGCAAACGCCTCAAGCTTTTTGGCAATCTCAGCCTCAGTGGAGCCACCACCAGCGACATAGGTTGTGTCTTCCACAACGTTTCTCACAACAGAGAGTGCGTCGTGAATGGCTCTATCAGCCTCATCTACTACGTGCTCGGTTCCACCACGAATCACGATTGAGACCGCCTTTGGATCCTTGCAGTCTCTGACATAGACGAGCTTGTCATCACCAATCTTGACCTCTTCCACAAGTCCTGCTGAACCTAGGTAGGTCTTATCAAGCTCACCAAGGCTTGTGGCAATCTTTGCACCTGTGGCCTTTCCTAGCTTCTCGAGGGTGCTCTTCTTAGCCCTGCGAATTGCCATTATTCCAGCCTTGGCCAAGTAATGCTGTGCGACATCATCGATACCCTTCTGGCAAATGAGGACATTTGCACCGGTCGCGACAATCTTGTCAACCATTCTTGTGAGCATGCGCTCCTCCTCATCAAGGAATGCCTTGATCTGGTCTGGACTGTCAATCTTGATCTCTGCATCAAACTCAGTCTTCTCGACCTCGATAGCTGCGTCCACTAGAGCAATCTTTGCACTCTGGACCCTTCTTGGCATCGAGGCATGAACTACCTCTTTGTCGATGACCATGCCTTTGACGAGCTCGGTTTCAGTCAGGCTCTTGCCTTGCTTCTTGATTATCTCAATCATATCAATGTCAGCTCTGACTCCACCATCTGTCTTCTCTGCAACCTGAAGTACTGCATCAACAGCGATCTTGGCGAAGTGTTCCTTTGAACCGACCACAGACTTACTGTTCATTGATGTTTCAGCAATATTGGTCAGGACTTTCTTGTCCATGCCTTCCATCGTAACTGCTATGTCCTTGAGTATCTTTGTGGCCTGCTCGGCTGCCTTCTGATAACCTCCAACAATGATAGTTGGATGAATCTTCTTTTCCAACAAATCCTGTGCTCTCTTCAAGAGTTCCCCTGCGATGACGACGGATGTTGTGGTGCCATCACCAGTCTCCTGGTCTTGGCTCTT
>JAEORX010000115.1 GCA_016840685.1 Candidatus Thorarchaeota archaeon
AGTATTTTTTGAATCGTCTGTATGTCTGATCAATTATGCTTCGTAACTTTTCATCCAATCTCTTCCGCTCACGGGTATCGGCATCTCTTGATGCTACGATGTCAATGATGACTGCAATCAATACCTTCTCACCCAATCAACAGAAATCTGAAGATTCCCCACGTCAATGCTAGAGCCAACGTGATACTCATGAGCGTGCCTAGAATATACCAATCTGCGCATGCACGATCACTCGTTTCTCTACTCGAGTACCGGAAAATGGCTTTGCCTGCAACAATCACTGAGAGAAAACTGAGAATGGATGTGTATGACAAAGCAGTGTCAAAATAGGCTATCACCACTGCAAGAAACAACAAACTCCTCTCCGAATATCCTATGAGATATCCTCCATATCTGAGGCCGCCACATTTTGAAGCAATGTCTTCTCCAAGCCCCCTTCCTAACCATCCAAAGACCAGGTCAATTATCAAACCAGGCAGAAACAGAGCTAATAGATACCCAAAAATGATTGTGAAAAACTCCTTACTTGGTGCAGGTATTGGAAATACCACAATTAGATACAGAACAATACTGCTTGCCACTGAAAACAGTAAGCCAAGAACTCGTTGAGCCATTTTCATATGAACACCGTATCATAATGCTACATTCAAATCCTCTTGGTCCGTAATAAGTTTACCTTTTTTATTAACAATACATAATGTTAACCTTTATGTTAAATAAGATACAATGTTGTCCTTTTCATCTGACATCTATCTTGGCCATGATGATGCCTCGGGATTCAGACTCAGTTGCAGTCCATTTGGTTCTCCATAAGCCAAGGTCTGTTCTCTGAACAAAATTACGAATAGAAAAACCAAGATTTCTTTACTAGAGGGATTATTCAGTGAATGTGAACAGCACAACTTTCCCCAAAAAGACAAGCGTCATACCCGCAATAGTATGTGTCAACCAAGGGGCTACAATTCGTCTTGACTTGATATAGGCAATTCCACATAAAATACCTAAAATAAATGTTGAAAGACACCCCATTAATGATGCCACATCGATGTAGATTTGTGTCGTGGAATCCTGTTGGAAAGGGGGCATCAAGTGCCAGAGCATGAATAATAACGAAGACAGGATTAATGCATTCGGAGTACTTGTGAGTTCTTCAAGTCGAGGCAATAGCCATTTTCTAAAGTATATCTCTTGCATTGGTACTAGAATTAAGGCATTAGCAATGAATCCTGCAAGAAGCTGCATCTCGAAGAATGGGGGCGGGAACTGGTCCCATGCGTCTGGTGAGATAATGCAATAGATGAAGAACACTGTCCCAAGCAAAGTTCCAATCCCAAATGCGTACGCACGACTACTCTTCTCTGATTCACTTGGTGATTCCAACCCTGCTACTTTCGACCATATCCATGGGAATGTCAGAAGGAATATGACAACACCAATCCATATGATAGCAAAAAATCTAGAGGCTAGGCTTAGAATAGAAAGGAATGAATAGCTAAGAAGAATCTCTTTTTCTCTCTCCTTTCTGGATAGCTCAGATCCAACCATTTCTTCACGCATATAGCCTCTCCTCAATTTTCCTAGCAAAATCTGGTGCATGCTTCAGAGCCACTATGAGCCAGACAAGTAGAGATATTCCCAAGCCCAGGGCAATAATATTGAATACAATATAGGTCCAATCCACCGGAGCAACCAACTCGTCGAGAAGAGACATGCCAATGAAGAACACAGGAACTGTGACTCCGACGATGAGAATACAGGTCATGCTTTTCACAAGGGTCACAAAAGTGCTCTTCCGTATGGTGGGCTTTAAGTACCTAGCAATGTCTGGCTCTGATACTGCACTGTTTGTGACTATCTCAAGCACTTCATGTGCCTTCTTCCCCAAAGGCGTGAGAGTATATCTATAATCTTTGGTCTTCTCAAGGTAACCGTTCATCTGACGAAGGTGGTAATTCAAGCGGCCAGTTGATATTTGGAGCTCTGTGAGAAGCTCTGTGTATGATACTGCTCCTGATCTAGATTCAGAAGCCAAGATACTGATTATTGCGCGTCTCAAGGGATGTGCCAACATCTCTAGAATAGAACCTGTTACATCATCACTCATTTTACTTTTCACAGGTTTATATTCTGCAAGAATGATAAAATGCCTTTTTGAAAAGACAATTTGACACCTGTTCTTTTCAAAGAACTCACGAGTCATGGTGATGTGTGAGATGGACTTAGCTCTGATTTCACTCTACGGGACATTCTCAAGGTTTATATGGTTTCAATATCAATACCGATATCACAAGCGATATCAATAGTGATAAAGTTGCTCCAATACCTGAATGGAGGTGAAAGAAAAGACATGCGTAGACCACATACACACAGACACTGGGATAGACGAACCTCATCGGTCCCGAAGGGATATCTTCGAGGCAAAGTCCTACGACTGCTCAATCAGAGACCTATGTCGGGTGCCGAGATTATGAGTGATATTGAGGAAAACACTGGTCATAGATGGAGACCAAGTCCTGGTTCTGTCTATCCGCTACTCTCCTGGCTCTTAGACTCAGGCTATACAAAGGAACTGGCTGACACTGAGGCAGGTGTCCGACGATACGAGTTGACTGAGGAAGGTAGGAAACTTCTAACAGAGCATGAGGAACGAAGAGCACAAGATAAAGGCGCTAGATTCTTTGGGCAGCAGTTCGATGAATGGAATGGTGCCTTTCCTAAAGAGGCTAGAGAACTAGCTGAGAGCTGGCATAAAATGCGAAAGGCCAGTTATGCCCTCCGGAGAAAGCTAAGGAAGGAATACTCTGACACACTCGTATCGGAGGCGAAGAAACTGGTGGATGAGTTCACGGAGAAGATCTCCAGAATTGCTGAATTTGACAAGGCATAGACTGCATCCACGGTGGAGTGTATTTCATCACTCCATCACACTCATTTTTTTATGCCATGTATTGCCTAGAAAGAGAGCATGAGGGCGGAAACTACTATCTCGTTTGGAAGTCTAGAACTCCATCTGCTTCTCTTTCTGTACTGTGGAAAGTCAGGACTGAATATCTCTCTTGCCATGACTATTCTTATTTGATAGCTGTCTTCCTGTAGCTTATGACCTCTGCAATTTCCGTAAGTGAACTCACAAAGAAATTTGGTGAATTTACTGCAGTCAATAGAATCAGCTTCGATGTTGAAGTGGGTGAGATTTTCGGCTTCTTGGGACCAAACGGGGCCGGTAAGACCACAACAACCCGAATGTTGACCGGAATATCATCTCCTACCGAAGGTAGAGCTCAGATATTGGGACACGAAATTCACTCTTTTGCTGCTAAAGAAAGAATGGGGGTCGTTACTGACCTATCAAATGTCTATAATGACCTCTCTGCGTGGGATAATCTAATCTTCACAGCCAAACTCTACGGACTTAATCGTCGAAAGCGTGAGGAAAAGGCTGCGGAACTACTTGACCTCTTTGGCCTTACTGAAGTCCAAGACAATAATGTGAGAGAGTTTTCAGGTGGTATGAAACGAAGATTGACCATCGCCATGGCTCTTGTAAACGATGCTGATGTTCTCTTCCTTGACGAACCAACGACTGCATTGGATGTACAAAGCGTCAAGATGATTCGAAACCTGATACTTCATCTCAATGAAACTGGCACCACTATCTTCCTGACGACACATAACATGGCAGAGGCGAATGAGCTATGCTCTAGAATTGCCATCATAAACCAAGGACTGATTGGAGCTATTGGTACTCCTGAGAATCTTAAACTAGCTATGGATAAGATGCATTCTGTGGAGGTAGCATTTGATCGAATTCCCGAGACTCTCGTTTCAGACTTGAATCAACTTTCTAGCGTCAGAGAGGTCCAGAAACGTGGAGACAAGTACAAAATCTTCACACTCACACCAGCTGAAACCCTCAAAGAACTATTCACATTTTCCCAAGCAACCAATCTTGAATTGATGTCTGTCAATACACTTGGACCTTCCCTAGAAGACGTCTTCCTTGAACTGACTGGACAGGAGATTGTACATAGAGGAGAATCTCAGACCCGGATGCATCGAAGAAATAACGGAGGAGGTCGCTAGATCATGTCAAGTAATACCAATCTTCTTTCACGAGTAAGAAAGGAAGCAACTCGCGCATGGGCCATCGGATGGAAGGATATCAGGGTCTACTATCTCTCTCCACCTACGCTCATGTTTGGAATCATGTTTCCGTTCGCACTCTTCTTCACATTCACTGTGGGACGCAATCTAAGCCTCATCGAGATGCTCCCGATCCTCTTCTCTCAGACAGTGTTCTGGGCTGCATCCACAGTGGGCCCCGTTGTCATTCCACTAGAGAGACGGACCAAGACGTTCGATAGATATCTCTCAGCACCGATGTCTTTGGTCTCGGTCATACTCGGCAAGTCTCTTGCAGGTGTGGTGTTTGGCTTGCTTGTATCTGTTGTGCCCCTCATTGTAGGCTGGTTGTTCTTTCCCTTTCAGATCGCAAATCTCGTTCTATTCTCACTTGGTATCTTCTTGTCATGCATTGCCTTTGCTGCTATGGGGATCATGTTCGCGAGCGTGCCAACAGAGAGCGTTGGAAATATCATGATGCCAATGAACTTTGTACGAATACCTCTCTTATTCATAAGTGGCATCTTCATCCCAATAGAAAGCCTACCCCTCCCTGGACAGGTCGTTTCATTGTTCTCGCCACTGACTCATACATTGATTCTGATTCGGCTTGGTCTTGGAATCTCGACATATCCTATCTCCCCACTTGTAAGTGTGTTTGCACTACTCCTTACGAGTTTGATATTCCTACTACTAAGCAGGCAATTTCACGAGATCAACAAGAGAAGAGAATAGCTACACATACATTAGGAGCAATCTATCTGTAGGCAAGAAGTAAGAGGAACGGAGAGAGGAAGACCCTATCCACTAGGTATGTAACCACATATGCTTCTCTTGTCTGTACAGCAAATATTCTGGCACGAAGATCTCATGAGCCATGACGATCTCTTATCTTCTCTTCCTCAGCATTAATCCATGACCAACACACCAGGGAACATATAGAACAATCAGAAAGGTAACTATCCAATATAGCACAGGCGCATAGTCTCTGAAGGGAAGAAGTATCAACGCAATAAATACAAACACCAAGGCTCTAATAAAGAACGAGTTGGGCTCCACACTCCTATTTCCTAGGAGCGCTCCGTTCAAGAAATCTCTTGAGAAGGATGGTTTGAACGGACCAGACTCCACCTGTTCTCTCAAGACCTTGAGTGAGTATCTATAGAGCTGATGAGTTCGAGCAAAACGCCAAATGAAGAAGATAACAACTGCAGCTCCAATCATGATTTCCTCAGAGGTCTGCATTTTCATCTTTCCTGAAAACTCAATGATTGATGTCTATCGTCATTTCGGTACTATGACGCCGATATAAAGAATGAGCAGAGAGAGGAAAGTTGCTTTCATGTGTTCCTGCGTATTTTTTAATATAATATACTCTTGAAAATAATATAAATCAGTCAATAAATAAGATATTTAAGGAGTATACCTTCTCCACGAATATGCGTCGTGGGGTAGCAGGGGTCTTAGTTTGGACTACAGTCATTCTCATAACACTCGGATCCTTCATCCTGTTCTATCATGGGATAGATCAGTTTATGCGTCTTGAGCTTACACACACCTTGATACTTGGTGGCGAGGAAGGTCCAGCTGAGTTTACTGCGATTTCGGACCTTCCAATCTATGTTTCAGGTTACCACAAGTTCGATGTCATTGGCGAAGAAGTAGACTTTACAGTCACTCTGTATGATGGTGAGGGTGGATATCTCACCCACTTGGATGTCTACCTCAATAGTCCTGGTTCTCTTGTTGAAACGCTCTCATATCATGAAACTATTGACTACACTCTTACTCCAGGAGAGCAATATATTGTTGAAGTCACTGGTTTGAATTTCCATGGTAATATAGAACAGCCTCATACGCCACTAGCGGAGTTCGTGATGAATGCATTCTATGCTGGTGAACTCGTTGGTCTTGTTTTTCTTGTTGTGGCTGTCTTCTGGGTTTGTATGCTAGGTGGTCTATTTTCTGCTGGTGTTAGTGAAATCAGAACGCGAAGGGCTACCGAATCCTCTTATTCTTGGTTTGGCTGTAGTAGGTTTCCCAGTAGGTGTTACTCTTGGACTTCTATTATCTCGAATGCCCAGAAGAAGTCGAGGTGGTAGGTAGGTTGCAATCTGACTTCAGAACGATAGCTGAATCAACTTTTGAAACACTTCTCACCATAACCACAATCTTGTCAGGTGTGTATATTGCTGTCTGTTTTGACTGGTTCAGTCAAGCGATGCTTGAGCCTCACCCCGGCGAACCAATGTCTCCTGAGCTGGTGGGACTGGCCATAGTGGGGGTATTTCTTGGGCTGATTTTTCTAATACCTCTGGTGTTGGTTCTTCTTGTTTGGGCTCTTTCCAAATTCAATGGCTCTACAACTTGGAAGACAGCAGCTTGGTCTGGTCTACTCTATTGCTTAGCACAGGACTGTGTTGGTATCCTGGCACTCCTTGTATTTCCCCTGCTTGCAGCTGGATTCTTTGTAGACCTTGTTTTGTTCGCATCAGTAGCATTTGTGATTGTATTGCCAGCCGTCATTGGAACTACGCTTGGCTATAGAATGGGCGTAAGATATGATCAAGACTTGTTGACGGAACGGACCCGAAAAAGAAAATCTGTTTCAACATCTGTATTGACAGTCTTCATCATACTTGTCATACAAGGACTTCTTGGACTGTTCATTCTTTACCTCTAAAAGTTTTCATTGCGATTTTTCGATGAAAAGAGAGTATATGGGAGAGGAAAGACCTCTCTCAAGTTGAAACTACATCTGTTTCTCTTGTTTGTGCAGTAGATAGTATATTCCTACAATGATGAAAGACCATATCCCTCTTCTAATAGCTCAACAAGCCTTGATACAAAACGAGTCGCAGGAGCTCCATCAACCACATCATGGTCGAGTGTCACAGTCAGTGACAAGTACTCTCTCTTTTCGATATTGTCACCTACATAACCTGGCCTCTCTACTATTCCTCCAACAGCTATGTTGAGAGCATGCATACCCAAAGGGATTGCCCATCCACCAGACCTAGCAAACTGTCCAATCGAAGTCAGAGCTACTGTTCCCATATTCTCTGCTATGAACAAAGGATTCTTGCGCAGCTTGCGCCAAAACAGTAAATCCCTCAGGAACTTGGGGGCAGTTAGGAGGAGCTTGATTGTTCTGTTCTCCCTAGCCTCAGTAAAGTCCTCCTCTTTCTTTTTCTGTACGTCACGAATCTCTTGATTGATCTCCATGACCGTCTTCGTATTCGCCGACTTCAAGATGTAGTTGATAGGATAGGCACGACCCTCGATGGTTGTTTCGATGAGGATATTGATGTTCACATCGTTAAAAATCACGAATTGTTTTCCAATCATGAGGGCATGGACCTGTTTGTGTTCTGCAACGCTCTTTCCCACACATGCTGCAATCCAACCTGCAAAGGACACTGACTCACCTGTCTGCTCTTTGTAGCTGTGTAACTTCTTGCGTGCATCAGTCACATCAGCCTCGAACAGTCCAAGCATTCTGTGTTTTTTCAGTGCATATTCGCAGCTCTCGATGATTAATTTACGGGATATTGGAACGCTTTCTTTGTGATATCCTGAGCTTGAGTCCAATTCTGTTCACAACCACCTCTCAAGGCGTGAGTCTAATGATGAACTTTATGATTCAGTAGAGAGCTCACAACGAGAAATCCGAATCTACGTCTGTTTCTCTTGCCTGTAGGGCAAATTGTTAGGTCTGAAGATCTCTCTGGTCTTGACGTTATAGCTTCAGCAGATTCATATCGAATGTATTGTTATTCAGTTTGGGAGTGATTATTGATGAAAGAGGTCTTAGATAGTACATACCTGCCATTCAAGGAAAAGCAGTTGTTGAATCATTTTGCCAAGGTCAAGTACCGAGGGAAATGCGTTAGTAATGAACGACATATGAGCTACTACACAAATAGCATCCAACGATATCATCAGTATCTTGCTGACAATCCGGATATGAGTGGCAAATCTCTGTCTGAATTGAAACGCCCCTGTCAAATAGAGAAGGATGAGCGGTTCTGGGTCGCCTCCTGTCTGATGACGATGTTCTACCATGAACGACGACTGCAGATGCTGCAGAAGCTCTTCACTGAGGCTTTTGGTGAAAACCCTCCCATTACTGATCTGCGCTCTTGGCGAGAGTGCTTGGACGGAAACCTTTCATTGTTCTTCGAGGTCGCTCTGCCTTCACCATCTCCGTACAAGACCTGGCTCAGGAAACATTTGAATGAGCGGCAATTCATCCCTCACATCTTAAGTAGTGCACATGGAAAGAAGAATCTCGAGGGTCCAACACACATAGACGCATTGCTCATAAATTCCAGTAATGGGTTTGCTGTGCTAGTAGAAGCAAAGGTCCTATCTGACATCAGCGATCAGGTCACCTTTGATGTCGCACGAAACCAGATGGCCAGAATCATTGATGTCATGCTGGAAAAGAATGATCATCTATGCGAGCCGTTATGCAAGAGGATTCCTGAGAGATCGCTGTTTCTACTGTTGACACCTGAAATGTTCAAAATCCATCCCTCTCACAGGCTATACGGATGCAAGTTCAGTGATTACAAGAAAAATCAGGAGTCTTTAGTTGACGACTTGCCCCACAGGAGGGCCTTGAACTGGCTTATGATTCGCCGCAGGTTGGGATGGCTCACCTGGGAAGACTTCCACAGGACAAACAGCGATTGTTGTCCATGGTTATTAAAATAATAGAAGAAAAGTGAGTGAGAGAAGAAAGACCTCCCTTGATTTGAACTTCAAACCACATCTGCTTCTCTTGAGGTAGGGGAGATAGTCAGGTCCAAAAATCTCTCTTGCCATGACTATTCTCGGTAAATTTATGTCAAAGTCATGAGATTCGTCTAGGTTATAGTGTAGTCATCACCATGACATATCTCAGATATTCCTTAGGCTTGTTTCGAGGAACACAACGACTTCTTGCATTTCAACACAAGTGGGAAAGGAGAGAAAGTACATGCCTGATAGAGTCAGTCGATGCGTCTTCTTACTGACGTCGTTCATGTTCTTTTTGGCCTTGATTCCTGTAGCAGATTTTGATGGGATTGCTGCTCAGTCAACAACAGTGGTTTCAGAACCAGAAAAACAGGGA
>JAEORX010000116.1 GCA_016840685.1 Candidatus Thorarchaeota archaeon
AGAGTGTGTATGCCAGCTTCAGAATCTTGTAGATTTTGATATCTTCAACAACAAGATAGATACTATACCTGATTCGTTTGGTCAGCTGCGGACACTAGAAAGAGCAGACCTCTCTCGCAACTTCATCGGAGAAATCCCTGAAACCATTGGGAATCTAGTAAATCTAAAAAGACTCGGACTGATGGATGTCCATTTACAATCACTCCCAGCCTCCATTGGTAATCTGAAAAATCTCCGGGATCTAGCTATATTCATCAACAAACTAACTGACCTTCCTGATTCGATTGGAGATTTGACTGGACTGACGCGACTAGCTGCTCATAGGAATCAGCTGAGAGAACTCCCAAGGGCGATTGGAAAGCTCTCATCACTTAGGCAATTGTCACTAAACGACAACAGACTGAAGACGCTACCAGAAGAAATAGGATTGTTGAGCAATCTTGAAAATCTGAGACTTGACAACAACCTATTGGAAACTCTCCCTGAAACTATGATACATCTCGCGTCATTGAGAAGACTCAACATAACCAGAAACAACATTGCATCTCTTACAAAAGGAGTGAGATTGTGGATAAAGAACCTAGAGGCCCATGGATGCAGAGTGAAAATTACCAGAAGACAGAGAGGTCTTTTGTATAAAGAAGACTGAGCAACTGAGGTGGCTGCTCATCATCTTGTTATTTCTCCTTGCCAATCAGGGACACAGAAGCCTGGAGTGTAAACTCAGTGTCAACTACAAAGCTTTCTGTCCAGGCTGGAAGTGGAGGTGCTTCACCCTGTTCAAGCAAATCCTGCCAGGACTCGTCAGTAAGTCGATCATTCATTGGCCAAGTGAACTCATAATATGAGAAGACAGCGCCTCTTGTCAGGATAACCTGCCCGTCAATCATGACCGCGGCAAGGATGAGCATGGGTCTCCCAATACCCTCCTCAAGAACCTCCTCCGTATTGGGATCTGTATGGACATCAGCGATTATAGCCATGTCATCGTCAGTGTCTGAAACTAGTTCTTCGTCAGTGGGTAGTGCTACAACACTACCAAGAATTTCGCCACTTCGTTCAATCAGTCTATACTCCTCATCAGTTCGAGGCGTACCTTCGAGTTCCTTTATTGAGATAGTCTGGAGACTAAGAAGGAAGTCCCTCAGAGTTTCGAGCTTGTTCTGGATGATGGATGAAAGAAGATCACGCGAGTCTAAGCCAGATATCATCATCTGACACAGCGATGCAAGACGTGCATATAAACCTGGAACAGGTTCGACATATCCCTTCACAAGTTCAGGAATACCCGTTAACCTCCAGGTATAGGACTGCTTGGCATAAAGGATAGTGTCATGTCGAAGCTCAGTCCACGAAGCCAGGGCAGTGAAGAGCTGTTTGTCAACCCATGCGTCACTCTGCATAAAGAATGGGTATCCCTCACCAGGATCAGAGAGCAGGGGAAGAAGCGAGTATAGCCACAGATAATATAGGTTGTGTGTCCACTCTTCCTCAGTCATGTTGCCAATTTTCTCCCAGAGCATCTCCATCTGAGAGATATAGTTGAGATAGGACTTCTCACTGTCGAGGAGGTCCCAAGCGCGATCCGAACCAAATGCGGCCATCACATCGAGACCCATGGGCATCAGTCTTGGATTCTGTGGTGTCCCTACGTTCTTGTAGACGAGCTGACCAAGGATGTAGCTGTCGGGGACATACCTCTGACCCATGAACCTCAAACCCATTGTCTGAGCCATGGTTTCAGTGTCATCGACGGGGTGTCCCAGAATAAGCGGTTCCCTCAGTTGCAATGCCTCGTCAATGAACTGTTCCAGCAGAGGTTCATTGTTCAGGTCTACGAGCTGGACCTCATCACCATAAATGTCCCGGATGAGAGTGAGATACTCTGACGGGAGTAAATCGTCAGCAGAGCCCACAAAGAACGCTGTTGGTTCATAGAGTGCATCCCACACATCTAGACCAACAGGACTCCCCAGTAAACTTGGGACATCTTCTGTCAGAGCTAGTGAAACAAGTATAGCTTGAGCAGTGTTGTCCATCCCCTTCTCATTGGGTATCGGGGGCTTTTCAGGCAATAGCCTAAAGGAAACCCGACCATACCACATCATGGCCTGGAAATACCTCTCTAGCCGTTCGCTCCTTGTATAGTGACCTCGAGGTACGAACTGCGTGAAGTCCTCCAAATACTGCATGAACCATTCCTTAGTCATTGCTGAGTGGTCTTCGATTAGCTGCAAAACATTCTCTACCTCTACTTCTACTTCAGCCGGAAATGCAGGAGGTATCACTGTTTCATTGTCAAGCAACTTGAGAGCCACTGTAAAGAACATCATATTTCGAAGAGCTGCGTCCTTCCATCTCCCATCAGGAGCAGCTTGATATTGAGAGAACGAAACGTCGAGTAGTGATGCTGTAAGGTTCCCAAGTAAATCCCAGAATGAATATACCTCAACCTCTCTTAGAGCCAAATCATAGAGTACATGATATGCATGCAGGACAGCATCTGAGGAAACGAAACTCGGGACTCTCTGGTCATCATTGAGAGACAAAATCTCGTATATCTGGTTATACTCTGATTGGGGAATGACAGCAAACCCATTATCTACAATCATCTCTGATACATCTGTCGGAAGGGTCGGGAACTGACCAAGATTCACAATGTTAGTCAATCCAAGATTCACCGTGTATGGGGGAGCGTTTGGAGAGAAGTCCTCCTCAAAGGGTACATAATCAGCAAAACCACCTGCAACAATATGGTCAATCGTGAACGTGGGTTCATTTGGATGGTTCGCTGGACCATGATAGAAGGCTCCACCCAGAAATCCAAGTGTAGTGACAAGACTCACTGCGAGAAGTGCAGATGCCATTCCTGCAGCCATCATCTTCCGTTTCGTATCATTATCAAGAGCCCTAGTTATCACTGAGATCACAGTAATTCTGTATGCACAACTATACTTAGTACCATGGAATAGAACACTCTGTCCAAGATTTAGAACATGCAAAACACATGTTTAGAGTTTGAGATTTTGCGAGTTCTGCAAGAGATTAAATGTGATTGGCGTGTTGAGGTGACTGTGGTTCATGGGATGAGAGAGCCATCCGAAGATAGCGCAATAGAGTCAGAGTTGAGAGGGAACACTCTACGTGTCTATTGGTATATGCTGTCTCAGAACGAACCAGTTGGGGTTAGAGAGGTCCAGAGAGCAATTGGTATGTCCAGTCCATCAGTGGCTAGTCACCATCTATCAAAACTAGTGAGTCTGGAGCTTGTGGAGAAGCTACCTGACAATTCTTACGAGGTCACCAGAGTGGTCAAGGTTGGGATTCTCAGAAACTTCATTGATTTCCGTGGCAGGTTCCTCCCAAGATATGTCTTCGTCGCTATCTTCTTCACAGCTTATACACTGGCCTATCTAGTAATTGGAATGAATATGTATCCAGGACTCTATGACAAGTATATTGCAATAGCAGTCGGTGTTATTGGAGCACTCTTTGCATGGATTGAGAGTTACCGACTTTGGAAAGTAAAACTGCAGTAAACCTCTTGAGTTGAATGTCACTAGCAAATGTCATGATATCATCCCCACCATCCAATATAGTTCTTGAAACAATTCACAAACGTAGGTCGATTCGGGAGTATTTGGATAGACCAGTCAGTGATGAAGTTCTATCTCAGATATTGGAGGCTGGTTTTAGAGCCCCCTTCGCCGCTCAGCTCTGTTCTGTGATTTACACACGCAGCCAAGACAAAATGAAGGCAGCTGGAATTGGCGTCTATCCCACTGCACCTGTTCATATGATATTCTTTATTGACTTTTGTAGACTTGAGAAGATTATGAAACATCGTGGACATGAATATGGCTACGATGATATGATGGCAATCTGGTTGGGCATGCAGGATGTTGTCCTCATGATTGAGAACCTGACAATTGCTGCAGAATCATTGGGACTTGGTTCTGTGCTCTATGGACTCACGCCACTCAGAGCTGATTCAATTGCAAAGGTCTTCAATGTCCCTGCGCGAGTGTTTCCTGTGGTGGGTATGAGTGTTGGCTATCCTGACCCAGCAGAGAACACGGAAATCAGACCAAGATTCCCCCTAGAAATGGCTGCGTTCGAAGATGAGTATCGGCACCATACTGACGAGGACATCAAGGCATGTATGATAAAGATGGACGAGGGATACCTCGCTCAGGGATATTACATCAAGTCTCGTACCAAGGTTGATCTTGTTGACAAGGAGGACACCATTGGATTTGACAGATACTCATGGTCTGAACATATCTCTCGAAAATTTAGAAGTGCCTTCAGGAGGGGTGAGCCACTCATCGACATTCTAAGACGTCATGGATTCGACCTGAGGTAAATTGTTAAGGTTCGATGTGAACTAGAAGGCATCGCGTTTGGGAAGTGGAGAATAATGAGTGTTGAACTTCCAGAAGCACAAATACTTACTGAGCAGATGACAGATTCATTGCCTAATAAGAAAATCAAATCGTATGACATTCAGGATTCAGCAAAACTACAGAAAATCGGTTTTATGAACAAGAAATTGAAAGATTACGAAAGACTAGTAGGCTGCACGGTCAAGACAATAACGCACAGGGGAAATACAATTCGCATCCAGATGAACAAGAAAATGAATCTCGTTTTGTGCCCAGATTATGGAGCGCAGATTCTCTTTCACAAGAACGATGGCACACTGCCAAAGAAGCATCATCTGAAGATAGAATTCACTGATGGAACATTTCTCACAATACGACAGACTGGAATGGGTCTATTGTACTCTGCCACTGACCAGGAGTTCAAAGACCTCTATGTAGTAAAACGTGATTTCTCAGACATCCCATCTCCTGTGGGAGAACACAACTTTACCTTTGAACGATTCAAAGAGCTGCTCGATGCAAAGGGTCAGAATATCAAAGCGGCCATTGTTGGGAAGACAGCTGTAGTGGTTGGGTTGAGCAATGCTGCTTTCCAGGAGATCATCTACAAGGCTGGAATCCACCCAAAACGAAATACATCTACACTGACTGAAGACGAGAAGCATGATCTATTTGATGCGATGAAACACATACTCAATGAGCGTATCTGTTCGGGTGGGAAAGACAACTGGATTAACCTATATGGTAAAGCTGGTCGTCACACACCTGTGATGGGACCAAACATGAAAGGGAAAGATTGCCCAGCCTGCGGCGCGTCAATTGAGATGATCGCGCATGGTGGAGGGCAGGTGTACTTCTGTCCTCGTTGTCAAACGTAGATTCAACCTCTCCAAGAAAAAATGACTTGCTAGGTAACAAAAGAGGACAGCAAGTGGGAGCACTATGCCAATTTTGATGATAGGATTAAGGTCTAGAGTGGCAATCCCAAGTGATATGGCGATGAGGATTGGTGGATGAACAAGGTACATATGATAAGCACTAGTCGATAAGTTTCGAAGTAGAGGACCTTGTTTGTTGAATTTTGAATAGAATCCCTTAATCAGGACAAAAATGACTCCCATGCAAATGATAGTATCTGCTAACGCAAACAGAAAGGCGTGTGGATTCGCCCCTCCTGAAAAGACAATGAGATCTGCTTCAACTCCCAGAACTATAAAGAAATCTAGATAGATTAGCAAAGCTGAAACAATTATTGTGACTAACCAGAGTTTGACCTGTTTCTTGGTCATCTGTTCAAACCAAAGATACCGGATACAGATGACACCAACCCCGAACATCAACAGATACTGAATGAATTGGCCCAATGGTATCTCAAACGGTCGGACATCAATGGGATAGATTATACGAATTAAGAAAGTGAGAATCCCTAAACCAATTGCCAAAAGAAGTAGATAGAGATACCTTGGGATTGGAAATTCCTTTGGGATTTTTTCCTTTATTGAATCTAACTTGGTAATCTGACGCCAAATGGTATAGATAGCGGTAAAGAGAAGCAAGACTTTGAGAAACCACATTGGTCCAGCAAACGAAAGGAAGTCAATGAATTCTCCCCATGACAGAGAAATACTGATGTAGTAATCGAATAGCGTTCCTTGCAATGCCGGGTTTGTACTCCAAGGGGAAACTCCTATTTTTGATAGGGCATAAATCAGGAGGGGGTTAATCAAAACGACATATAGAACGAGAGGAATTCCAAGACGGATTAGTCGTTCTTTCCAGAAATTATAACCACCTTTTCGGTCGTAACTTTTAGGAGTAAAATAGCCTCCTAAGAGAAAGAATAGTCCCAAGAGTGAGGTCTGGAATATTCCTCCGATTGAAACTAAAATTAGGAGTAATATAGAACTAATAGGATCAACAGGATTGGATTCTTTATAATACCACCAGCCTGCATCAACATATGTGACCATCACGTGCCAGTAAATAACAAGAATTGTAAAGAGGACCTTAATGTTATCGAGGAAAAGATACCGAGGCTTTTTTGCCACCGTAGTAACAGAATTTTCAAACGAGTTATTCATGTTATATTTTCAGGTAATCTGTTTTTGATTGACTTTGATATAAGCGTGTCCATTATTTGCAGAGAAATCTAAACTCCACTGATGACTTGAATGACTCTATCATGTGTTGGTGCCTTTCATTTCAGAAAGAATGTACCTTCAGCAGTCGTTCTTACTCTGCCGGATACAAAGACATCGGTCTTCTTCTTCCTTGCAATCTGAACATTGAGTTTGCTTGGTCGGTTCATCTCATAGCCTTGTTCAATCACTATGATGTCACCACTACTATGTGATGCGAGCACGTCATGATGCTCAAGATAGGCACCTAAAGGACCAGCAGCGCTTCCAGTGGCAGGATCTTCAATTACTCCGTAAGCAGGAGCAAATACCCTTGCGTGGACATTAGCATCTGGATTGACCGTGTCAGTACTAAAAATCAAAACATCTTGCGATATTTCACCCTCAAGAGCTTTGATAATTGAACTTGGATTCGGCGACGCTTTCTGGACAGATGCAAGAGATTTCAAGGGTATTATCAAGAAGATATTGCCTGTCGAAACAAACCTTGGTGGATAATCCTCTGCAATTGATTTCTCTGGAAGACTGATTGCCTTCATTATTGTTCGAGTATTATCTAATTCTTCCAAAAATTCCGGTGATCTTTGTTTCATCCTAATTGTATCTTTTCCCAAGAACTCAACATCTACTGGACCAATTCCGAGCTCCAATCGGATCTTTTCCGCTTTTGATTCAACCATTCTCTTTCGCCTTAGAACATATGCTGTTCCCAATGTAGGATGACCAGCAAATGGAATCTCGCGTCCAGGTGTGAAAATTCGTACCTTTGAGATGCAGTCTTTCTTCTTTGATTCGAACACGAATGTAGTTTCTGAATAATTCATCTCTCTGGTGATACCTTGCATTTCATCATTTGTCAAAGTCTTGTTCGTTTCAGAACTCCAAAAAGTCGCCAGCTGGTTACCACCAAAATAGTACCTCTTGTCAACAAAAACAGATGTCTGAAGAAACGGATAACTCCTCAATCTCAATCACCGTTTTCTTGGTGTATATGTATGCAGATAAATCTAGATACAGGTTCAAAAAGCAAATCTGGCTAATTTGAGTTGTCAGGAGGACGGGATACATCTTCTAACTAATTATAACTACAGCGGCATTCATTAAGAGGATTCTACAATCTCAATCTAAGGAGAATCGTGCGATGTTTGACTACAAGGCAGATCAGAGGACTCTGGAGATTGGCGGAACCAGAATTGGAGGACCGCCTGGGAGAATTCCCACAGTCCTTATCCCATCAATCTTTTACACAAAGGACAGGCTCGTAAAGAATGTAGAAACCGGTGAGATAGACAAGAGGGCAACAGAAGAAATGCTCAATATGTTGACAGACCTGACAGAGAGAACAGGACTCGGTACAATGCTTGATGTTGTTGCGACAACCATTGAATCTATGGAGAAATACCTACGATATTTGGTTGATTCCACAAGTTTCCCTCTCTTAATCGATGGCTCCGATTCCTTGGAGGTCAATATTGCAGGTATCAAATTCGCAAAGGAAGCAGGATTCCTTGATAGGGTTGTTATAAACTCATTGACTCCAGACACCAAAGAAGAACTCTTCATTGCTGTAGAGGAATCTGGATTGACCAATGCACTACTCCTCACATTCAACACTGCATCAATGACTTCAAGTGCAAAACGAGTTGAGATAGCAGACTCTCTCATCCAGAGGACTCAAGAAGCTGGAGCGCCCAACATCCTCATCGATACAGGAGTCATGGACCTTCCAACATTGGGTATAGCCTGCAAGACTCAACACATTCTCAAAGGCAAATATGGATACCCGGTTGGAAACGGGGCGCATAATGCAATAAGTACTTGGCAAGGTCTTGTTCCCAAGTTTGGGAAGGAGGCGAAGAAACCAGCATTGGTCGGGTCCAGCCTGATGCCAGTAGCACTCGGGGCAGATTTCGTTCTCATGGGACCTGCAAAGGATGCACCAATCGTCTATCCTTCAGTGGCAATGATTGATGTAGCCCTGTCAGGCATTCTCATAGAAGAGAGAGTCAGACCAGACAAGCCGCATCCAAGATATCTAATTGGTTGACAGGATTCAGACATCAGTTGTTCAGATACCATTCCTCTTATTGACATATGCGAAGGTCATCAGATAGACCCAGATATCGTCTAGACGACAGAACAACAATAATGAAATACTATCACACACTCCATATTCCTGTCTAAGATGGTGGAACTAGTCTTTGGGGAATTAGCCTTTCACGACATAGTCATGGCGATAGTAACAGGGCTAATTGTTTCTACAGTATTAACAACGGCGTACTACATGGCAGCCTCAGGCATGCCTCACTGGAAACCTCGAAAACTTGTTCACATTGTCATGGGCACTGTCATAGCTCTGACGGTTGTTACATACTCGAATCTCAGTGGGCCAGCTTTTGCTGTGGGCATCTTCCTGACGATCCTAATGTATTCATGGGCTCACAAGAGCGAATTGGTCTGGGAACTGCTTGTTGCTGGGAGCCGTGAGGAGGAATCAGGACTCAATACTTTTGCTTCAGGGTTCATGGGACTCGTCTCCTTTATTGCAGTCTTTCTCATTTTCTTTGCGAGACCAGAAATCTTTGTCGCCGCAATCCTTGCGGTTTCTTGGGGTGATGCTGCTGGAGAGGTGATTGGGCGGCCCTATGGTGGTAAGTTCCTCAAATGGAAGTATAGAAACAAATCAATTGAGGGCA
>JAEORX010000117.1 GCA_016840685.1 Candidatus Thorarchaeota archaeon
ATTGGTCGCATTTATCGACCGTGAAGAACTATAGAAAGAACTTTCGAAATCATTTCTGCAGTCCTATTGGCATCGTCATTCACTAATGAGGGACTTGTGACAAACGAAGATCTCCTATTTACAGAGAAGCTCGAATTTCTGTTGATAAACTGCACACACGAACCGATGCGAGTGTTAATTTGCTCTACATTCCATTGATTGTTCGATATATCCTTCATCAGAGCAAAAATGTCATTCTTATCTTTCACTATTATCCGCTCGACTTCATCTGAAGGAAATCCCATGTGATATGCAATATACGAATCATTTCCGATTTTAGTCTCAATCCCAAAATCTAGAAGGTATATACTCCAGCGGCGTTCTAAAACATTGAGATAAATTCTGGTAATACTGTTGGGGAGAAGGGAGTCGATTCTCTTCAACCGTTTTTCAACATAATATTGCAGATGACTCAGATCCTCTTCAAAGCCATATTCTCGCCTTGTTCTATAACCACTAACATAACTCATTAAGGCAACTACGAGAAAGACAAATGCTCCAGCCAAGCACAACGTGTATCCAGATAAGCCAAAGTAAAACGATGTGGATGAAATCGCAGCCCAAACAAAGATGCCAAACCACGCAAGATCACTTAGATCATCTAGACTCCCAGCGTCATGTTTCCGAATTTGTAGTTCCATTTTTTCAAAAATTAAAGGTATATCTCCAAGGTGAATATCTATCTCCCGAATCTTACCCTTACCCTTGAGCCTCGCAGGGTCTAAGAGATGAAGATTCGCACGATTTGCCACACCCAAATCATAGTATGTTCTTATTCCTGGAAATCCCATGGCAATTTGAAACCCGAACAACAATAATCCAGACATGACCCCTGGTCTGGTTGAACAGAGAAACCAAAGAAAGGCACCGTAAACCCCTACAATGAGTAAGCTAAAGGCAAGTATCCGGAGATGGTTCATTCTTGCATCAAAGGTATCAACAATGACAAGACGCTTTGACGAAAACTCCTCTAGCTTACTAGTCATCTCTGCTCCTCATCCTATTCACTCTAATTGAGTATAAAGTTCTGACGTTCAAAGCGAGATAGAGAGAGAACTCTCTTTCACTAATCGATGAAGAACACATCACCCTGATTCTCAGTAGCTTCTACACGGATATGCATGTCATTTTCTAGGACATATGTTGCATCAATAACCTTGACAACAGCAATAGCTCCGTGTTGGGTAGCATAGGTGGCAAATTGACTTATGGATTCTCCAAATTCCGCCAAGATAGTAGTCACTTTGGTGAAGAGGTGGTCCATCGATTCAGGATTCTCGTTGAAAAATGATTCCAAGTTACTGTGAAGAACCGGAATAGAATCTGATGCCCATTCTCTCTCTAGATCTTTTGGCTCACACACTATAACTACCTTGCCTGAGAACTCACCTGCCTCACTCACAGATTCACCTCGTAGAATAGGAAAGTTTGTTGCATCTTTGTTCTTGCTCACGATTCAACACACTCATTCAATGATGACAAACATATCTACGGTTGGGTTGGCGGAACTTTAACGTTTCGGAGAGGAGTCAGAGTTTTATTTTAGCTACCTTCATGCTAATAACGGACTCATGTAATCTCAGTGATGGTGCTTCTATGGTAGTGTACGAGTTTGAAAACAGAATACCTGTTATCGGCGACACTTCATATGTTAGTCATTCAGCTTCAGTAGTTGGTAAAGTGACAATTGGTGAAGAGTGCTTCATTGCACCAGGGGCTTCAATAAAAGGAGACTATGGTGAGATACGCATAGGTAACGGGACCAGTGTTCAAGACAATGTCATAATTCATGCCAGACCTGATGAGATGACGGTGATTGGAAACAATGTGACTTTAGGTCATGGCTGCATTATCCACAATGCCATAGTGAAGGACGAGGCTGTCATTGGCATGGGTGCAATAGTTTCCGACTACTCCACGGTGGGGGAGTGGGCAATTGTTGGAGAGGGAGCAGTGGTCAGGGCTCGATTCGAGGTTCCAGATGGAAAGATTGTTGTTGGCGTACCAGCCAAGGTCATTGGTGATATTCAAGACTACCATAGAGAGGAGCTCTCTCGGTTCAAGACTATCTATCGAGACCTTTCTGGAAGATATCCAACTGGTCTCAAGAAGCTTAGGGATTAGAAAACAGAGAGAGGGCAGAGTGCCCCCTCTCACACTTTAGACACGAGAAACCATTGTGTCGCGGTTGAATCTACCAAAGGCCAATCCCCAAGAAACAACAAACAATACCAGAGCAATCAGAAGAGTAATCATACTCGAGAACCAGAATGAATTTGGATCTATCATTCCACTTGGGTCCATAGTCATTAAGGGTAGGATCATTGGGATGATGAAGATCATGACGGATGCTCCTGACACCTGGTACGCCTCATACACACGTTTCACTTTTCCACTAATGAGGATCATAATTGCATTCATAGCGAGGATCATTACTGGACCTGATGTAAGGAGGAAAAATAGACCTGCAGCATCTGGTATCAACATTGCTGGATGCCCAGCGGTTGTAAGAAGGATGAAACTACCCACCTCTGATATCAAGAGTGAACCTAGAAGCAATATTATACTGGGAATGAATGAGCTCAGAACCTTACCTACTAGTAGTTCACGATCCGTTAGGGGAGTGCAAAGGAGTGGCTCAAGTGTGTTCTGCTCGCGTTCTCCCACGAGAGCATTTGCAGCAATGAGTGATGCTGGAATTATCGCAACGATTCCCAACATGGGCGAAATGGTTGGACCCATCAACTGCATAACAACCATGAGTTCCATAGTGGATGTCGTAGTGAATGCAAGTAGTCCTACAATTGCCAGAATCATCACCGGACCAACAGCCGCGATAACAATAAGCCCATATCTTACATAACTGACCTGTAATGCCATCTTTAAGTCGGTCTTAGCAACAATCACTGACTTTGCTAGCGTCACTATGCATTCCCTCCCTTAACCACCTCAAGATAGAGATCCTCGAGGGTTGCTTCCTCCTCAGCAAACTCTATGATTTTAACACCTTCTGACAGCAACGACTGCATCAGGGATGAGTTGTTCTCGGTTGGATTCTCTATTGTCACTAGTAGAGAGTCGACCTCCTCCTTGAGCTCTCCCACATAGTTCTTGGATTTTGTAATTGATATTGCCTTTGCCAGGTCTCCAGCCACCCGTATTCTGAACTCTTGCTTGGCCAATAATTTTGAGCGAAGCTCTCTTGTCGATCCCTGAAGAATCACCTTTCCCTCATCAATAATAGCAATCCTATCACAGACGCGCTGCACCTCGGGAAGGTTGTGAGAGTTGATGAAGAATGTTTGTTTATACTTCTGAGCCAGACTAAGAATCAGCTCACGAACACGTTTTGCGGCTATTGGATCGAGAGCAGACGTAGGCTCATCCAGGAGAAGCACCTTTGGTCTATGAAGAATCGCCCTGCACAGGGCTAATCTTTGTCTATTACCTGTGCTTAGCTCTCCAGCCTTGTCATCCTTTCTGTCCCAAAGTTCCATGAACCTTAGGAGTTCCTCAATTCGCTCTGTTATTTCATCCTCAGGAACATCATAGAGCCTAGCAAAATACTGAAGATTATCATATGTGGTTAATGAAGGATAGATTGTGTGATTGCTCTCTTCAGGTAGAACACCAGTGATTTGACGAACACTCACAGGATCCTCAATGATATCAAAACCACCGACAACAGCAGTACCTGCTGTTGGTCGTAATAATGTGCTGAGCAAGCGAGTGGTGGTTGATTTGCCAGCTCCATTGGGACCAAGAAGTCCAAAGATTGTACCTTCAGGAATACTGAGTTCCATATGGTCTACTGCGACCAGATCTCCAAAGTTCTTTGTAAGTCCAGAGATTGTTACCTCATCCAATTAAACCACGTCTCAGGTCGTTTGTAAGACTGGAAGGATAAAAAGTTGATTACCTGGGAAATGAAATTTCACCCTAGGTCTAAGCTCGCATAATCTTTTCAACAACTGCTGTCTGGGTTTCTTTTATTCCCGGTATTTTGTGTATCTTCTGAACTGTGATCTCATACAGCTCCTCTAGATTGTTGACTTCTAGCAATACGACTATATCATAACTGCCTGTAGTCACAGCCACTGTGGTTGCTTCATCAATCTTACGAAGTGCTGCTAATACATCATCCGTCTTCCCAAGTTCAAGGTCCATCAAAATATATGCCAGTACTTTTCCGCTCATTTTCTCACCTCATCTTCTATCAAGTATATTCTTTCATCACCACAAGGGTCTCTACATCCTTGATTCCTTCTATCTTCTGGATCTTCTTAAGAATCAATGTGCGTGTCTTTGTCAGATTTCTACTTTTAATGCTAAGTAGATAGTCCTGGGGACCTGCAAGAGCTGCAACTGACTCAACCCCCTTTATCTCAAATAAAGCCGGTAGCAAGTCACCAGTCAAAGGTTTCACATGAATAATCACCAGTGAACGAACATCTGAGGCTTCTAGTGCTATAACACCAATCATGACCAAGATAATGCCAAACAGCTTCAACGACCATAGGAATGCATCAGCGTTAATAATCCCGAATGCTCCTGGTATCAAAAGATTCCCAATCAGGGTGACAGGAAGCCCGAGTACTACTGAGATTGATGATAAGGAATTAACAACTGCCATCTTTCCTCTCCCAAGAGCGCGGATATACATGATTATCGAAAAGAAGGCGGTTACTGATCCTGCTACCATATACCCCAATAATGGAATGAACTCAATGACCATTGAGTGCCAAGAAGATTCTGTCATGAATGGAAACATCAGAGCACTCATGACTGAGTTAAGAACAAGTAAGGTCCAAATTCTCATGTTCAGAGAGTCTACACGGAGACCTGGGGAAATCTCGTATCGTTTTGTCTTTCTCTGGTAGTATGTCACGAGAGCTGAAGAGATGTTCAATGGACCAAGAACTATTAACAATGTGATAATATTGAACCCACCAGGAGTAGCTCCTACGAGGAGAACTCCAAAAAGAATGGAGATTATTGACTGAATCTCAATGACGGTGGGAGTATCTTTCTCAGCAAACAGGTCTCCTATCAATAGGTAAATGATTACAAGTTGGCCATAAGGTAGGACTGTCGATGAGTCAGACGAGCCAGCCAGGATGTAATAGGACAGAGTAGAAACTCCAGCAAACACCCCAGCTATGACGATATAGATCATGGGAGTCCTAGGGAGAAGTCGAAGTCGACCGAAATCTGGATCAAGACTATAACCCAATGCTCGCTTCTTACCATTTTTAGAATGCTTAATTGAAAGGAACACAAGAACACATAGTGTAACGACAAAGCTTGTCCATTGTGCAAGAAATCCATAAGCTAAGTAATCAATAGTGATGGTGTTCAGTGCTACTATGTCAAAAGTTACTGAAAATGTCCTCATGACACCTGAACCTAATGCGAGTGAGTAGAATACTGTCGTTGCCGAACGATGACCAACAGGTCTCTCACTCCGACTGCTCACTCTTTGTCCCCCCTAAGTTCATCTTCACAATCAAGGTGTGATATAACCTTGTATATACTACTCCTCGTTGGTGTCCTCCAAGAATTCCTCAGGGACCTCCACAGAAGCTACTGGTTCGTTTGTTCTAGTAACTGATTCATCGAGAGATTCAGTTTCTACTGCTGGTTCAGCTAGCTCATCAGGGAGTTCATCATCCTCTTGTTTCCGTGAGCGTTTCTTAGGTTTCTTCTTCTTATCATCAGTCACCTGACGTTGAGCGAGGATAAACTCATCAAAAGTGAGTCGTTTGCCAGACTGAAGCTTCTCAACAGCTTCCTCAGCTCGTTCGCGCTCATGCGTTCGTTGTTGTTCACGCATCTCTTGACGTTCAAGGTCTCGCTTCTCAACTGTGAATTTTCTCAGTTTGCCTTGAATCTCCTCAATCAGAGTACGAAACTCCTTGAGCTTGGCTTCGCCATCTTTCACCTTCTTAAGCCACTCAACGAAATTCTTGTGAGCTGTATCCGCTGATTTCTTGTATTCCTCGAGCTGCGGTCGAATTCTAACAACCTCTTGATGATGTATCTGTGACTTCTCTGAGAGTTCAATCACTTTCTCATGTGCTTCTGAAGCTTCTTCCTTGAGCTTTCTCGCGAGTCGGCGAAGCTCACTAATTCTGTCCTGTTTTTCCTTCTCTTGACCAATCTTCACAAGCTTTGCTTCTATCTTGGCAATCTCCTCGACAATGGAGAGTTCTTCGTCTCGTGTCAATTGGTCAGTTTGTTGACGCCACTCAAGCTCCTCAACGCGGCGCATCATTCGACGTTGGTCTGTTGATGGACTACCCACAAGGTTGCTACGGAGTTCTCGAATTTCATCATACACACTCTTCAATTGAGCATGGATAGCACTCCTGCGATCTTTAGCCTCAGAGATGTCCTTGTTTATCCTGTCACGCTCTTCACGTTCAGCTTTCACTGATTCGATGAGACCACGAACTTCCTTATTGTGCTCATCTCGGATATTCTTGTATTCCCTCATTTGATCTCGGTCGCGTCGTAGAACTTCAAGTTCATCACGAGCTTGTGTCTTGAGTTCACGGAGCTTTGCTCGGAGAAACTCAACATCTTCTGGTTTGGCCTCTGCAGCTTCAGTCAAAGGTATTCTGTCCTTAGAATTTCGTTTTGCAGGTCCTGCTAAGCAGGACGGATTTCGTTCACCTTTTGGGTGCTTCGACAAGCCACCTTCGCAAGATGCCTTCTTAAAAGGTTTCGCATCAAACGCTTAAATTCTAGCCAACTGATCTGCAATACGCTCAGAGATGCTAAACTCAGTGACCTGTTGCAGTCCAGCCCATCCTGGTGTTGCATTCAATTCTAAAACCCAAAGCTCTCCATCAACATCAGGGATGATGTCTACACCAACCAGTCGACCCTTCACAGATTTGGCAGCTCTGATGGACAGGTCTGCCACATCCAATGTGTTCTTCCTTGGAACACCACCACGGTGTATGTTTGTCGCAATCCCTTCTCCTCCCACTCTCTGCATGGTAGCGATGGTTTGACCATCCATTACAAGAGAACGTATGTCATAGCCAGGACTCTTCACATACTCCTGAAGGATATATGCACCCTTGCCAAACATCTGACTGTGAAACTTGAGATAGTCATGAATATGTTCCAAATCAAAGTCACGCTCAATCAGCTGTACCCCCAATCCCCCAAACCCTGTGATTGGTTTCAGAACACACGGAAAATGTTCCCCCACAAAAGCTGCAGCATCATCAATGGACTCAGTTATGAGGGTTTCTGGAACTGGAAGTCCTGCAGATACAAGACGCCGCATAGTCTCAGCTTTGTTTCTCATAAGGAGTATAGAAGAAACAGAATTAATGACATTTACACCCATCTCTGTTAGTGCCGATAGTAGACCTACGCGATTGAAAAAGGTCCCAATATCATTTGCACCTAAGTCAAGGACGATGAGAAGGTCTAGTAGTGAGAGGTCCACATCATTCATCTTGATTTCATGTGAATTTGTGGAGCCCTTTCTTGTCACTTTCCAGGGAATGACCTGAATCGTGTCAATTCCCAACCTGGTAAGTGACTCCTCAAGATCTTGTGCCCGACGGGACCATGGATCCGACGAGAAGAGACCAGCTTTAGCAACGTGTTTTGGACCCAATGTAATCTCTCCATTTCAGAAGGTACTATTTCATACCCATAACGACTAGCTTTTATGTTAGCTCCATTCTGGTTTGATTGTTGAGTCATATGAATCTGTTCTCAGATGCTGAACTTAAAATCATAAAGGAAGAGCTTCATGGAAAGAAAGGCCACTTCCTCATTGCATTTCGAAATAAACACGGACCAACACTCTTGAAGAAACTCTGGACAGAGATGCTCGAGGAATTGGGTCATCCAGTGAGATGTCTTAGTTGGTGGTCCGGTGCTGGTAGGATAGGTCTCTTGGAGTGTGAAACAGAGAATGGTCTCTCAGTTTTTGGTCAATGGGTGCTCGAGGATAAGCAAGAGCTGCTTAAAGTTATGAAGTTGGATGAAGAAGAAGTCGTAAACATCCGAGATGGTTTTGACGCGGGGACGGTAACTTCATCAGCCATGAGAGCCCTTCGAATAGGTGAGTCAGGAGGCGAGAAGGAATAGTTAGTTTTAATCAACAGTTAGAGTCTTTGAGAGATTCCTAGGCAGGTCAGGATTAATGCCCAGGTCAACTGAGATATAGTAGCTTAGTAACTGCAGGGGTATCACATCCAGGAGTGGATTGATTAGAGCATCAGATTTTGGAACCACCAGATAATCGAGCTTGTTTGCGACATATGGCTGTAAGGTTTCTTCGTACTCTCCAACAACGATGGTACGACCATGTCTTGCTCTCACTTCATTTATGTGGTTGATCACCATCCAACTGTCTTCTGTTGTTGTGACAAAAATGACAGGGTAGTCCCTTGTGACGATACTCAATGGTCCATGTTTGAACTCAGATGAATACATACCCTCACAGTGGTTATAGCATATTTCCTTGATTTTGAGTGCACCTTCCTTAGCAACACCATCCGTGAAACCATAGCCAAGGCAATACAAGTCTTTAACATTCATCATTGTTCGTGCTAAGTTCTTTGCGAGTATGCCAGTCCTATCGATTGTAACCTGTGTTAATCGGGGTAGGTCATTCTGTAGCTGTTTGATGAAAGACTTTGCCTCTGAGGAATCAATGTGTCCGTTTCGTTCTCCCAACTTAGCCGCCAAGTACGCAAAGATAACACTCTGTGAGAAGTATGTCTTTGTAGCAGGAACTGACACCTCGTAACCACACGCCATGGGAATATAAGAGTCTGCCTGGAACATTAGTGTACTGCCAATTACATTCAAGATGCCTAGTGTCTTTCCATAATTCTCAGTCTTGACTAGGTTTAGGACATTGAGAATGTCCTTTGTTTCTCCACTTTGAGAAACTAAAACACTTAGACTTCCCTCATCCATAGTCTTCCCGTACATCGGTTGGAATTGTCCACCGATAGCATGAATCATTGGAACTCCTGCTAGTCTGTTGAAATAATACGTACCAACTATACTTGCGTTGTATGATGAACCACATGCTATAATATAATGTCTAGAAGCCTCCTCCAAGAGTTGCA
>JAEORX010000118.1 GCA_016840685.1 Candidatus Thorarchaeota archaeon
GTTTTTACACCCAGATTACTGCCTCAAGACTCCCGACTGATGTCAGTAATCCGTACGGTTCTTACCCTCTTCCTTTCATTTGTCTATCTGGTCATATATCGACCTGACATGATAATTAGCTGTGGCACAGGAATGACCGTACCAATTTTTTATTCTGCTCGAGCACTGGGCATTCCAACTGTATTCATAGAGAGTATGTCACGTGTTGATTCGCTTTCAACGACAGGTCGTCTGCTTCTCGGAAGAGTCAGTCTATTCATGGTTCAATGGAAAAAACTCGCTGAGAAGGTGCCAGGCGTAGTGTACGGAGGTCAGTTACTATGATTTTCGTCACTGTAGGAACAGCTAATTATGACCCTCTAATCCAGAAGATGGATGAACTGGTCCAGCGTGGAGAATTGAAGGAACATGTGATTGGACAGATTGGTCGAGGAGTATATGTTCCAAAACACTTCAAGTACTTTAGATTTCTAAAAAATCTAGATGTCCCTTATAGGAAAGCATCTTTGATTGTGAGCACTGGAGGAGCTGGAACCACCATGGAGTGTGTGACTCGCGGTCTAAAACTCGTAGTTGTTGAAAATACAACCTTGATGGAGGGTCATCAAGCTCAGTTGATTCGTGAGATGGAAAAAAGAGGGCATTTGATTTGGTGTAAGAGTCTAGAGAACCTCTTGACATGTATAGAAGAAGCAAGAGAGAAGTCCTTCATTAAGTTCGTTACCGATGATAATCTAGCTGCTGACTACATACGGAGTATTTTGAAGACGTAATGAGTCTTGGTGTGTTGGATACAATTCATAAGCATCTCAGCTACGTGAGTTTCTGTTGACCATACATGAATGAGAACATCGAGAAAAGACTGAGGATAATTGTAGAGAACTCGACTAGAAAAGCTGCAATTAAGGAATGGAAGAAGGCTTCTGAAAAGCAGGGACTTCCGCTGTATAACTACAGATTGGACCATATTGATGGGGTGGTTGCGCTTGCCAAAGAGATTGCTATAGGTACTGCAGCAGATCTTGATGTTGTCATTCTTGCAGCATGGCTTCATGATCTTGCCAAACCAGGTGTTGGAGGAATTTCGGCAGAGCGGCATGGAATAGCTAGTGCAGAAATGGCAAAGGAGATTCTTACATCTGAGAAAGTAGACCGTACCACAATCAATAGAGTTGCAGAGGTCATCGAAAAACACGTTGGTTTGACAATCAAAGAACCTCTCAAACCAATAGAAGCGCAGATTCTCTGGGAAGCTGATAAGATACTCAAACTTGGGATGATAGGATTCGTCCAGCATGTGCTAAACGGGATTCGATTATTTCCAGGTAGAAGTTTAGATGAGATAGCTAAAAGCCTTCGTGATTTTATTCCGCTTGCTTCAGAAATATCCCAGTGTATGGTGACTCCCAGAGGAATTGATCTCGCAACAAAACGATTGAACACGCTACGAGAGCTCTCAAATTATCTCGACAGTGAAATGTTACCAAGTAACAAGGATGTATAGATGATGGTCACCAAACATGATTCTATGAAAGCAGGATTCCTAGCGATTGGAAACGAACTCCTTGATGGTATTGTCTTGGAAACCAACTGTCATTGGATGGAGATTAGGTTAGTTGCTTTGGGTGTAGATATCCGAAGACTTGTGTCAGTACGAGATGAGATAGAGGAGATAGGAAAGGCACTGCAGTTTGTACGAGAAACCTGTGATATCATCATTACGTCTGGGGGTCTTGGTCCAACACATGATGATATGACATTGAAAGCTATAGCAGTGGCCCTTAATAGAGGAATAGTTGAGGACACAAATGCTGTTGAGATAATCAAGCGCCAATACGAAACCCTCTACGAAAAGGGAATTGTCACAGCCCCAGACCTAACAGAAGCAAGAAGAAAAATGGGTCAATTACCAGAGGGAGCACAACCACTCGACAACCGTGTGGGAGGGGCTCCAGGAGTGAGAATTCATGATGGTTCTACAACAATATTCTGTCTCCCGGGTGTTCCAGCTGAGTTGAAATTCATATTCGAGGACTCAGTGGTCCCTTGGATAAAGGAGAAGGTCGTACAGAAATTCTATGAACAGATTGTCGAGTTTGAGCTGAAGGATGAATCTGTGTTTGCACCTGCAATAGACTTGGTCATGAGGAAGGTACCAAATGTGTATATCAAATCACTCCCAAAACCCTATGGTACCTCAAAAGGAATCAGAGTATGGTTGTCAGCGCGGGGTTCGGAAGACATAGTGATAAAGAAAGATGTCGAGGATGCCATCAGATTCCTAGAAGAGGCAACCGGAGTGAGCTCCAAACCTGCTGAAAAGTAGCCTACATACAGCCGATAGATATATTCACTAGTGTGGATGGACTAGCAAAGAGTGGTGCAGCTATGCAGGTGGAATTTTCTATTGTCCTTGATGACATAGTTTTCTATTTCGTGGCTTTATTTTATGCGATGATAATCCTCATTATTGCTGATATTGCTAGGAAGAAACGAAACTTGGGTTCAGAGGTAACAAGAAGAATAGTTCACCTATTTGCTGGTGCAGCTATTTGGACATTGCCCTTTTTCCCCCATCCATGGGTTGCAACACTTGTAGCACTGACATTCGTCGTCATGTTGGCCTTGGCAAACACGGAAAGGTTCAGTGGCTTTTTTGCAGCAATGGCACGCCCGGAAGATCTTGAACATAATAGTGTAAGAGGACCTTTCTGGTATGCTGTTTCCATCACCATTCTTACAGCAGTCTTCACATTCACAGGTCTTCATGAGCTTTATTTCGTAGCTGCAGCCTCCATTCACATAATGATGTTTGGTGATGGAATGAGTGCCCCAATTGGAATAAAATATGGACAAAGCTCAACCAGAGTAATATTTGGTTCTAAAAGAAGTATTCCAGGAACCCTTGCGCTCTTCGTTTTTGGATTCCTTGGGGCGCTCTTGGCATTCTGGTGGTTTGGCATTTTTACCATGGCTACTCCAATATTTATGGTTGGAGGCATCATTCTCTGGTTTGATATGATAATCTTGGCCTTCATTGGTGCAACAACAGCAGCAATTGTGGAGTTATTCAGTCCAAAAGGAACAGACAATGTCACGCTTCCCTTGATTTCCTGTGTTGTGATATTCCTCTTTGCCATTCAACTGGGACTTATTTCAATCTAGGAATCTACAACTAGTCGATAATAAAAAGCCACACCAGCTGTTGGACTTGAACGTTCTACACGAATAACCTGACCGGGTCTAGCACCCAGCACTCGTGCTGCAGGGTCTCTACTCTGTATTCGAGGGAGATGTGTCTTGTTTATACCATAGTGTTCGAGTACAAGTTTGATTTCAGCTTCTTCTGCAATGACTTGCGTTGGGACTAGCTCATGGCCAAACAAATCAAAGGATGAATAGTGTCCTTCGACGAGCTCAATTCTAGAAGCTTTAGCATACTTACTAGAGGCAGGTGTGAAACGTGCTCCTCCCACCAACATCCCTCTCTGGGATTCGGTTTCCTCCATCTCTTTCACAAGCTCTCGTACAATAGCCACTCCAACCACCTTTTCTTCCTTCAAGATCCATACAACATACTTCAGTAGACCTTTCGCAGATTCTCTTGTTGGATGCATAACATACCTATCCTCATATTCCAAGAGCTCGGTGACTGTGAAACCACGCAATGCAAGTAAGGAACGAGTCTTAATGATGATAGCTGGTATTTCAAATGACCCTGACAATGTAGAAGACACCCGTGATACTGAGCCGATTCGAAGCCTTTGATATAAACATTGTCTAATAATACAATATTGATACGTCTAGCTAGCATCAACCACGAGTCTATAGTAGTAAGTTTTTCCAGCTGTAGGGCTCTCACGTTCAATACGAATAACCTGACCCGGTCGTGCACCAAGGACCTTTACAGCAGGATCATCCCTGAAGATACGAGGGAGCTGATTTTTCTCAATGCCATAATGTTGAAGGACAAGCTGGATTTCTTCATTTGATGCAACGGAATGAGTTGGTACCAGCTCATGATTGAACAGGTCAAAAGACGCATACCCACCATCAACAAGCTCAACCTTAGACATTACGGCCATCTTCCTTGCGGCAGGAGTAAATCGAAGCCCACCAACGAGCATTCCACGTTGAGAATCAGTTTCTTCCATCTCACGAGCTAGGTCTTTGACATAAGCCACTCCTATGACTTTGGGATCTTTGAGTATCCAGACCACATACTTTCTCATCTTGCCTTGCTCAGATCTTGATGGATACATTGTATACTTGTCGTCGTATTCGAACACCTCATTGACTGAGAATGATCGAAGATTGAGGAGACCCCTTGTTCGAATCACTGTACTAGGTAGCTCTGTCATCAGTCATGACCCCAAGAAGCGATGCCATGGCCCCGCTAGAGGAGATATAAACATTGTCAAGTGTATAATATTTAGCTACTATTTACTCTAGCTTATAGAACAGACGCTAATCATCCTCGAAGAGTCTCATTGGCTGGTTGCAGCACACAAGGGTGCCAACACCAGACTTCTTAACTTCCACAACCTGTTGACATATGTCACAGACATATATTCCACCTTCTTTTGCCATTTCTAGGATTACCTCCAATATATGCCAGGGTTTCGGGGCGTTCCACAATTTATGGGTTTCTGATTGGTTTTTTGGTAATTAAGCCCCAAAGACACGCACGCTTTTACGAGATTGCTCTTTAGTAACACCATACGAAGATACAAATACTTCAATGAGCTTCCACCATTACTACAGCTAAGAGGCGATTCGCTTGGCCGGAATTACTAAGGGAATGATTGCTGACGTTCACAAGAAGAAGGAGATTCGCCTTCCAGATGGATTCTTCAACAATCCAGAGTTGAAGGACATGAAGGCAGCAATGGTGATCTACTTCGAGAGGTCAGGGGAAATTCGTCTTATCCCCATGATGAAAGAGGGCGGGGCAAGAGTCAGGCTTGAGGTTGAGAAGGTAAACCCTGCATTGATGCAAACAATGACTCAACTCTTCAAACAACATGATCTCAAGGTCCTCTTTACAACAGGATTCTGCTTTGAACAGAATCGTTGTATCTATGAAGTCTATTTCTCAGCTGACAATATCAAGTCGAAGCAAGACAACATCAGAGCGACAATTGAGAACATTCCAGGTCTCTATGAGAGCGAGTTCGAGATACTTGAGATAGGACAGGAATGGTAAGCAGAGATCCCTTCTAGCTAGGATCATTAAACTGGAAAAAATTAGAAACTGTCTTTTGCAGCTTACAGATGCTAAAAACAACCTGAACTAAGTATCAGTTCAATGTCTTTAAGAGTGTCATTTGATTCGAAAAGCTACATTCTCCTTCGATGTGGTTTCAACAACCTCAAGTTTTACATCGAGTAGAGACTCAAGATAGCCTCTTATGAAAGGAGAAGGATAGAACGGACTAGCAAGAACAATTAGTCCATCATTGAGAGAAATTGATCCCCAGCCATTATCTTGAAGGAGTCCCAATACTAGGAGCCTACTTTCAACATCTGTAGGATTTCCCCCGTGAAACAGTCGAACCACATCAGCAATTGGCGATTGGCTACCTGCAGTTTCACCAAGCTCGTATTGGTCAGTAGGCGTGAATTTCGAAAAGAATAGAGAAGACATTGTTTCGGATTCAAAGACTGCTCTAAAGGAATTTACATAGAGACCTCGCTCATTCCACTTATGAACAGTAAAATCAAGAAACCACCTTACTGCATCTTCTATAAGCTGTGCTCGAGACCTCCCAACTCTCTCCTGTACAAGATCGTCAATCCGATTCACCAAGGACTGGCTCATTGTGACGCTGATTATTTTCTTCTTGAGTAGCTCATTGATCTCCTTAAGGCGCTTCTTTTCAGCTTCAGTCCGCTTACTCTCGGGCGTATCCTCTATCTCGGCTTTTTCCTTCATCAGAAGTGTTTCTTCTATCCTTATTGACACAGCCGTACTCTCCGTCAAACTGTCTTCACATGACAGCTTGAATCCTCATAGATTGTATTTAGGGCTACGAAGACCTAAATGATATGCATACCTTCATCTATTTGAATTCTTTGGGCAAAGTCATTGTCGCCGAATGTATATAGGCAAACCTTAATCGATATCAATCTCAACGCTCAATAGATTGGCAATGACTTACTGCGAACTCTGGTTGGAATCTAAAGCGGGTCTTTCACAGTTCCGAGTTGCTTTACTTGTGCCTGATGAATTCGAACTACCTGAAGGCTTTGCATTATCAGATGCACAGCCCAATCCCAACAAGAAATTCTATGTCTCGGAATGGTATGATGGAATTAAAGAGGCTAAGAAGGCAATAGATTCTGCTGCCCAGTTTTATTCAGATAGAAACCTCAAATTCTTGTACTTCAGAGAGATACGAAAGCCAAGATGAGAAAGAAAAGAAGAGATGAGGGGTGAAGCACCCCTCTAAGCTCAAGGCCAAGCTACTAGTCCAAGTAGTGCTGGATTGAGGATGACTATCACGCCCACCGCGATTGCTGCAAGTCCAACGAGTACACTCACTGGTGTTGACGCGAAGATCTTTCCTATCAATTGGATGAGTTTGATTATCAGTCCACCAATCACATAAGCGACACAGAATATGATGAAACCGATTACCAAGAGACCTTTACCAGATGTCAACCAGAGTGCAGCATCCTGAATCACTGGTACTGTGGTTAATGGAAGGAGAAATCCGTAGATGACCGCAGTTCCAAATACAGCCACAGCCAAGGCGAAGACAAGCGCCAGTGGGAATTTTGACAGTATTCTCATCACTAGTGAGAATCCCATTAGGACAAGCACTCCTGCGACAATAACTGCGTCAGGTTGTACTGTCCACACAACATATCCAACGAATATGTCAAGGATTCCAACAAAGAAGCCGATATAGGTTCCAATGGCGACAAGACCATCAAAGATGGTACCCAATAGGGGAATTGGGTCAGTGATGTTCTCCAAGAGCCAGATAGCCAAGAGACCTCCCGAGAGTATTAGTGTCCAGGCAAGTATCCAGTCATCCTGGAAGAACAGCATAATGTCAGCCAAAGTCCAGTCTAAAAATGGGATTTGAAGCATATTTACACCTCATCCTAACTACATCAGCATTGAGCATCTGGGCAAATAAATGATTCTTACATCATCCAAGACCCATTAGTGTTGATGATAGAGCAAAGGAAATCCAGAACAGAAAACCGCAAACTAGACCTATCACTATTGGACGAGAACCACCTACCATGCGTGTATTTTGATATCCAGTGGAGAGAGTCGTGATACCCAAGGTAACAAGTAAAGGCAGAATATCAAATGTTGTTATGCTTCCAGGAGTCCAGATTGGTCCCTGTGATAAGAGTGAACCAATGAATAGGAATGGCGAGAGAGAAGCAAGCATTCCAAGCACAGCTGCGCTTGTGATTGTCAGCAAGTACACCTTCATCCGCTGGGCGGCGATGATTGAATCCCGTTCTTTTGCTACAGCAGACCGCTTTACAAGCCTGGTGGCAATTCGTGACAATCGGTCTCCTGCAGCTTGCGCGGAGGTTTCACACATTATGGCAATCATATTTAGCATCTGGGCTACACGTTGTCCTAGAGCCGCGTTTGACGCCTGTTCCATTGCCTCGCCAATGCTCACATAATCTCTGTAAATTGCCTCCAGAATGATATCCACCAGTCTTTGAATCTCGAAATCTAGGTCATCTCTGATGGAGGTGAGTGCAACCTCTAGATTGTCACCCATTCTGAGCCGCTCTCCAAGGAGGATGAGGAAATTGAGAAACGCGTCATATTCGGCAATTATTTCCTGTTGTGAAGGGGCCACAATGGATGATCCTCGAGGACGGTCAAAATAAGCAGAGAACTGCCTTGAGAACCTACTCTTGAGCAAAGCATTCAACACTATGAATACCGGTGCTACCAGTAGGATCAATACATTGGTTGCATATCCTGCAAGAGAAACTGCTAGGGTGACCATGATGGGCAAATAGGTGACTAATGCTGCAACAATCAGAAGTCTACTCTCTAGCTCAAGATTCTTCTGACGAAGAGCCAAGTCAGCCTCAAAGGACTCCCCTGAGAGAGAATCAATCAACTCTGTCTTCCTCTCCAGAGAGGAAATAATTGCGGCGAAGTATCGTCGCAGGTCATCAGACGGTTGGTCTTTGGCAAACTCCATCAAACAAGTTTCTGGTGGAATCCCCTCGTTGATACTCTCAATGATTTGCATGAAGGCCTTTGAGAGATAGGGGTGGTCAGACTGGGCGACCATCTCAATGGCGTCAAAGATGGTACCACCTGATTGAAACACGAGGATGAACTGTTCAAATACCAAATCAGCTTCTTCAGAGAGACCTAGTTTGTAACTGTTCATCATTGAAACTGGGTATGAAACAACTATATAGTAGGTTACAACAGCAGCCATTCCTGCTAGGGATGCGACTATGAGTAAACTAAGTTCCAGAAATGTAAGTAAGAAGACTAAGAGGAGAAGAACAAGTACCGATAGAAGGTTAGCTGCTGCTTTAACTCCTCTAACAGTTATGTCCATTAGAGGAGCTAGGAACTTAACTGCTCTTTGCAGGTCTTTATCATCGAACTTCCGGCTCGTTCGCCCTGCGATTCGTTCACTAAATCTACAGAGTTTCTCATACAACAATATCGGGTCCTCTACGACCTTTCTCTTCGATGCTTCTCTTAAATTGCCCGATGTTTGAAAAGAGTTAGAGTCCCTGGAGTTCTAAAAAGAAGAACCCAGGGAGTTTTTGAGCATATCACCGTCGTCGTCGAACCATTACCCAGACGACTCCAACCGCACCTACGATTAGAATCAAGGCGAAGACTCCTCCGCCGCTATCAGGTTCTGCATAGAGGTTAGTGTAAGCAACGTACACCGGATCCTGTTCTACTCTAAGCGAGT
>JAEORX010000119.1 GCA_016840685.1 Candidatus Thorarchaeota archaeon
CTAGACCCAGACCTGGCTCCTGCACATACAAACCGTGGTCGTGTCTTACTTGCTATGGGACCAGAGAAGGCCACTGATGCACTCCAGTACTTTGAAAGTGCTCTGAAACTTATACCAGATGATGTTCAGATTCTTCATGACAAGGCTTCAGCGCTCCATGCATTAGGTCGTACTGAAGAGGAATTAGTGTGTGTGAAACGAATCAGTGAGCTCGCTCAGAACGAATGGGGCGTTTGGGTACGAATAGGGGACATAGAACTTGAGCTCGGACATTTTCAGCCCGCAATCAATAGCTACGACCATGCTCTCGATTTGAAAGATGATCTTGTTCCTGCATATGTCCGTAGAGCGATAGCATTTGGGATGCTCAAGAGGTACAAGGAGGCAATCAAGTCTGCAGAAACTGCCACAAAGATTGAGCCAGAGAATGCAGAGGCATGGCTGATACGAGGTGATGTTCATCTGAGGGCTGGGAAACTAAACTCAGCTATGAAGGCACTCAAGAAAGCCTCGGAACTAGACCCGGAGAACGCTTCTGTGGAGAACACAATGGGGATGGTTGCGTATAAAGATGGCAAACTCCAGGACGCAGTAAAACATCTTAGAAGGGCTATCATTCGAAAGAAGGACTATCCCACTGCTTTTCGAAACCTTGGTCTGGTCCTCATGGAGCTTGAGGATTGGGCAGAAGCAGCGGCGGCATTTGAGAGTTACACCTCCTATGTGAAGAACGATCCTGACATGTATGACGCTCTTGCTACAGCACATGCACGAATGGACGATTTCTGCTCAGCTGTTGAACCTTGGGAGAAGGCTCGAAAACTGTACAAGAAGTTTGGAAACGAAGCTGAAGCTGAGAGAGTCACTGTCCTCGGGCGAGCTGCTAGAATCAATTGCAGCAGACAGAAAAAAGCAATCAAAGAACAACGTGAGCAGGAGAAGTCACAGAGACGGTTCTCAGACCGCCACGAGCTAAGACGAAAGAAGGAACGACGGAAAGGATGAGCTAGATTGAGAAGCTATAGGCTTCATCAGCCCCCTCAAAGTCTCCTAGTCTTGTGAGAATGTTACCAATCCTCTTCCACGCCTCTTTATGAAATGGGTCCAGATTGACCGCTGAACGGTAAGCCGCTGCAGCTGCAATATCGTATCCCTTCCATTCTAGCAGTCTTCCGTAGAAGTACCACCCCTCTATATCATTTGGTCTGTCAAGCAACATCATGCCCATCATGTCCATTGCTAATGTGGGGATGAATGGGATTGTGAGTGCGAGGAAGATCACAGTTCCAATGATGACTAATAGAGCGACCATTACATGTAGTGTTATAATCAATCACTTTTCAGCTTTGTCAAACAGCAGGGACCTGATGAAATGGTCAATTCGGAATCGATACTCTGTGAGTCCGATATACCAAGGCCCCTCCAGTCCAAGAGCTTCCTGAATCTTTGGAATAGACAATCCTTCATCATGGAGTTCCAGTGCTCTCTCTTGAAGTCCCAAGATGTAGTCAATTCTGGCTTGAATGTGTTGCCTCGGAGATGTCACAGGTCCTTTGTGAGCATCAAAGAGGATCTCGATATCCATCTCAACCAGTTTCTGCATGGTGTTGACCATGAGAGGGATATTTTCCTCTGGCATGGCAATGAATTTACGAGTCGGAAGTGGGACTGCATCTGCTGAGAACAACCATTTTTGATTGGGTTCATAAAATCCAACCATATGCTGCCAATGCCCGGGAAGAGGAATAACTTCAAACTCGAAGTTTCCAACAGAGAACTCTGAGGGTAATTTCTCAACATCAACAAGTGGAGTCGGTTGTCCCCAAACAAATTGAAAGAACTCTGGTAACGTAGGGGGATTTTTGAGAATATTGATGTCCGGTTCACATGCATATATCGTTGAACGAGGTGCGAATACAGAACAGCCACCATAGTGGTCCTCGTGTGGATGCGTGACATAGACCGCTTTCACATCAGCTTTGGCTGCATATTTCTCCAAGTCATCAAGAGCATTCGGACAACCAGCATCAATCAGAATGTTTCCAATATGATATGCAATAGCCCACATTATCGGGTTTCCATCTTCCATTGCAGTTGCAGTCTTGATGAGTGTCACATCATCATTGTAGGGCTCCACTTCAAACATACAACGTGTGCACGCAATGCCGAACTTGACTCCTTCGGTATCATCATTCCAGCGTTCGCTATTGTATTATGATTAAATGAAGAACAACATCAAGCAGATAACTACGACTATCATCCAAATCAGATTCCTCAGATATTCCTGTTTAACCACTCCATCGATGAGACTGGCATGAGATTGCTGCAAGGCATCACCAAGTTTAGCTTCTCGTAGAATCTCCTCCATCTCATCGACAGATGGAACTGATGACATCATCGGAAATCTCTGACGTTTTCTTTCAGCATCATTTTGGATCTGAGTGTCAGATAGTGCCTCCCACTTGTTCCTCTTTTGTTTGGCGATGAAGGATATCAGGATATGAGCAAACAATGCTACGATAGCAAACGCAATCATGATCCCAATGAAGGTAGAAAATGAAATCAAAGCAATCAATCCCATAAACCCGATGCATGCGTACGCAATGAGTACAAGACATGAGAAAAGAACATTCGTCTGCATTCTACTATAGAACCCAATGTGCACATTTCGATACTTCTCTTCTGCTCCTTCTATTCCGCGTATAACTCCTATCGCAAAGAACCCTGGAACATTCATCATCCAACCTATTCCTGAAAATATCACAACCGCAATGATTCCCTCAACAATTACCACAATGATCACAAGAACTACTACACCAAAGATCAATGGCGCGGGTGCATATCCGCTTGGATTCAATGATGCGATTTTTTCTATCTGAAACAGTAATGGCAGAAGTAGCATCATGCAGATGGCGTTGATGCTCATATACTGGCCTACATTGGCAATCGGTTTGTTGAGTTGTTTGAGCATCCTCTGCATAGAGGGATACTTGGGGTTATTACTCATAATATGTCCTCTTGTTTCACATCATCGTGCTCTTCCCACCTTTTCCGTCATCGCTTCCACCTGATGAGCGTACAACGACGACTGATGGCTGAGGTGAAGGAGTTGGAGGTGTTAATGAGAAGAATAAGTTGAAGGTATTTTCAAATCTACCTAGTCTGCAATAGGATGGGTGGTGCAAAGTTTCGGAGTCGTTTCAAGCCCAATACCTTGTCCTGTCTTCCAACTTTAGAATCACTCAGCGCTTGTTCCATGAACTCAATAGCTTGGTCATAGTCCCTTCTGGGGACCGGGAAAGGCACCCCATCCTTCCCACCAAATGCAAAGCACATTCTTACAGGGTCTGCCCATGAGGCCGGTGTACCGAATATCATCTCTGAAATGAGCGATAGTCCTCTAATGGTGGCTGGACCAATTCCATTCATGAACAAGAGACCCTCATAGTCCTCAGGCTGGGTCTCGTAAGCCCGACGAACCGCTTCCCAGTCCATCCTTGTAGGCATTACTTTGTATGAAGGCAAATCCCGTTGTTTACCATCTTCCTCGAGCCATGGAATGAGCGTGGTCTGTCCATATGCCCGGACATCCTCAAAATATCTCCTCACTCGACTTGGATCTTCCTTGATGATGTCCAAAGACACACTTCTGCATGGGGCGGAATTCTTCGAGGTCAGGTCGAGAGCTGCATCTCGTATCCTTCCTGAGATGAGTCCTGTATGTGGCTCATCGATGAAGCTATCAGTGGCAAAGGACGACCAATGGTAGCGTCTGGCATCATTACTTTCATAGTCCATGCCTTGTTGAACCACGGTCCAGTTCTCATCAGCATCCACAAAGAACACATGGTGATAGAGATTATAACCGTCCTGAACACCAGCACTGTCAACCTTTGCTACTGCCCTGCTAATCTCGACCAGTCCTGCACCATCAAGACCATAGTCTTCCAAGGCTCGAAGCTGAGTGGGAACCTTCCGAGAGGCCATCCCTTTACCTCCAACTCCAATCATGCCATGTGACTCAAAGTCAAGTGCAGTCTTCAGTACGCCACAGGTGACTGTTGTAGAGCCGGAACTGTCCCAGTCGTATCCCAGCACGTTGGACAGTGCTTGGAACCAGACGGGATCAGCTAAACGCTGGAGGAGTTCAGCAGTCCCAAACTCATCCACAATGAACTCGCAGAGGGTGCTAGCCATTGGTATCATTCGTTTCACTAACCAATGGGGTGCCTTCCCTGGATGTAGCTTGAGTTCTGCAACACCGCCTCTCTTCATTGTAAAAGCTCCAATGATTAGTCACTCACTAGTATAGATAAGCTCCACACAGATTTCTAGAGGGCGGATCGCATCTTCTCTAGCTTCTCTCTGAGCTCTACTCCCGCCTGTTGAAGCCATCCCTCTAGGGTGTCACATCCATAATCTTCACAATGGGCACAGGTCATCACGCCACGACTGCTCGCATATGCTCTGACCCCGCAGTCACTACAGAATTTGAACTTGGGAACAGCATCAACCTTGCAGCCTACACAGTTGATGTCTTTGGCTGTAAGAGGAAAGCCTGGGCTCGCCCACTCAGCTGCCTGCTTTGCCCTGAGTTCATCATCATCCTGTTTCCATGCAAGGTGAGCAGGACAGTTTGCACAGTCAAGCCCGCAATATGCCATCATGTCTTCGGTCATGAGTGACTATTGCTCTTAGCTTAAATAAAAGCGCAACAGATGACCGAAACTAATTCAATGCCCCTCCTAAAACTGCAGTTCAAGCAATGCTTTTATTGCTCGTCCTCTAATCGTAACTGTTGGTTCACGCCAACTCGTTCTTTCGTGTCTGTGAGATGGTACTGATGAGTGAAGATACAGAGTGGAATAATGCATTAGACTATACGAAGTTTCTGAAGGGTGCTCGTGAGAATGTGGAGCTGATGAAGGCTAGGTATAATGACCTACAGATTACCGAAAATGACCTAGAGCATCTACGCAGCCTTCAGAATGAAATTCGTATACTTGTCATCGGAAATGACCGTTGCAGTGACACTGCAGGCAATGTACCCATTCTCGCAAAGATGTCTGATATCTCAACTAAACTCCATCTCCGTATCCTTGACAGTGATTCTCATGCTAAGTTTCACCAGCAGTATAAGGTCAATGGGAAGAGAAAGACTCCAGTCGTGCTCTTTCTTAGCACTGAGGGGCAGGAGTTGTGTCGGTGGGTCGAGAGACCTAATGCGGCGTATAAGATGATTAATGAAGCCACTAACCCATCCTTAGAAAGTCGGAAGAGCGAACTGAAAAAGTTGTACAGTGACACTGAGATTCAACGACAGAGCGTGAACGAGTTCATTAACCTCATACTACGATCTGACTTTATTCTTGGAAGAAGTGAACATGGCGCATCATCTTGGGAAAGCTGACTGGACTGATAATGAACGTGTCCAGCGCATGGCTAGGACATATAGCATGAGATATGACGAGAATTTCTGGAATGCGTTTCGTAGCCTTACAGGTATAGAACCGAGACCTGTAGTGGCTGACTTTGGATGCGGACCTGGACTCCTGCTGGTTGATGTGGCAAAACGCCTCAAGGCCCACACTGCGATAGCGATTGATGAGAGTGAGCAGATGCTTTCTCTGGCAGAGACCAACCTCAGAGAAAAAACCAATCTTGACTCCATTATCATACAACAGGTGAACTTAGACACTGGAAAGGTCCAGGTGGCTTCCATTAGCATCGACCTTGCATTCTCTGGATTCATGCTCCACGAGGTTGCCAATCCTAGAGACTTTGTGTCTGATGTCTTCAGGCTGATTAAATTGGGGGGAATCTATGTTGTCTATGACTATGTGTCAGGTAATGAGGAGAGGTTTGTCCAGAAAATGATTGAACAGGGAATGAGCGAGGACGGCGCAAGAAAGCGATACCCACATATGTGCAAACACTCTGCTGACGATATTGTAAGTATCCTGGAGTCCTCTGGGTTCGTAGACTGCCATGCACTCATCTTAGATGACATCCGTGCAGTTGTAGTAGGACTAAAGAGGTAAGCAGGCATACTATCCCTCGAACCAGAGTGTCGAAGACCATGTCGTCTAATCGAAAATCATCTCCCTGGGCATATGAACGATCGCAGCTCACATGTCCTCGGTGTAACGGTAATCGTGTAGTCCGGATACTAGATTCATGGTCCCGACCTCGAGGGATCCAGATGTTCAAATGTGTTACATGTGGCAAAAAGTTCTATGACAAGGATTTCGATGATTACAGACCAACTTACATAAGATGACCCGTGAATGGAGATTGAAAGATGTCTGGACGACTGCAGCAAATAAAATACCCCTTCTCAGCTGAAGCCAGAAAGACATCCCAAAAGATGGCTCGAGACTTAGGAGTTCTTGTTGAGCTGCTTGAGGAACAGGAGAATCACTACATCGTGGAGGAGGCTGAAAAGCGGGTCTATGCTGCACTCACTCAGTCTCAGATTAGATACCCCACAATGGAGAACGAGAAGGATGTCCTGATATATCCGACTGCGCGATTGATTGTAGAGGAGCTTGGTCTTCCTCGTCTCCGTGCGTTGCAGGCTGAAGCAGAGTCAAAGGAAGCCAACAGACAGCTGGGCACGGAGAATAGCGACCTTGTGATCGAACTATGCAAGTCCTCCTTCAACTGGAGCATTGAGTCGATGGGGGACATCAATGAACGGTCCAAACTTCCATTGCTACTAAGAACATTCGAGATGAAAATCCGTTTTGAGAACTATCTCGAGGTCGCTCCGGGTTTTCACAGTGAGGAATGGAGTCTTATCAATCGGTACTTGGACAAGGGGTGGATTCCAATTAGGAGGTCTGAGCTAGACCGGCTTATTTCAGGCAAATTCAAGCAACTCATCATGGGGGGCAGATTTGACATCCCTAAAATGTCCCGAAGACTCATTGAGACTGTCCAACGCATCGAGGCTGAAACAAAGGGTAGAATACGACAGGCAGAACCAGTGAAGATGACCGAAACCGTTGTATCTGCCTTTCCGCCCTGTATTCAAAAGATGTATGATGATTCAATCAGAGGTGATGTGAACCTCTCTCACGATGCGAGGTTTGCGCTTGCAGCATTTCTTCTCAAGATTGGAATGGAGGCGAATGAGGTAGAGAAGGTGTTCAGCAGTTCTCCAGATAAGAACATAAGTCTCATCGAGTACCAGGTTCGACATATCGCATCAAAGAGGTCCATGGGTGTGGAGGATGAGGGCTATACTCCTCCTGGATGTAAAAAGATGCAAGTGAACAACCTATGTCCCGTTTACCTTGGAACAGCATCCGACCCCTTATGTGAATATATTCTAAATCCACTTGCCTTCTACCAGACCCGAGCTTGGGAAATTACAAAGAATATACAAGACCACTCATGGTATGCAAGAAAGCGCGATAAGAAACAGAACTTTTAGACTGTACATCTCGTAAAATGATACAGATACTGTTGTGCATATCCCGCATATCTTCCGAAGTACCTCCTTGCAGCTTCGGATTTCTTCAGATACGACCTTCCTGAGTTTGTGAACACTCCATAGTGCTCGCTTATCACCCGCTCAATCCAGACATCGATGGGAAATGCCTCGAGGTGTCCGAGGGAGAACAGACAGACACAATCAGCAACCTTGTCACCGACTCCATGGAGCTTCTTCAGTTGTTTGTGAGCCTCATTATACTCCATTGCCCTCAAATCATGTTCTGATATCTCGCCATTCACTAGCATCCTTGCTGACTTCTGGATGAACTCAGCTCGCCACGCCAGTCCAAGCCTCTTTAAGTCACTCACAGACGCTCTGGACAAGACTTCAGGAGTGGGCATTCCTCGGTAGACCTTGCCCCTGAACTCGTAGGATGGACCATACTTTCTCCTAATAGCCTCGGTCATTCCACGTATTGCTGGGACATTCTTCCACACAGAACAAAGGAATGACACAAGACAGGGGAAAAAGGGGTCATTCACGATACGAAGACCTGGTGCGAAGTCTATACTCGTCTTCATGATTCCATCCCTTGAAATCTCTCGCTGAATCTGCTGTATCGGGTCCTCAAGTCTGAGTAACCTCAAGAGGTCCGCCTGACCGTTTGATGCTTCATAATGTAAACTGTCGCCACTCTGTTCCACATAGACTACCTGACCAATGTCAGCATTGATGTATCCCTTACCCTCTTTGACCCAGCAGAATGTTTGCCCACACTCTAATGTGTCAGTCAGGTTGAAATTATGGACCTGCAAAGTTCTCATTGTGACATCTTCGACCATACTCGAAATGAGTATTGTGATACGACGCGGTCAATAGATAGACAATGCTAAAACGATAAATCTCCAAGGACTGCAGGCGGCAGTGATGAACCTCCAATGTGAGATTATGGACATATGATCGACCTAAGGGGTATCTGAGCCGCACCCTCTAGTCAATCTCTGAGATGTCTGCCGCTTCCTTTTTGATAATGTCAGTCAGTCTCATAACCTCACTTGCGCTTATGATACAGAGTTCACCAACAGAATCCTTCTCCCTCTTCGACCAGCTTACTATTGCTCGGGTGTTTAGAGGAATATCATTAAGTTCTATATCACGATCTCCAACGCACCAGAACTTTGGAATGTTTACTGATTTCATACCTTCCACAATTAAGAAATCAAACTCAGCAAGATTTGCCAACTCCTCAGGGCTAATTCTTTCTTTGAACCTTGGAGATCTTCTGTTAGGTCCAAGGAAGACTGTCAATGATGCACCAGCCTGCATGTGTCGCCATGTGTCTGTTCCTTGGTCAGGTCCTGCAATATGCATCGAGCTCTTGATGGTCGCAACAGAGTGTCCACTCTCTACTAGAACCCTGATGATCGCCTCCACCAAGGATGTCTTTCCCGTACCAG
>JAEORX010000120.1 GCA_016840685.1 Candidatus Thorarchaeota archaeon
CAGAGTCAGCACGATCAAGAGCCTCCATGAACCTCGGAATCCTGTCTTCAAGAGTATTGAAGTCTGGGTTCGCTAGTAGTTCATCATCCTTGATGATGTCAGCACCGCCAGCCGCGGCTTCGTAGGCCAGGTCTGCTCCCATCTGACAGGAGGTATAGACACACGGCTTGACCATGTTATTCAGGATAGGTCGTTTCTTGATCTTCAAGAGCTTTCGGAGGCCCTTCATACCAAACTTTGGTCCTTTGAATCCCTTAAGCCAGCTTTTTGGAAACTTCATGTCAAGGCACTTGATTCTCCCATAGAGAGAGATGTTCCCAATCACGGTGCTAAGGAGCATCGGGATTTGTTGACCAAAATTCTCCCAGGGATATGCGACCTGCATGATATACTGTCTTCTCTCAATATCCTTCGGAATACTATATTCATGTTGAGGAACTTCATAGACTCCAACGACCTTGGCTACATGCCGTCTTCGAACTTCTGGGGTCTCTCCAGGCACGAGAGTCCAAGTACCTGTACTCTGTTCAACAGCCGCAGCATGCGCTAATTCCCTGGCGTCCATGAATGGTGGGAGTCCCACATAGTAAGTACATATGACATACTTGTCCTCATCAATGGCATCAGGAAGTGCATCGGGTAATGCTTCGAGTGGGAGTTTTTCCATTACAATCAACCATCCTTTTCAATGCGTGCCTGACTTATGTTCTTTTGGAGAACCCATTTTTGAGAATGGATTATCTTCTGACTCTGACCACCAAGACTGCTACAACCAGAACGCCCATTGAAACTGCGCCCACGAGTAAGTAGGGACTGTTTGAGGGATTACTCTCTGGATAGATATTTGTCACTGCCCCAAGTATGCCCTCACCTACTAGCCAATCGTATTCCCATGGACCATCATCATTGTCAGAGGAAAATACAACCACAATATCATGCTCTTGGATGACATAGATGAACTGCCCATTATACCCTCTTGCAGAGTACCATCCATTGTAATCATCAATCCACCATTGATATCCATAACTGACACCAGCATAGGGAGTTGACGGACCTTGGCTTGAATTGAAAACCCAATTTGATGATACAATTTGTTGGTAATCCCAAGTGCCATTATTGAGGAATAAGAGTCCAAATTTCGCCATATCTCGAGGTTTCAAAGCCAGATTAGACCCACCAAAATTTACTCCTTGGGGATCTGTTAACCAGCCCCTAAATGTTATTCCCAGCGGCCCAAAGAGGTACTCGTCTGCAAAGGCGAGAGGCGTCATGCCTGTGGTCACATTGATTATTGTCGCGAGGAGATGAGAATTTCCACTATTGTAGTAAAATGTTGAACCTGGTTCATTAGCCATTGGACGGTCGAGAACATATTGCGCCCAGTCATCAGAGTTTATCATCGCGAAGAAATCATTGTATTCGATATAATTGTCCTCATTCCACTGGAATCCTGACCTCATCTGTAGTACATCCTCAAGTGTAATCACTTCTTTCCAAGCGCTGAGATCTGCTATTGTTCGGTCCGGAAAGAAGTCTAGCAGTAATTGACTTGTGTTGTCTATGAAGCCATGGTCAATAGCGATACCGATCAGACATGAAACAAAACTCTTCGTGACAGAGAAGAGAATATGGGTGCTATTCACATCATATAGAATTGGTGAGAAGTATTCCTCAGCCACAAGGAAACCATGTCGTACAACAAGCATACTACGAATTCGGGCATCTGATGTTCTCACATGGTCATAGATTTCTGCAAGAGCCGTGGAGTTCATTCCCTGTTCCTCTGGAGATGAGGTCGCCCAATCATCCGTTGGCCAAACTTGCACTGGTCTAGCTGCATGGGTGTCATATGGCAATGTCAGGCAAATTGATGAAAGAAGAATCACCACCAGAACGATTCTGATAACCCCTCGTGCCTTCATATTGAGCACGTCGGTTTTTTGTACAATTAAGTCTGATACTCAACGCAACCCTCCACCTTTGCCAGAGAGCTTGGTTTATCAGGGCAATAGGCAATGTCCTGAATGATTGACTATTGTACTGGTGAGAGAGATTTTGATACCAATATCTGAAGTAGCGAAGAAAGCTGGGATTGATGAGAAATATCTAGAGCAGTATGGGAAGTACATGGCCAAGATCAACCTGAACATCAGAAGGGAACTGGGAGATAGAAAGGGTAAGTTGATTCTTGTCACCGCAACAAACCCTACGCCTGCTGGAGAGGGCAAGACGACAAACTCGATAGGTCTCTCAATGGCTCTCAATGCGTTGGGACACAATGCTGTAGTTGCAATCAGACAGCCATCCTTGGGTCCTGTATTTGGCATAAAAGGAGGCGCCGCTGGTGGGGGCAAGTCAACAGTCGAACCCTTTGAACAGGTCAATCTGATGTTCACTGGAGATTTTCCAGCTGTTTCCGCTGCAGGCAATCTTCTCTCCGCAATGATTGACAACTACATTCATCATGACCACCAACCTGAGATTGATGTACGAAGGACCTATTGGCCTCGCAACCTTGACATGAATGATCGTGCTCTGAGGAAGATAATAGTAGGTCTCGGAGGCCGATTCGATGGATTCCCCCGCGAGGAGCATTTTGTCATCACTTCTGCATCAGAGGTCATGGCTATCCTCGGACTATCAAAGGACTATATGGACCTCAAGAATCGATTAGGAAACATACTCATTGCTCGGTCTGAACAGCTGAAGGAGATGTTTGCCAGAGATGTCAAGGCTGAAGGTGCCATGGCTGTCATTCTGAGGGATGCTCTAAAGCCAAACATCGTTCAAACTCACGAGGGGACTCCTGCCATAATCCATACTGGACCCTTTGCAAACATCGCACATGGCACAAGTTCAATCATAGCAACTGACATTGCATTACGCTTGTTTGACTATGTGGTGATTGAGGCTGGATTTGGTGCAGATCTGGGTGCTGAGAAGTTCTTCAACATAGTTACCAGAGCAGGTGACTTCAATGTTGATGCTTGTGTTGTGATTACCACAATTCGTGCCCTAAAATACCACGGATCTGATAATCTTGAGGAGGGTTTTCCCAATTTGGAGAAGCATATGGAAAACATCAGCAGCTTTGGAGTTCCTGCTGTTGTTGCCCTGAATCGTTTTCCTGATGATACAGAGGAGGAGATTAACCAACTTCGCACGTATTGCAAAGAAAAGGGGTGGAAGATGGAGGTTTCAGAGGTCTTCGCAAAGGGAAGCGAAGGTGGGAAAGATCTTGGGAAATCTGTACTAGAAACCATCGCAAGTAATCCAGTGAAAGGTATCAGCTATACCTACGACTTAGAAGACTCGGTTGAAACTAAGATTATGAAAGTCGCTCAGAAGATTTACGGTGCGAAGGATATAATCTACACAGCAGGAGCACGCGGTAGAATACGTTCTCTCGAGAAACGAGAATATGGAAATCTCCCAATCTGCATTGCAAAGACACAATTTAGTCTGTCAGATTCAAAGAGCTTACGAGGACGACCGACAGGTTTCGAAGTAGAAGTCACTGGTGCAGATGTGAGCAACGGGGCTGGTTTCATCGTCATCTACATGGGTGATATCAATCTGATGCCCGGACTTCCTGAAGAACCATCTGCACATGGAATGGACATTGATGCAGATGGGAAAATCAGTGGGGTGTTCTGATGGGTGATTCTTATGTCTGATGATGAATTGAAACCAATCTGTGAAGACCATGAGATTAAGGGTCGTCGTCTTTCAAATCGGATTAGGACTGAGGTGGAGACCGAGGTAGCAGAGCTAGTTTCCCAATATGGAGTTCCCCCCAAGCTTGCGACAGTGATTGTTGGAGAGGATCCTGGTTCGCAGATGTATGTCAAGATGAAACACAAGGCATCAAACAAGGCTGGAATCCTATCTGAACATTATGACCTGCCTGAAAATACAACTCAGCAAGAACTTCTTAAGCTGATAAAGAGGCTTAATGAAGACACCTCGGTTCATGGCATTCTCGTTCAGTTACCATTGCCAAAACAAATAGATGAGAAGACAATCATTGGAGCGATATCTCCTCTGAAGGATGTTGATGGTTTTTCACCAGCCAATGTCTACCGACTCTTCTATGGTGAAGAGGATTTGAGTGCTGCTACACCGCATGGAATTGTCACTATGTTGGACCGTATTGGATGGAGTGACCTCTCTGGAAAACATGCAGTGATCATTAATCGGTCAACAATCGTGGGCAAACCCCTTATCATGCTCTTGCTCAATCGAAATGCAACTGTCACAGTATGTCACTCAAGAACCAAGGACTTACCATCACTCACTATACAGGCTGATGTTCTTGTCAGCGCAATTGGCAGACGAACTAAAGAGGAGGACCCCTACTTTGTCACAGCAGATATGGTCAAAGAGGAAGCTGTAGTCATCGATGTAGCGACACCACTTGGTGATGTTGATTTCGAGAAGGTGAAGGAAAAGGCGCTGTGTGTGACACCAGTCCCGGGAGGCGTAGGACCAATGACAATCGCCATGCTCCTGAAGAATGTCACTGCTGCATATAGGGCACAAATGAAGAAACAATAATGCATTCCCAAACGCTTTTGTGTACTGACTTCCCGAACGGGCATCGGTGAATCTTGTGAAAGTAGTTGAGTGTGTACCCAACTTTTCAGAAGGACGTAACAAGAAAGTCATTGAAGCACTCTCAGATGCCATCAAGAGCGTTGAGGGCGTGCGACTCCTAGATATAGAATTTGACCCTGATCATAATCGCTCTGTTTTTACATTCATCGGCGAACCTCAACAGGTGAAGAGTGCCGCCTTGAAGGCTGCTGAGCTTGCAGTGGAGAAAATCGATCTCACAAAACATCAAGGAGCCCACCCAAGGATGGGGGCGGTTGATGTTGTGCCTTTTATTCCACTCCATGGCACAACAATTGGGGAATGTATCGAACTCTCAAAGGAGTTCGCAGATGAGTTCTCCACAAAGTGTAATGTGCCTGTCTTTCTCTACTCAAAGTCTGCAACACGCAGGGATAGAGTCGATCTACCAAACATTCGCGAAGGAGAATTTGAAGGGCTAACAAAAGAGATTGGTTCTAATCCTGAAAAGGTGCCTGATTACGGACCAAATAAGATTCACCCAACTGCTGGTGCTACTGCCACTGGTGCACGCAACTTCCTGATTGCCATCAACTTCAACCTCAACACGACCAACCTTGAGGCTGCAAAGGCATGTGCTGATGCTGTTCGTGGAACGACTGGAGGGTTTGTCAATGTCCAAGGCATCGGTCTTGATCTTCCCGCGAAGAACTGTGTGCAGGTTTCTCTGAATCTGACCCATCCTAAACGAACAAAGATTCATCAAGTGCTCGAGGTCGTGCGAAATGAGGCACGCAGATTCGGAGCAACAGTCATTGAAACTGAGATTGTTGGAATGGTGCCCCTCTTTGCACTTCTCGATGCTCTAAGATACTACATCCAGCCTGAGAAACTGGACGAATCTATGATTCTGGACCTCTACTATCTTGGTGGTGGTGGCGATCCCACAAAGAAGACTTTCACTGAGATGTCAATGATAGAATTTGGGAATGAAGTCCGGAGAGCACGTGCCACCCCAGGTGGTGGCAGTGTAGCTGCAGCCCTTGGTTCATTTGGAGCAGGCTTAGTGTGCATGGTTACCGGTCTATCTCTTACTGGAAGAAAATTCGCTGGAATCAAGGAGGAGATGCTGGAACACCGACATGCATGTGAGTATGACCGAGGTGTGTTGATGGACCTCATTGAGAAGGACTCCAAAGCGTTTGATGTAGTAATGGAGGTCATGAGAAAACCAGCGGAAACCGCTGCTGAAAAGAAGAAGAAGGAAACCGATATCGAGCAGGCTACAATTGAAGCTGCCAAGGTTCCACTAACGACAATGCAACACTCATTCAATGCACTGACTCATGCCTTGGTGGCCGCTGAGAAAGGTAACATAAACTCAATCACGGATGCAGGTGTCGCAGCCCATGCACTTACAGCGGCTATAGAAGGTGCTGCTCTGAATGTGAGAATCAATCTCGGAAACATCAAGGACAAATCTTTCGTTGATAAGACTGCAAAAGAAGTAGAGAAACTATTGACTGATGCAACCAAGCTGAAAGCTCAAGTTCTTGAGATTGTCGAGGCTCGAATGAAGGAGCTTGCTCAAAGTAGCTAATCACGCATTGTGATAGTGACTCCTTTTCCCACCCTCACAATATATGCAGTCCCTCCTGCCCTCTCAATTGAGGATGCCACTTCCTGCTCATCTCTCACAGTATAAGCCATCATTGACCCTCCGCCCCCACTTCCGTTTATCTTGCATCCAAGAGCTCCTGCATCATAGGCTGCTGTGATCATTCTCTCAATCTTGGTTGTCGAACGTTCCAAATCATCTCTCAATATCTCGTGATGTTCCTTGAGCATTCTTCCAAGTTCAGTGCCACCTCGAGACGGCTTGTTCAGCAGTTTGAGAGCACGGTTAGTGAGGTCTCTATTTCGCAATGTTGCCTCAGCCATTCTCCGCTCTTTGGTTGGAATTCCCTGCCTCAACTTCTGAACCTCAACAAGGGCTGTTTTCCGTCGGTCGAAGGATTTCAGATTCCTGCTAATCTCTTTGTATTCTCGCTCCACAGTTGACCTGATGTATCGGAGGTCTCCGACAGTGTCCACCTTTTTCTCACCTGAATCACCTATAACAAATATATCAAGCTCTGCTGGAAGTTTAGAGACCTTGTTTTCCCTAGTGTCCACATGAATGATTCCACCAATGGAAGATGCATAGTGGTCCATTGTGCCACCACTTTCATGGAACTCTGCGACCTCTGCATCATATGCTCTCAGAGCAATCTCATAAGGGGATAAGTCACTTCCAGCCATACTTGTTATGGCTTTTATACACCCAACAGTCAAGGCAGAAGAGCTAGAAAGTCCTGCTGCCATTGGAATGGTCCCAATAACCTGCAAATCCCATCCATGTTTTGGAATGACCCCTCTTCTAGCCATCACATTGAACGCGCCTCGTACATAGTCCCTTTTTGTTCTATACTCCACGAAATCACCCAATGTAAACTCGTCTTTCTGTTTTAGGTCTGAATAATCAATCACAATCAGTCTGTCATCTCGAGGTTTAGCCATAATCTCTATTGTCAAATCTATGGCTGCTGCAATGACATCTAATCCAAGGTAGTCGCTATGTTCCCCGAAAAGGCAAACTCGTCCAGGTGCGCTCACTCTGAATCCTGGACAAGACTCTTGACCCAACTGCTCTATCTCCTGATCCAAATACCGACGATGAACATCTCTACCGTTTTCTCATCTCTTGATTGAAACTACCGAACCACCATAAGAATGTGCAAGATTACAGCAGAAGATGAAGATTCTCAACAAAACTTACTTCTGCTCAAAGGCGAGTTTCACGGCAGTTACGATATCTTTAGGTGTAACGCCCGGTGACTCAATGTTGAACCTAGAATATGCTTGATTCGCTCTTTCGAGGATATCCCCATTCTCAGTCCTTGCTCCTATCAATGCCTTCTCAAGATTAGAGATGGCATCCATTGGTAACATGAAATAGTCCCCACTGATGATCACCTCATTCAGTCTTCCCTCTATCTCTTCAGCAGTGACCCGTATAAGACCTCCAGGAGCTTTGTAGTTAGACGTGCCCAATCGTGTTGTAGCTGATATTCGAACAGTCCTGGCGTCCAACCTTCCTCCACGCCTCCAGTGCAACCACTCATCTGACATGTATTTTGGTTTGAGTTCGTTCACTCTCTGAATCTCCCATTTGTTGAACTTTCCAGTAACTAATTCAATGTCGAGTGTTTCTTCGTACAGGCGTAGAAGGTCCTCTTTCACCTCAGTCCTGTCGGGCATAGAACCTGTCTGCAAGAGAATTGTGGACATTCTTTCACGAAGACTTTGAGCAATCTTGTCCCTAAACTTTTCACTAGGGACTTTCAAGACCTTTACCATCATATCGAAATTGAAGTCAAAGATCATGTTTCCCACTAGAATCCTAGCATCACCCACATCTCCAGCGCCATTCCCAGAAATCTTCTTGTCTTTAGCAATGATGTCGTTCACTGGCTTGAACTCTGCAGGAATACCAAGATTCCTGTATGCCTGTACAGGAGCCTCAAGGAACTTGACATAGTAATCATCAATCCTCTTGGGTGTTGTAGGACTGTCCTTCCGCCCAATCAACTGATAGAACATCTGCCCATCATCGAGATAGACACCACCTCCCCCAACAACCCGACGTGTGTAGAAGATGCCATTCTCCTGACAGAACTTGGTATCAAGGTCCGCCTCAATCTCCTGAAAATATCCCAAGCTCACGAGGGGCTTGGCAGGCCAGCAGATGATAAGTGTGTTCTCAGACTCTCCTTCTGTGATACCTTGAGCTATCATGTCATAGTTGATTTGGGTCTCGATTGGTGCTATTGGACCTAGATCGAGAAGTCTCCATGTTTCGAGTGTCATGGCCAGTCGCGGATTGAGTTCTCTTATATCAATTACCAAATGCAACCAATGGCTGGAAGGTAAGGCATAAATGGGTTCCAGAAATACGACGTTCGATTCTGATGATTGAAGCCATTGGTCTAAAGAAAATGTTCAGCGAGTTTGTTGCAGTCGACAACCTATCTTTTCAGGTGGATCCCGGGGAGATATATGGTCTACTTGGACCAAATGGCTCCGGAAAATCGACGACTATGCGGATGCTGCTTGGTCTGCTCAAACCAACAGAGGGAACGGCTAAGGTCATGGGCTTCGATATCCGGACTGAGATAGTTGAAGCGAAACGCATGATGGGGTATGTCCCT
>JAEORX010000121.1 GCA_016840685.1 Candidatus Thorarchaeota archaeon
CGCAATCTCATAACAATTCACGTCAAGATAGCTGATGTTATGATATAATAAGCATATTTTGGACCAGTGGTCAGGATGTTATGAACCCAAGTGAGCGACAAGACGCGGCCATGAAAGAGGCGCAGGATGCAATCCTCGGCAAACTGAAGTGAGATGCAATCAGTGCATGGTTGATGTCTGAGTGAACGACAAGCATACAATTCTGGTTAGTTCAACTATCACTGGTTCTTGCGTCTGAGCCGCTCAATCCGCTGCTCAAGAGGCCCCTTCAGATAGGGCTCTTGCTTGTTGTCCTTCATCTTCTGAAGAACCTCAATGAAGTTTGGACGGATATTGTAGACACCATTATCCACAGCTCTCTCAGCAGAGCTCATCAGGATGCAAAACACAGGAATGAAGGCAACTACCACACCTCCACCAATAAGGAATTTCTCAAAGTCATCAGTGGATTCCACTCCTAGAACCAGAACTGAGTATGCGACGATTGGAATAGCTACTATGAAGAAGAGGATGATTATTGCTACAATTCGTCTTTTTATTGCACGGTCCATCTTCACCTGATGGATCAGAAATGTCGCCATCTCTTCGCTATCGAAATTCTTGACTTCATCGTCATCAATCCGGAGATGGTCTTTCCATTGTCCCTTCTTCGATCTCATGACAACATGCTCAGTCTTACCATCCACCACCCTCGTCTTGTAGGCGAAGTCACCCGATTCGATATGCATCTCGAGTGCACTGTCGATATCTGGATGCGAGGTTTCTAAAGCAGGGGCATCTTGAGCTCCTGCGTTTCGGGATCCGTCTTCCAAGGCATCCACCTCGTGTAGAAGAGGCTGTTCATGAAACAAGATAAAGGCTCCTTACATTATCTGATGGTAGATTCGAGTTAAAATAATACTCCACAAATACATACCATCAGTTTTTCAGATGTGTTGAGAAACTTCACTCGTATGTACTTGTTCCAAAGTAACAAATCATGGACACTGGGTTCGCTCTTGCTGGCGCTATAATACATGCAGTGGTTCACAGTATCATAAGTCCATCTTTCAGACCTGTTTGCCAGTCATTGCCCCCTTTGTGTCTTCCTTTTCGCAGATGTGTAGCTAATCAGGGAGTTCTCCGACTATCTTGTTAACTTCTTCAGCTTTAATGGCCACAAGAGTCCTGGTCCTGTTTGTCCCACCCTGTCCAAAGATGAACAGAGCCTTCATGGCAGCCTCAAGGGATGGCCCGTCAACAAGTGCGACCCAGTCATATTTTCCAAAGGTGTAGTACAGTCCCAAAAGTTTTCCACCCACTGACTTGATGATTTCCTCAGCCTGTTTCTGACGCTTTGGTGCATCCTTTATGGTCTTGACTCCTTTTTCAGTCAGATTACCCATTATCACAAATATTGGCACATTCTCACCTCCTTTGTGAATAAGTCAAAATACACCTATTACACACATTTGATATTAAACCATGGGGTCAACTCCCCATTTAGTTAAGTGAAAGAATCCTCATTCTTCTCATCGTGGCATTGTTCATAAAACACTTAGGACCCTGCTAAAATCAATCGGAATATGCACCCACTATTCAGTTGTAACAAGTGCACAATATCGGTTGAACCCATCAAGAGTATATGATTTGAGATTGTGATATATCAATCCAGTTTCCTTTACCATTCGTTTGGCATTTTTTCGATAATTGGTTTTATGTATATCATCAAGAAGCACTACACCATTAGTTGATACAAGTGAAAGAACGGTGGGAAGTAACATCTCTCTGGTGACCATTGATCCTAAATCGTGTAGAATGAAATCAAAGGAGTTTTGATTTTGCTCTAAAAAGACATCCCAAGTCATAAACTGCCCCCCCTCAAGTTGATAGCCAGCAATGAATTCTTTTGTCTTTTCCAACCATTCAGGTGCATCGTCAATAGAATAGATGTGGGGTTTGGGATTGGCAGTTTCTGCATATATGCGAAAAACAGCGGAGCTGAACCCTGAGCCCAAGTCAAGTATTTTCCTAGGTTGAAAGATACTACACAATACTGACATGAATACCGAAGATTCTAGGGATAGGGCCATTACACCTGTTGATATTGTAGTGATGTACTTCTCGTAAATTGGCTGTAGTCTATTAGTAATTTCATTTGCCAATTGGTCATAAGAACGCAATTCTGGAAGTTTTTTTTCCATTCGAGATCTCTCGGTTTTGGCATTCATCGTTTCAAGAAAAGCTGTGATTCTACGTCCAAGAAATCCAGGAACCCTCTTAACTTGCGAAAGTCCGCCCATATCTTGACACGCACTCCATGCAGAAATTAAGTGTTTCTCCAAACAGGATTGATTCTAGAGACTTTCAAATAATTATTGCCATTGTGCTGGAAGTCCTTGTTAGAAGACGATTATGAACAAAAATGATTGAGAGAAGGATATCCTCTCTCTCCATTCTTTTTCTATTGATTGCCAATTACGATGGCTTCAACCTGCAAGTTCTTTTGCAAATTTCTTGCCAAACTCCCTTGCCTTGGGAGGCTCTGTAGCGTTGAGTGGCCCCTCGTAACCATCCACAAGGGCGGTGAGACCTGGGGTGAATATCTTTGCACGTGGAGCCCTCTTGGAAACCTCGCCTTCAATCCCTCTGGCTGCGTTTCCTTTGTGTCCCGGTGCCTGATAGGTGTCAAAGGATGAAACCAACTTTCCATCAAGCCCCTTCTTGGCGGCATCCTTTATAGCTCCCTTAATCCCACGAGTAGCCCTAAATGCATGTACTGGTCCTCCAAAGAGCACACCATCATAGCCAGAAATGTCTTCTGATCCCACTTCCTTAATCCCTATGACCTTGCACTCTGCAGTACCGGTTTCTTCGATTCCAGCAGCAATCTCTTTCGCGAGCTTCTCAGTGTTACCGAATTTTGTGTCAAAAACAAGTAGAACTCTCTTCATTGTAGAAATCACAATCCTCTATCTCCAAGGTTAGATGGAGATTTTTAAAACTTGGGAAACCACTCTGTGAGGGGTGGTGGAGATGTGGGGGAATTGAATAACAACTATCAGTCAATAAGTTCATGCTTTATTCGACGGAGATATGGGAGTAGTGCATTGATGTTTCCTTGGATTTTGAGGCTATCCTGATAGAGAGAGCTACTGGTGAATTCCCAACCATCCACGCCCTTGATGGTACAGTACATGAGAAGAGCAATAGCGGTGAGATATCCAACGATATGTGCTTCTTCCTCTTCTGGTGAATTGCAAATCACTGTTGAAGGGTCTCGAAAAAGCCTTGCTGATATATGCCCAATGGAGAGGAGGTCATCATGACTTTTGATGATCTTCTCTAGTGTCGGTTTAATCTGGTCGATGAGCCTGAGATATCGAGTCTTTCCTTCTTCAGGATTATCTATGTATGACTTGATAATCCCTTCAATCTCAGGCATGATGGATGTAAACAGGTCAAGTGCCAGCGTGGTGCGTTCTGATTCCGAAATGACCATAGGCTCTAGTTCTGTGAAGAGATTCAAAGTGGATCCCATCATCGAGAGGTCTCTCACTCCTGTGATGAAAATCAGGTTTTTTTGCCCCACATCTCGACCCAGGTCATGGTTGTCAGCATATGCACAGGTCACCTTCCACCCACAGTGGGCGAAGAATGATGGAGCATCCTCAATATTCAACCCCCATCTGAAATGCCTCATGAATGGACCAAACTGAGCCACTGTGAGACCAGGCACACAGACATCGACAAAGATCTTACTATCATTCGTCGAGCTCTGAGCAGCAGCCTTGAGGATCGACGCTGCCTTATCTACATCTAGGTAGTAGACAACTCCCTCTAACAGCCAGAAGGTTGGACTGTCCTCAGAGAACCCTGCTGACTTGAGCTGTGATGTCCAGGTTGGGTCGGATAGGTCTGCAGAAACCCTGACCAGGTTACAGAGCGGTTTCTCCTCCTTGAGGATGTCCGCCTTGTAGCTATTCACAATATCAAAATCGACCTCAATGATGGTGTGGTCATTTTCTTTGAGATGCTCGAAGCGATATGCACGAGAATCCAAACCAGCCCCTAGTAGTACTATTTGCGACTCTTCATGTGTTCTACACCAAGGGATTAGGAGCTGCGTGTCAATGTAGTAGGTACGCACAGTGACATAGTCATTTGTCCCCCTAGCCCATGCATGCTCACTGAAGTATGCAGTCATATCACCAGCCAGGCGTTCTGCAAAGAGGTCTACAAAGAGGGGGTCTTCTCGTTTGGACTCCATGGCTCGATAGTGCGCGATGAGCCGAGCTGTGAAGGGAACTGCGTTTCTTTCGTCATCAATCTCCCACTCATTCATGTGTTGCAGAGCCCCCATCAGCTCGTCAGCTGTCCAACGTACTGGAGGAAACCGTTGAGTCGCGACTTAGATGCTGCTCGATTGAAGACTAATCCCTGTGTATAGTAATGAAGCTTTAGTCTTGGAAAGAGCCCGAGAATCTCCTCCCTGGAGAAGAAGTGAAAATGTAGGTCCCATTTAGCGTGATAGTATGTATTCTCTTCGACCTCTTCAATCTCATCCCGACGAGTAATGTATTGGAGGTCTTCCACAGAGAAGGTATAGACGTAGAGCACACCTTTTGGCTTCAACCCGTCCTGTATCTGTTCAGCTAGGGCTTCGATGTCCTCCTTACGAAACAGCTGCAGGATCTTAGACGCAATTATCAGCGCGTATTTCCTATGAGGGATCTCGAAGTCACGCAGGTCCATCCTGTGATAGGTGAGGTCAAGTCCCTCTGCCTCAATGACCTCTGGCAGTCCCTTTGAGAATGTTGAGGTGTCAACACCCTCTACCTCACGACCCAGTTTTGCAAAGAAGAGCGCATGACGTCCCCTCCCCATTCCCAGATCCAAAACTGGTCCCTTGGGAATGAGGTCAAGATACTCAATCAGCTTGAAGTCTGGACACTGCTTTCGGTCCAGCACAGTTTCCCGATAGGCATCCATCCAGAAGGTCTTCTTGTCGCTCACTCCTGCTTCACCTATACTTCTTCGTGAAGCATGGCTTTCGTATCTTTCGCTGATAGCAATATTTATTTACTTAAGTAAATTATATTATACTCAAGTATAATCATTTTGTGTGGTGGTTCCCATGGAAAAGATGAATGTCGCGTCACCCAAAGCACGGAGGTTAGAACGGGAGAGGAAACAACGTCGTAAGGCCATCATCAAGATTGCCAAGGACTCCTTCGCTATGCAGGGATATGAGCAGACGATGATGGAGAAGGTCGCTGAGGCTGCTGGATACACCAAGATGACTATCTACAACTACTTTGATAGTAAGGACGACCTCTTCGTGGCCGCTGTGTCAGAGGCTTATCAGAAGCTCTTCGAGATAATGGAGGGCTACCTGAGCCAACCAGATGTGCTATATGAACTCAGGTCCATGGGGGATGCCTATCTCAAGTTCTTCGAGATGTACCCCGAGGACGCTCTCCTTTTCGAGTCTGCCCATCTCGGAATCGTGATCTCCAAGGTAATGGAGAAACTAGAGAAGGGTGAAGAGCTGACAGAGAGCGAGCGAGAGTTCAGACACTATATGACTTTGCTTGAGAACCTCATGACCTCAGTCATCACAGAGACCATGAGGGTTTCAGGTATCCAAGAAAAGGTGGACCCGTTTTCTGTTATCATGGTGCTGAGCACATTTGCGCAGACGATACGTGAACTGGTCACGCGTGGAAAGAGGAGCGACCAACCTGAGGAGAAGAAACGAGAGTATCTCTCTGTGTTCTTCACCATTGTAGACCAAGGGCTGAAACACTACAATGATTGAACCATTTTAGATGTGTGAGTAATAATGAGTGAAACAGAAACAATACTTATCGTGAATCAAGAGAAGACTGAAGCACGCCAGGTTCGCGGGCTTGTGAGGTTCCTCAATGTCTTGGGACTAGCACTCGTGTGGGCCTTCGTCTTCGCAGGAATAATAGGAAGTCTGACCGCAGCTATGTGGACAATAATTCCGACTGAGATGCTAGATTGGGGCGCTAGTACCGTGAACCTGATCGGGTATGTCTCACACTGCTCCTATGTCCCTCTCAGTACCATCATCTTGCTTGCAGTGACTGGAGTCATGACAATCCTGGCATACAAGCTGAAGAGGGGAAGGAGCATCGGACTAGGTGTTCTCACTGGAACCGCAGGCGGACTACTGATTGGTCTTTTAGGTGGAGTCGGAGTGACCATGTTTATTGGAATGGGCTCTGGCGTTGGCATAGGTATACTACTTGGTATCATCACCGGGATGATAAGACGAGTCGAGGTGTAGAGAGATGAAACGGGCTCTGGTGCTATATCACTCGCTCTATGGAAATACAAAGTCAGTAGCAGAGCACTTGGCAAGGGGTCTTGAGGAGGCTGGCTTGATGGTGGCTTGTCTGAGTATAGATGACGTGGACCTCGCTGCGATTCCTGACTATTCTCTCGTCGCCATTGGGAGTCCGACTCATATGATCAGACCGTCAAAGGACATGAGGGAGTTTCTAAAACGACTGAGGTTTCTCGATCTCTCAGGTCTGGCTGGTTTCAGTTTTGACACCAGGACTGAGTCGCGTATGAATAGACGGGGCTTTTCATTCCTTGAGAATAGTGCAGCTCGTGTCATTGAGGGGACGATGAAACGGTTGAAGATGACTATCATAAGACCCCGGGCCTCAGCCCTCGTCCAAGGTACCGAGGGTCCTCTTGCTTCGGAAGAGAGCGAGAACTTTCGGATGATTGGTAGAGAGATAGGGGCTCTGCTTGCAGTGTGATGTCTTGATCTGTCTAGTCATTGCACTGCCACCGTTCATTGTAAATTGGACAAACTTGGACACCAGAGCGTTGTCCTCCCAGGAGCGGCACTGGGAACGACTCTGTGAGGTCAGGTGCGTGTCAGACAACCTCAGTTTTTTATGTCTGAACTGTGGTATTTAAGGACCTATAACAATGGTTCAAATGCTCATCTAAGGCATGTCCCATTTTGTCCTATTTTTTGGCAGCTGTTGAACAACCCTTTTCATTTTCATTTGGCGCACTTTTTTGGGTCATTGGCCGCAATTGGAAGAGTTTATATTTACCCATGTAATGTAATACGTAATATAATTACATTTATGTGTTCATGAGGAGATGCAATGAGCGGGTCTGAATGCATACGGGTCGTGGCTGAGGAGATACTCAGGGGGCAGATTCTAGGGCTGAGTGAGCCGCTCTCATACCCAGGAATTGTCATTGTACCGATTGTGAGGATTGGTCCTCTAGCGCGATCCAGACGTAGGCTCAGTAGAACCACTCTTACTGAGTATGTCCACAAGGTGATAGTGGGTAGTCTGCCCAGGAACACATGTGGAGTGTTTGTACTAGACTCGCTTGGAGACATTGTGGCATTCAAGCTCCATCTGGATGTCGCTGCATTCTGGGAACGTATCAGTTTCGTGGAGCGGCTTGTTGTAGAGCACTACAAGGACACCAGAAAACCAATCAGTAAGGACAGTGCCACAGCACGGGTAGTCTCCTTTCTCATGAGGCTCAAGATAGAAGGCCCCAGAGGCATCATGAGTTCCAAGTCAGACTATTTTGCGGTTTCACGAACTAATCTGACAAAGGACCTTCATGAAGTCAATGAACTCCTCGCCTCTACAGCTGTGGTACTGTATGCTGCAGGTCGGTGATTCAGAGCTCTTAGGTGCATACGACCGTGAAAATTGTCCCATGCGTGATGATATTCTCAAGAAGCTGCATCTCGAAACCTCTATGCCAATGAGTGGATGCAATGAGGGGATTATGACTAGATGGACATGCAGGTTTCTGTTCGCTCCACGCCGGGTGCGTCATGAATACTTTCAACCAGTTTTCGAAAGCCAGCCTTTACTGGTATGTCGGCATAGGCGATGATATCATAGGGTCCTGTCACCATGTGGACCTTTTGGACATCCTTGACTTTCTGAATTGCTTCAAAGGCAGCACTTGCCGTTCCTACTTTTACCTGTACTAGAACAATAACAACCACCAATGTCGGAACCTCCTGAACGCAGTATACTATATCATCAATCACACAAAAAAGTGTAGCTGAATGACAACAAAAGGTCCACGAAACACCATCTCATCGACTGGCTACAAAACTGCATGAACCGCAGCCCTTAGTCTTTCCCTGAATCCTTCCGGATCGTGTTTGAGCCTCTCACGCACCATCTTCCAGGTTGCAGCACAATTGGGATAGTCCACACTAAGCAAGTCATGTAGAATCTCATCTACCTTCTTGATGTTCTCCTTTGTAGGTTCGATCTCAATGTCAGTAAACAGTTCCTTCATTCTGGAGTTCTTGAAGTAACAGGTCATGGGAGTGGCTCCGAAATATTCTGGTCTTTTTTTTTGGTGTACAACTCTGAAATATAATATCTACTGAGCTGTCATAGTACATCCGGACAGGCATTCAATCTTTGCAAGACTTGAGAGGAGAAGGACTTCCACTCATTCATCAGTGAACCTATCCTGTCATCTAGTGAACAAGACAGACTTGTGACACAGCCCTGTGAGACGCGATTCTTTTTGGACTTTCATTATTCCCCTCAGATTGCGGTGTGAGCATGTCTGATGTGTGCCACATCAATGACTTGAGACCAGACGCAAAACGCATCAGGAAGGTGAAGATCTGATTATCACTACTCATGATGCAATGTTCTTTCATTCGATAGGATTATCCTGCCCCAGTACTGCTTATTGCAGGTAATAACATGAATACTGCCTCTCACAAGATACCCATAGGGATCAAACCCTGCTTCGTGCCATAATTGACCATCTGTGTCG
>JAEORX010000122.1 GCA_016840685.1 Candidatus Thorarchaeota archaeon
TCAAGCGCCAGAGGGAGTGAGTCAGAAGATTGCTGAGGTATGTTCGAAGATACCAGGAGTTGTCGATTGTAGACGAGTACGTGTAAGAGGCTCAGGTGCTGAACTATTTGTTGACATAATAGTATCGACTGATGAAACTGTGAATTTAGCTGATGCACATAGTATTGCTGAGTCGATAGAAGCGGAGCTCTCTTATTTAGCTCCCAAGGTTGATGTTTTAGTACATATAGAACCTGCAGAGGGGGGAATTGAACAATATTCTGGAATGAACATCTATGACCAGATGCAAGTTGTGGCTAGAAGATTGCGAGAAGTCCAGAGTTTACATAATATACGAGTGTTCGAGATAGCTGATAGTATTGATATAGCAGCAGACCTAGAGATGTCTTCTGAATTGACAACAGAAGAAGCTCACAGAGTTGCGGAGCAATTTGAAGCGGGAATCAGAGCACTGATTGACAATATCAATTCAGTGACACTCCATCTTGAAACAACTCTTACAAAAGATGAGAGTTCAGATATCACATCAGAATCATCGGACATTATAGAATCTGTGAAGAAAATCGTATCCGAATTCTCTCCACCAATTCAATATCTTGACTCATTAATAAAACGTGAAGATATAGGAATCACAGTCTTACTCGATTGTACCATACCTGGAGAGATCAGACTTGCAGAGAGTCACAGAATCGCTGAGTCAATCAAGAAGAAGATTCTGGAGACTATTCTGACTGTCAAAACAGTGTATGTGCATTTTGACCCGGTCTGACCCAAGCTTAATATTCAGCTAGGCATTTTGAGTGAATAGGTGCTGGAAAGATGGAGAAAGATTGTGCAGTAAAAATACTGGGAGCCCCAGAGGCACAGGTGGTACAGACTAAAGAGATAGAGATGGAACAACCTTTGCTTGTTTGTTGCTTCCCATCCGCAGGAGTTGTTGGTACCATTGCAGCCAACACTCTGATTGAGAAGTTTGAGATGGAAGAAGTAGCTCATGTCAGATCAAAGTTTATGCCTTCAGCAGCAGTCTTCCTAGATGGTAGACTTCGTCATCCCTTCAGAATATATGGACATAAGGAGAAGAATCTGCTTGTCGTGACTGCAGAACTTCCGGTCGCAGAGGAGGGATTATATCCTGTTAGCTCAGCACTTCTTGACTGGGGAGCAACGATGGGTGTTAAGGAAACCGTTATTCTTGATGGAATTCCAGTTCAGGGGTTACCTTCTGATCGAAAGGTGTTATTTGCTGCTGAAGAAGCTAAGGTTGCGGAATTGGAAGAAGATGAAACAATGGAGATTCTAACAAAAGGAATCATAACAGGAATTGCAGGTTCGATCCTCTCTGAAACATTATGTAGAGACATGGTTGGATTTGCATTGCTCACACCTGCAATCGCCATGGTTCCAGATCCAGCAGGAGCTGTGCAGCTTCTTGAGGCACTCAACAGGCTTTACAAGGTAGGTATCGATACCTCTGAGCTGAAGGAGAGTGCAGAAGAGATAAGAAAGAAGATGGAAGACATGGCTCAACAGGTTGAGGGAATGAGAAGACAACAACCTGGTATTGGTCGACCAGGGTACGAGAGAATGTATGCCTGAGTATTAGTCGGTACATGTATCATAGGCTTCCTTGGCACCCTGAGCGTTACGCTCACCCACTTTTCCAGACCACTTCTCACAGATGACCTTCTGGACAGTCTCAAGCTTTACCAGGCCAGTAGCCTTGGCAAACGCGCCCAACATAGTGGTGTTGATGACAGGGAGTCCACCAACGAGCAAGCCATTCTTCAGAGCGATACCAGTACCATCGTATGTGTAAACATGGCCTCGGGGGAGTGCAAGTTCATCTGGTTTTTTTGGTGAATTGACTATTACTTTGCCATTCTCAACAAGACCCTCAGTTACATCAATGATGTCGAGAATCGAGGAGTCAAGCACTGCAACCACATCAGGAGTGTAAATCTGACTTCTGACATTGATCTCCTCGTCTGCTATTCTTGTGAAAGCTTTGACTGGTGCTCCTCTCCTTTCTGCACCAAAATAGGGAAATGCTTGGACACCCTTGTATCCATCAATGTAGGCTGCTTTTGCTAATAATTCCGCCGAGGTGACACCACCCTGTCCGCCTCGGCCATGCCAACGAATTTCAATCATCTTCATCTGGAAAGACTCCTGAGACTTGACCCAGTTGCCAAGTCCTGCGCGGCATCGGTCAAACATAACCTTTACGTTACCACTACCTGTTTGTGACATATGGGCGATTTTGACAATTACATGGAAGCCAACAAGGATCTCTGGGACAAGCTAGCAAGAATCCATCACAAGTCAGAGTTCTATGATGTTGCAGGTTTCCTCAAAGGAGGTCAGACATTAGACCCTATAGAGTTGGAGGAACTCCCAGATCTCTCAGGAAAGAAGATTCTACACCTCCAGTGCCACTTTGGAATGGACACACTCTCTCTAGCTAGACTAGGTGCAGAAATAACTGGAGTAGACTTCTCTCCGGAAGCTATTGAACTGGCAAGAGAGTTAAGCAAGAGGGCAAGGGTAGATGCGAGGTTCATCTGTTCCAACATCTATGACCTCCCGGACAATCTAGATGATATCTTCGATATCGTCTTCACTTCAGGAGGGGTCATCATGTGGCTACCAGATCTTGAAAGATGGGCTAGAATCATTGCAGGATTTCTAAAGTCAGGTGGATTCTTCTATATACGTGAGTTCCATCCCTTTGCCTATATCTTCGACAATGGAGAGCGCGTGACTCACCTGCAAGTCAAATACCCTTACTTCCAAGACAGAGAACCCTTGCGATTCGAGGACGAAGGGTCGTATGCCTCTGGAGATGAAAAGACAGGAAAGATTCCTTCCTTTGAGTGGAATCATTCAGTTTCAAGAATAATCAACTGCGTGATTGATGCTGGAATGAAGATTGATTTCTTCCATGAGTTTCCGGAAACTTCCTACAAGGCATTACCATTCATGGTCCAAACAGAATCCGGAAGATGGATTCTACCAGAGAATCAAGATAAGATCCCGCTGATGTTTTCTCTAAAGGCTACAAAATGCGATTGATCTCTGTGTCTTCAAGAAGTGCATGAACCACTCCATCAGCAGATTGCGCGGCTTGTTGAAGTCCCACGCCAGAACCAGCAGTGTCGGTACCAACAATATAGAAACCCTTGATAGGAGTCCTTGGTCCTGGGCGGTCCAGGTCCGTTTGTCCTGGGATGAGTGCAGCACGTGTTGCATAGGACATCTGAGCATGCTCCATTTCTATATGATCAAGGATACCTGGATAATATTCCTCGAAACCATTCCCCTTCATTATCTCGACCATCTCCTCCTTGCTCTTTCCAGGAATTGTCATCATGGCGATTGCCACGAGTTCCTTGCCTTTAGGAGCACAGCTGGGATCGAAGCTAGAGATTGATACAATCCACCTGTTGGGACCAGGATGAACAAGAACTCGATTCTTCCTATCACCGATTACTGTCTTATTGAGACCCAGCCAGAGTGTGATGCCGTGAGTCGGTCTCAAATTGCTCCATTTCTTGAAGAAGTCAATGGTTTCCTGGTTTGAGGACTTTACTATTTTAGGCATAGCCCAGAGGGGAATATTACTGACCACGCAATTATGGAACAGGGTCATTCCTGCCACTGAACAGCTTATGACCCTCCCGTCCTGCTCATTGATTTGGTCCACAGGAGCATTCAATACATAGTCACCATTGATCGTTTCGATGACCCTCTTGATGAGCTCCTCCATTCCACCAATGACATACCCCTCATCATATTCTCCAGAGCCAAAGATTAGTCGTTTGATGGAACCTAATTTGGAGGACTCCTTGTCTGTGTCTTTCAGGGTTCTTAGTGCTTCATAAGCTGATGCCTCAGTGATGGGCACTCCAGCAGCCATGTAGATTGCACTCTGCATCACATCCAGCATAACTTGGTTCGTCGCACCATTTGCCTCCATGAACTCTTGGAAGGTGATGTCTTTGTATTTCTTCATCTCGTCGAGCTTCATGGTCTTGATTTTTACACCAATACGAGCCAGTCCTAGGCGACCTCTCACGCCTGTAAGTGGCCACCGGAGGGTTTCTCCGATACTGGAGGGAATTGTGCCGACCTTGTCATAGACACGAAAATACCAACCCTCATGGAGTACAAACTCAGGGGGCGGTGAAAGATAGGTCCTCAAGAATCTAGCAAATGCACCACGAGTTACCCGAGTGATGACATGTAGCCCCTGGTCCAAGCGATATCCATCTACCCAGTAACTGTGCCAAACACCACCCAAACGGTCAGCTTTCTCGAGAACCAAGACTTGCTTTCCCTCAGCAGAAAGTGCTAGCGCTGTCAGGAGACCGCCAGCTCCTCCGCCTGCTATGATAACATCATACTTTGATGTATCTACTTGATTGAGGGGTATCTCTTGCATTGCTGAGCTCGCCTTCGTGGGTGGTCTTAGGCTACTTAAGGATGTCCAATCGATTATAGAGAAAGGACAACCAGAGATTTCTTGCTAATTGTTCTTCCTTATGCAAGAACAATGGCGCACTATCAGAATCAAAGTGGAAACTTGATATTTGGATGGTATGAGAGTGGCATTTGAGTCAATATAGCATCACGATAACTGTTATGAGGCATATGAATTCAAGTAAGTTAGGGAACCAACGAGATTTAGCAGAATATAGGAGACTCCACCTTGACTTCCGACGATGATATCCTGAAAGAGGCGAAAAATGCAATAGAGGATGGAAACAAGGAGTTAGGAGCTAAGCTATTAATTGCTGCTGCGGGAAGATTTGCAAAAAACATGCAATACCGAGAAGCAGCAAAGGTCTATGAGGAAGGTGCCTTGATCTACAAGGACCTCTATAATGCTGATGAGGCTTTCAAGGCATTCGATAATGCTACACTTATGCTAGTCCGGATGCCTCAGGAGTCAGGAGTCTACAAAGAGATTGTACGTCTGAACAAAACTGCGGCGAAGATTGCTGAAGAGGCAATTGACTACAAGAAAGCTGCTGACTTCTATTTCAGAGCACAGGACTTTGTGGAAACCGATGAGGAGAAGCATGAATTAAACATCAAAGCTGCAGACGCTCTTGAGAATCTTGCAGATGCAAAAGAGGAGAAACAGGAATATGGAGAAACCATCAGCCTCCTTAGAAAGGTCAGCAGACTCTACTATATGGCGGGAGATGAGGAGCTAGGAGAACGTATCAACGACCGCGCAGCCAGGTTGGCAAAACGTTGGGCGGAGATCGCCAAAAAATCAGGCGATTACCTCTCTGCAGGAAATGCACTCGCTGAAGCTGCGCAGATTATGGACACACAAGGAGAGTCCCCTGAGGCTACTCGGATAATGATGGAAGCAGGGGAACTTTATGAAGCAGCCGAGCTATTCGAAAAAGCTGGGAATATCTATGATGCTGCTCAGGAAGCCTACAAGCTGCAAAGATTGACCAGTGCTAGGAAACAAGCCATGTCCAAAGCGGCAGAAGCCTACTTGAAGATGGAAGGTGCTGCAGAATCCGTCGCGCCACTCCTTGTAAAGGGAGGCAACATGTTTACTGAGATTGGCAGACCAATGAAGGCAAAGTGGGCCTTCAAACGGGCAAACGAGCTATTCGGTGAACTTGCAGAGAAAGCGAAGAATCAACACGATGTCGAGTCGGAAAAAAAGTATCTCAGGTTCCAAGCTATGTGTCTAGAGAAATGGGGAATGACCGACGAGGCAGACGTGATTTACAAACAGGTCATTAATCATTACCTTCAGGAAGCCTCTAATGAGGAAACCAGTGGCAACAAAGAACTGCAAGCAGTGGCTTTGGAGGAGGCTGCAGAGGTATTATACGAATCAGGAAATGAAACACAGGCTAAAGGCCACCTAGAACATGCACTGGAACTCTATGTTGAGCTTGCAGACGAGGCATCCACCTCAGGAGATCCAGAAACTGGGTCTAAGCTCTACAGTAAGGCAGCAGAATGTGCAATGAAGCTTGGAGATAAAGAACGGTATGAATCGTTCCATTGGATGGCAAGTGAAAAGGCGGAAAATGCAGCAGCATATTATCAGGAACTTGGAGTCCCCGAATTGGCAACGATATGGGTACGCACCGCAGGGATGGAGGCGCTCTTGACAAACTCACCAGAGATGACTGAGAAAGCCATTGAACTATTAGCAAGATCTGCGGAGGGTTTCAAGGAAGCAAATGAACTCAACGAGTCGTTCGAGGATTTCTTCACTGTTTTTGAAACGCGTTTCATGAATTATCCACAGAAGAAACGGCCTATCGCGACCACAATCAAAATGATGGATGAGATTGCAGTAAGTACTCAGGACGAGGTGATGCTTGCCACCATTTCATTGCTACGTGCGCTCAACACAGGAAATCACATTGGTGCGCTCCTCATCCTTCAGGAGAATGAAGAGCAAATGCTAGACAAAGCCAACAGAATAAGGGCTCTGATTGACCAGTCAAAGATAGAACGACTTGTGAAGTAGTAGAGTGACGGAAGACAGAAGTGCCATTTCTTTTCATAATTACTAGAGCAAAAGAGAGGTGATTGTAGTTGAGCACATATCATGACAGAATTACATTCGATACTCGGGGAGATTGTGACATGATTGATATCACAGATGCGGTGGAGGATAGCCTGATTAAGAGTGGTATGAAGACAGGAATTTGTACAGTCTTCTGCACAGGCTCTACAGGATCAGTAACCACAATCGAGTATGAAGATGGTCTCTTGAAGGATTTTCCTGTCGCGATGGAGAGAATCGCTCCAACCAATGCGATCTATGAACACCATCTTAGGTGGCATGATGGAAACGGTCATTCTCACATTAGAGCATCGATACTTGGGCCTAGTCTCACTGTACCATTTGTCAATGGAAAACTGACCCTAGGTACATGGCAGCAAATCACTTTTTGCGATTTTGATAATAGACCTAGGAGTAGGAAGCTTGAGGTTGTATTCATTGGGGAATGACTAAGGGAGATCATAATCATCCTTGAGATCCCAAGCAAGAGTGCGCATGCTAGGGCTTATGGGTGTCGAGTCCCTAATCTTCATGGCAAGGTAATGGATTCTCAGTGCTCTACGCAGTCGATGTATCTGAAAAGGAGCATTCCAGTTTGGAGCAGGGTTTCGATACCCGAATGAGTCCATTAGGTCTCTGATGGTATCTAGCTCTTTCTTGACTTGGGTCTTGATGTCATCAAGGTCTCTTTGTATCGTGAGTTCAGGTCTTTCGGTCAAATCAAGACATCTCTCCAACGTACATCCTCCAAAAAATCCCATATTACATGATGTAAGACCGGAGTATTACTGGTTTTATGACCTCTTTCTTCCTCTAAGAGGCGTTCTCTGCATAGTAGTACCACATACTGGGCATTCACTATCGCGCGTTGGAGTTTCTGATTTGTAATGACAGGCAGGACATCTCAAAAGCCAGGTTATTTCCTTTCTAAATTTCCCGGAAGGATCGATGTACTTGATGCCCAAGTGGCTTGATGTGTTCAGTACAGAAAAGTCAGAGGACACCAGCGTGACATCCTCACCCTCTTCTCGTAGCATGAGAGCAAGTGAAATCAGCTCTATGTCTACAGCTGATAGCACAGAACTATCACCTGATTGTTTCGCAGTCTTGGAAACACGTTCCAAGTATACACTCTCAGGATTCACCACTCTCAGTCTATCAAGAGTCAGTAATGTCTCTGCTCGAAGCTGACTTGGTTTATTTCGTACTTCAGCCATGATGTTACTAGTTGTCAAAAGAACTGCATTATCCATCTTCGTCGTCCACGTCGTGAATAGAACGCCGGCATCCAAGACATAGACCCGTGACATCATTGTCACCTAGAGTACTCTTGGAACAAGCCTAGTGTTGAGTCGGTCGTAATAGTTATCGTAGAGTCTAATGAATTTAGACACACCCTCAGACTTCTTCATCCAGACTGTTTCATGGGGCGCTATCTCCCATCGAGTCTGACCATCAATCACTGCATATGCAGAAACACCTGGTTTGACAAGCTCGATTTCCACAGTCGCTGAGTCTGGTACGACAACAGCCTTCAGCTCAAACCGAGGGGGACATACGGGAACAAAGATGAGGCCATTGACATTTGGGGCAAGAATAGACCCACCGGCAGCCAATGCATAAGCAGAGGATCCTACTGGTGTAGCCAACATCGCCCCATCTGCACGACCAGAGTCGATTTCCACACCGTCGACATACACCTGCATACTCAGCAGACGCCCGGGGATTTTGGAAACAACATATACTTCATTTAGAGCGTCTTCGAAAATCCTCTCTCCCACTCCAGAGCTAATGTTTACATTATGTTCAATGACACATTCATTTGCCAATACATCATTGAGAGCGGTGATGGCAGATTCTGTATCCGTTTCAGTGAGAAAACCAACAGTTCCCCGATTGATACAGAACAGGGGGATTTCACGATCCTTTAGGGTCGATAGTGTATACAGAATGGTGCCATCGCCTCCAACAGTTACAACAAAGTCCACATCCATTTCATTAATTGCAGTCTGTTGCACATCGCTATGAAGGACATTGCAGGATCCTGGA
>JAEORX010000001.1 GCA_016840685.1 Candidatus Thorarchaeota archaeon
GCTTGGTTCAGGAGAAAAGTTGGAGGAGCGGTTAGCACTCAGGCCCACCAGTGAAACCGCTATCTATCCTATGTACTCTCTCTGGGTACGTAGCTGGCGTGATCTTCCCATGAAACGATACCAACGATGCTCGGTCTTTCGGTCCGAGGTCAAGAGCACTCGCCCCTTTCTACGAGGGAGAGAGTTCCTATGGATTGAGAGTCACAATGTCTATGCTACCCACGAGGAGGCTCAGGCACAGGTCATTGAGGATTTGGAAACCACGAAAGAGGTCTGTACAGACAACTACGGACTCCCTGTCATGGTCTTCCGAAGAACTCAGTGGGACAAATTCCCGGGTGGTCTGAACACCTACGCAGCAGACACCCTGATGCCCGATGGCAAGGTGATTCAGTTGCCCTCCACTCATGACTTGGGTGATAACTTTGCTAGGGCGTTCGATATCAAGTATCTGAACAAGGACAATGAAACAGTCTATGTCTGGCAGACCTGTTATGGTCCTGCAATATCCAGAATCTATGGTGCAATGATTTCAGTCCATGGTGACAACAAAGGTCTCAGGCTCCCCTTCAAGGTTGCTCCTTATCAGGTAGTGATAGTTCCCATCTTCAAGGGAAAGGATGCTGAAGCAGTCCTGAAGTACAGTTCAGAGGTCAAAAAGACACTGAGGAACGCAGGACTTCGTGTCTACTTGGACCAGAGTGATGTGACTCCTGGATGGAAATACCACTACTGGGAGATGAAGGGAGTCCCCATACGAGTTGAGGCGGGTCCTCGCGACATCAAGAAGAACTCCATAGTCCTGTTCCGACGAGACACAATGAAACGCGAAACTGTCGACCTGAAGGACCTGAAAAAGAGAGTCTTGGCTCTTGGAAAGGAGATTGATGAGAACCTCCTCAGGATGGCTGAGGCTAAGTTTGAAGGTCTCATTGTTGATGCTGAACGATTTGGTGAGATAGATGATGCACTAGATCACGGGAAAATTGCTCGGGTCCCATTCTGTTCCATAGAGATGGATGCCTACTCCTGTGCAGAACAGGTCGAGAAGAACACACGGGGTGAGATCCGTGGGACTCGAATTGATATCGACGAAAAACCTGAAGGTGTCTGTGTCGCATGCGGGAGGGTGGCCAAAGAGGTTGTTTATATAGCCCGGTCGTACTAGAGCGAGATACCACAACTCTCCATATGACATGGGAGTAATGGCATCTCCATGGAGTCATTTGATTGAAAGTACTTGTCCCCTACCCCGACGAACTTGTCAATCTCTTCAGACTGGTAATCGGCGAGGAGGCCGAAGTCGTTCAGTCAGAGAGTTCTGTGGAATCAATGCTCGAACATGGGGGCGATGTCGAGGTCCTCGCTTCTGTCTCTGCTCCAGGTGAGTTTATTCGGAAGGCATCAAACCTTCGTCTGATTCAGACCCTTGGGGCTGGAATTGATAGGGTTGACCTTAATGCAATCAGAGAACGTGGTGACATCATCGTCTGTAACAATCATGTCAACTCAGCTGAGGTTGCGGAGTTTGCCATATCACTTCTCTTCGCCGTTGCCAAGCACCTCATCCCAAGTGACAAGGAGCTCAGGTCTGGAAACTGGATTCACAGATGGGGGGGTCCTGTTCCAAACATCGAGATCCGGGGAAAGAGAGTCCTGATTATTGGTCTGGGTCATATTGGCGTCGAGATAGCCAAGAGGCTGAAGTCCTTTGAGGTCACACTCACAGCTGTGACCCGTAGTGGAGTTTCGAGTAGGCAGGACCTTGTGGACCAAGTCGTTAGTATTGATGGAATACAGCCCCATGTTGAAGACTCAGACTTTATCATTCTGGCCCTCCCTTTGACATCCGAGTCTAAGTGCCTTGTCAATAGAGAGTTCCTCTCCTGGATGAAGCCCACTTCTATCCTAGTGAACATCTCCCGTGGTCAGATAGTAGATGAGTTGGCGCTTTATGAAGCGTTAAGTGACAAACGGATTCGTGGTGCAGGAATTGATGTATGGTGGAGATATCCATCAAAATGGCGCGGAACAGCAATCCCACCAGCTGATGTCCCATTCCATGAGCTCGATAATGTTGTTGTATCTCCCCACAGAGCAGCGTACTCTGAGCACATTGAGCGTGAACTATATCTGTTTGCAGCAGAGAACACACTCCGATTCATTCGGGGTGAGCCCCCCCTGAACATAGTTGACCTCGAGAGGGGTTACTAGTCGCTCACACATTGAAAATGTAGGAGAACTTCTACCCCCCTACCATATCAGATTGTAATAGGGAGTGCTGTCTCATGGAACATACATTGTACCTCAGCGAGTCAGAGAGTCAAGACTTTAAGGAAAGCGTCAATCACCGCAGAAGTAACAGTCAATATTCGGGGGAAGATGCTTTGACCCTAGAGAGTCTCTCAGAAATACCTGGCGTTGGTGAGAAGGTCAGACAGGCCTTGATCGAACACTTTGGCAGTGAGGCACTTGCGCTCAAGGTAATCCATGACTCACGTGTTGATCTCGTGGCTGCTGTTCCAGGCATCGGGTCCAGGCAGGCCGTCAATCTTGTCAAAGGTGCCTTTGAGAAGGAGTTTGGTGCCAGTTCCAACATGCTCCTACGTAGCCAAGACATCAGAAAGATCTACGAAGCCAGCCTTGATATCATCCGAGGATATGCAAACACCACCTATGCAAAGGATAAGTTGTTTCTCTATTTTCCACTTCCCCCAGAGAAGTTAGGCGTCATCCTTGAACGCCAGAGGTACTTTGCGGATGCCGCCCACATGGCGAAGGGACTCACAAGCGACCAGCGTGAGAAACTCAGAGGTCTACTGAGTCAGATTCGGGGTCTCTACCGGCGCGTCAAACCACGCAGACTGGAGGGTCGAGTGATCATCACCAATGACGACAAAGTGTTTGACACATTGGTCAAAGAGGGTGTGGACCGATGGTGTCCTGTGTACGTCATCTCTGATGGTGAGAATGCTGCTGACTATGCACAGGGCTATGATCTAGTTCTCTATATCTCTCCACTGGGAATCTATGATGAGTCAGTGGATCTGCTTGATAATGTAGAAATCCTGGGAAAGGACTGGTCAATCGAGGATGTACTACCAGAGAAGACCGTGAGTTTCTATGCACGGAACTATCGTGTGATTGACGCATCCTGTCAACTCGTAGAAGCCTTCAACCAGATTCCCAAGAATGACTCTGTCAACACCTTCACATCAGGACTGGACTTTGACAGACTGATGAAGGTGGGGGAGATACTCAAGAACTTGGATGAGAACGGTGATCTGGCTAAGGGAGTAGATGCAGAGCTTGACAGGTATCGAAACGCTGTAAAGTCGTTTCCAACCGCTGTGGCCGAAACAGAGGCATGGTTGAACGATGAAATAACCTCCCGGATTTCGAAGAGCAAGGTCACGTTGGGTGGACAACAGATCATCAGTATCCTTCAATCTGCTGATATGGAAGGTGCTGATGGCAGTGCACTGAGAAACATGTTGCCTGCTGAGATAGTCGAAACCTTCACCACAACCCTTCAGGAGGCTGAAGACAGGCTGGCTCAGATGCTAGGTCTGACAGCACGAGAAACCGATTGGATGACAGGCATTATCAGCGAGGAGATAGTCCTACCAATTCAGATGGTTCCAAACCAGGTCAATGACCTTGAAGACAAACTCAGGCGAATCTTTGCAGACAAACAATTCAGGCTCATAAAGAGGTTCGCGAGCGAATTGGACCAACTCACAGACGTAGTAACACACGCAGTACAGACCCTCCTTGAGTTTGATTTGTTCCTCGCTGTGGGTCTGTTCTCAGCAGACTATGCACTGACCACACCCAATATCTCTCCTGAATACACTGGTGTTGGTGTGCAAGGTGCAATCAATCTGTTTCTAATGGAGAGCCATCTCAATGGAAAACATGGGACTGTCGAACCCATCGATTATTCCATTGGAAGAAATCCCTACCAACCCCCTGGGACAAATAGCGAGAACTGCGCTATCCTCTCAGGAGCAAACAGTGGTGGGAAGACAACAACAATCCAGACCTTGGCCCAGATTGTCATCCTTGCACAATCAGGATTGCCGGTCCCCGCCAAGAATGCTTATCTTCCAGCCTTTGAAGAGCTGTACTTCTTCTACAAGAGCAGAGGAATGGTGAGCGCTGGAGCCTTTGAAACGACCCTAAAACAGTTTGCTGAGATAGTGGTTTCTGACAAGGCGAAGTTGGCACTGTTTGATGAAGTTGAGGCAATAACAGAGCCTGGCAGTGCTGCCAATGTGATTGCTGGGCTCATCGAGATTCTTCAGAGTGACCCCAGAACCTCCACAGTCCTCTGTAGTCACCTCGCAAGAGAGATCAAGGAGGTCACTGATGCTTCAATCAGAGTGGATGGAATCGAGGCGAGAGGCCTTGATGAGAATCTTGAGCTCATCGTAGACAGGACTCCGAAATTTGGCATACTGGCTCGAAGCACACCTGAGCTCATTGTCGAGAGACTCTCAAAGCTTGCCAAAAGTCCCAAGAAGGAAGTCTACACTAAGATACTGGATAACCTCACCAGAGTTCGAACCAAATGAGTCAACGTGTCCTTGTCTTTGGAGACGCCCATATTCCCTCACGTAGGGACTCTATTCCTGAAACGTTCTACAGCCACATTCAACAGACCAACTATGATCTGGCCCTAATAACTGGGGATTTGGTGCGTGAGTCTGATATGCGGGCTGCTCTCCCTCCTCTCCCACAAAGCTTCATTGTCATCGGGAACATGGACTATGGCAGTCAGTACAACTTTCATGAACAGGTTCAGCTTGACAAATTCAACGTGTTGCTCATCCATGGGACACAGCTTTCACCACGTGGCAATATCAAACAGCTCTGGGAGATAACACAACAGGTGGGTGCGGATATCGCTATTCATGGGCACACCCACACTGCATCTATCGAGATTCATAAAGACCGGCTGTTCTTGAACCCTGGAACCATCTCTGGAGCCACCGGTGGCTGGGCTGGAAGGACTGATGCCAGCTTCATTGAGCTTGAGGTGAGAGAGGATGATTTGGAGGTCCGGCTCTTCCTCACCGACTGGAAAATCATGAAGGAGTCATCAGTCAGATTCAAGAAAGAGGAGAGTCGGATTGTACGACTCTAGTATTCTCCCCAAGGGTCAGGACTCAAGAGTCGCATGTAGAGCCGTTTGAGCACATTGGAACTCTCGAGCACTGCCGCTTTGATGGTCTTGTGTGTGTCAACATCCCTAGGGGACTCCTTCATAGAGCCAAGGATTTTCCCCAGCCTTCCTCTCTTTCCCTCGCCCCTACCAGCGGCTTTCACCCTTTCGGGCGTCAACTTTTGAATCTCCTCCTCTGGGAATATGTCCCGTGTGAACCTCAGTTCTGAAAAGAAGGCTGAAAGAGTTTCCTTCACTGCCAATCTGTCTGGTGGTTCATCAGGCATCTCATACACCATGTCCAGTGCCCTCTTTCGAAGGTTCGTGGACAATATCGACTGAATCTCTTCTGCGAGTTCACGGTTTATTGCACAGGCGATGCCAATGTTGATCATGAGGATCCTGATTCGATCAAGAAGCATGCCAGTGTTAGTACCAACGAGTGACTTCCCTCTCATAGAAACCAACCAGTCCTCATACGTCTGATTGACCATGCGTAACTCTTCCTCATACTTGACAAGCTTCCCAATCTCATCGGGTGGAATCAGAGTACACCACACCGTCATTGGCACGTGATCATTGGTCCCAAATGACATGGTCTGAGAGTCGCTTTCCTCCGTTTTCAGTATTACTTGTGTAGCTTTTGCGCTTGTGAATCTCTTCTAATACTCTTGTTCTCAAACAATCGACAGTCTATTTGGTGGTCAAAATGGCAAAATACAAGGTCAAGATAGAAATCACTGACATCCTGGGAGAGGGAAAGTGCTCGATGGACCAGAAGGTGGGGGACTCGTACGACTATCCCGAAGACCGAGGAAAGATGTGCCCCAGCTCCTTCTATCTCCTCTATCCGTGGATCATGGTGATGCAGTCCGGGGGCAGGTTCACAGACGAAGGGGACGGAAGTGACTATATGACAGTGGGATGTAGCGACTATAGACACCCGGTTGTGTACAAGATTAGCAGACACCTGATTGAAGAGTAGAGCAGGAGAATCACTCAGTACACGAGAGGGTCGAGTTCATATCAGTGAATCACAACAGTCTGACATCATCATGCACGACATCAGACCCCTCCGAGATTCGGACAGGGAGGACGTCCTGGAGATTGCCAGGCACACATGGGATGGACATGACTACCTCCCCTACTTCTTTGATGCCTGGCTAACTGACAGAAACTCTCACACCGCTGCCATTGAGAGAGGGGGTCATGTTGTCGCTCTTGCAAACCTCAGAGTGATCGAGAATGGACGGACAGGATGGATGGAGGGTCTTCGGGTTCATCCAGACTACAGGGGACAGGGGCTTGCATCAATTCTGACACACCATGTCGTCAAACTGGCAAGAGAAATACCTGTCGAACGTATTCGCTACACCACAGCTGTTGGCAATGAATCATCTCTCCATCTGGGAACCACCATTGGCATGAGGAGGAAGTTCGACCTTGCTGTTCATTGGCAAGACAGATTGGACGAGGTCTCATGGAGCACGTCAGTCAGTCCCATCATGGAAGCTTCAGCTAAGAATCTATATCCATCTCTCGCTGAGGCAAGACTGCTCCCCCACAATGTTGTAGTCTATGACTGGAAGGCTCTGGACCTCTCCCCTGAGGCACTGGAGAAGACTGCTGTTCTAGCAAGATTCTGGATACAGTCACAAGGAGGCAGGATCGAGTCCTTCTCCTTGGGGTTTGCGCACGAGGATCCAGCTGGGATGCAATGGAGCGTCACAATCTACGCGAGGAATAATCCAACCTTCCTCGATCAGCTATCACATCATCTGAAGATGGCCTCTGAAAATGAATGCAGGACCATTTTTCTGACATACCCGATAGACTATGTTAGCACCTTTTACTCGCTTGACTGGGTCCGTCCTATTGAGGATGAAGAGATGGCCTTGACTCTGCTTGAGAGGGTATTCTAAGTTTTCGTATCTGAAAAACTCCTTAAATCATCGCCAATGTGCTATAGACATAGAGGTGTACCACTTGGACCATGAACACTACTCTATCAGTACCACACTCGAGGCTGACCCCCTAGAACTCATTGATATTCCAGGACTGATTGCATCAAGTATGAAAAACTGGCAGAACTACTCACTCTGTGAGGTGAACGACTGTGTAGTCAGGCTTGGTGTCATCCATGGAGAGTTTCACTGGCACAAGCATGACTTGGAAGACGAGTTCTTCTACGTGATTGACGGTCTGCTGCAAATTGATCTTGAAGACCAAACTCATGACCTGCGACCAAGGCAAGGATTCATGGTACCAAAGGGAGTCCATCATAGAACCCGCGCACCAGAGCGCACGTCAATCCTAATGGTCGAAGGCAGGTCTATCACTCCAACTGGTGACGTATAGAAGAAATGGCACCGCCAGCAGTCATAAATGATAGTCCCTGTAGACTTCTCCCTCAATCAGTCTATGATGTTCTTCTCCGAATGTATCCAGCCACGACAATTGTAATAGACGCAACCACAACAATCACTCCAATAGCTATTGCAACGGGGAACTCTTCAAACATCTGAATGTTTCTGGTCGACAGAGAATGAATACCCTGCTCAGTCAGTTCGACAAGGATATAGTCATCATAGAGCAAGCTCACCTCATCAGGCACGCCTGCCACTTCAAGAGTCAGTGTAGTCGTTCCATTTATCCACACGACTTCATCACTCAGAACCTCGTCTGTAGCGCTAAGGACCCTGATAGGTACCTGTTGCGAATATGAATATGGATTAGAAACCTCATTGTCATCCTCAATAGTCACCATCAGAGTGCTCTCGTCTTTGTTATAGATTACGCTGACGAATGAATAGTCAGGCAGGCGAGGATTGTCAAACCATGGTAGAAAGAACCAATCCAAAGACCACCCACATACCGCCTCGAGAGCAGCTTGTAGACCCGCTAATGTACCAACCCTGAAGTAATTCTGCTTCAAGAATAGCGAGAGGCCTTCGACAAACTTCTCATGTCCTATATCGATACGTAGCTTCTCAAACACGAGTGGAGCCTTTACATACTCAAGGTATGTCACCAACTCGGGCATATCATAGTTTGACTGGTTTATTGCAGCGTCTATTCCATTTTCAAAATAGAACACTCTCACAGAGTCTAGATATCGAGTATATTGGAAGTACTCCCAGTCTAGATGAGAAACCTCACCAAAGTAGTTGTGAGACCAACAGGTCAGTCCTTCGTCGAGAAAACCCCAGTCAATACTGTCAATTCCCACAAGCTGCGACCACCATTGATGAACCACCTCATGAACGACTACCAACTCAAGATAATAGGGGGGTAGATTTCCTTCTCTCATGGATTGAAGGATGCCATTTGTTGCGTACACCTGGCACGGATACTCCATACCGCCATAGAATGCGAACTGCTCCACAACATTGAGTGTTGAATATGGATAAATGCCATAGGTCGTGTTGTAAAGCAATAGGGTTTCACTAGCCCAATTCAGGACATCATCTTCCCACTCTGTTTGAGAGTCTGGGATGTAAAAGATTGATACATTGACAGACCCCACCATCATAGACTCTATGACATAGTATCGAGAGGCTGAGAATGTGACCTCGCGTACCGGCAAGATGGGACTGAAATGGTAGGTAGTGTTGCCTCCATCGCTATAGCTCTCAACTAATTGACCTGTTGCCGCTACCACCATATCACTAGGGACTTCGACCATGAAGTCATAGAATGCCATGTCAAGGTAAAAGGGGTCTCCGAACTCAACATACCCATCTGTGTTCCAGCCATCATACTCATCGTAGACACACAGCAAGGGATAGCAACTGGCAAACGTGAATATTCTCGATTGGTCGATGTCACTACCTTGAGAGTTGGCCCTGTCTAGACCATCAGGCAGAGTGGTTTCGAATGAGATGCGAAACGAAGTTGTGCCATCTGATTCAACAGGTGCTGGAAGATCGACCCACATTATCTCACCACCCGACGCGAAATTGTAGGACAGAGGCACCTCTGGAGCACCGACTGTGGTCACATTGAATATCTCAATATCTCCTTGCCTGCTGACAAAATCCATGCCTGAGGTATAAAGGTGAAATGGAATGCTTGAGAAGGCAATTGGCTCGTCATTGTAAAACTCAATGGATAGATTGCCAGCGACAGTTGATTGAGTATCATCCAGTGTGACCGACAAATTGACATGTGAGAAACTGGTGCCTGTGAAATTTCCCTGAGAGAACCGGTCGTAGTCATCGAGGTCGGCTTGACTCAACGAAGCCTGAACCTCTGTTTCCAGATCTCTCTGAAGGCTTGGCAGTATCGAATCTGGAGGCATTATGGAAAAACCAGTGGACACAAGCATAAGAGCTATTGAAACAATAAGGACTCTCTTCAAAATCACAACTACCACCTATCACTATATTCTAAGAAATCAGCTCAAAAACCCATTAAGACTACCGTCTTGAGCAATCAATAGGCGATTGTGTAAATATCGACTATGGTTTCCTTGTTCTGTTCTCTCTTAAGCTATAATTGACAGACCGAGAGAGGAAATATTGTGCCGCCGGCAGCAAATTTGATGTTATAGTCAAGGAACTAAGAGCGAAGTAAGTTCTTTTATTTTGACATCTTTTAAGCATACAACCCAAAACCATATTAACAATTGTTAATAAACCATCAAAAAGAATCTCTCTCGTGGTGAAAAAATGAAGTTATCCAAATCAGTATGCTGTCAAGAAATCCAAAAAATGGATGTCATGGACGCGTCAGGTAAAAAGATTGGTAAAATCTCGAATCTGACATTCACATTCGATGGCTCACTCAAACTCAAGCACTTCATTCTGGGTGGATCAAGAATGGAGCAGTTACTTGAAGCCATCAAGCTCAAACCAGATGAAGACCCTGTGTTCGAATCTACTGTAATCAAGAAAATAGATACTCACATTCATCTTGATACTTCTGTGAACGGTCTAAAGAATTTCCATGATACTATCTCCGATGATGAGATAAAGTTCTCAGACCTTCAGAAACTGGAGATTGTTGATAAAGACGGTGCCAAAGTAGGACGTGCAATCAATGTGGATTTTGATTTAGATGGTCGTACAGCATTGATAGCAGGTGAGGGTCTACTAGAAGAGAAGCTTGAAGCTTTTGGTTTGAAAGAAAACGTGGACATCATAGTACCTTTCAAGGTCATCGTTTCAATAGATGAATCAATCAGGCTCTCAGTTTCAAAAGATGAATTAGATACAAGTCTAGATGGGATACTGAGAGAAAGAGCAATTGAGATCAAGAACCAAAGAGAGGCTGCAGCAGCTCACAGTCATGGTAAAAAGGTACGAGTACCAGCCTACTGGCGCTATGGACCCGCATAAGAGCTTGCTACTTTCGGATTTTTGAACAAAAACCAATGATGTTTCAGAAAGAAACCAATATGGCGATGTCTGTACGCATTGAAGAATCGAAAGGAAAGAAGAAAATGGCACCGCCGGTTGTTGTAGTACTAGTAATTGATGAATTTCTCTGTAATATTTCCATATACTATTGAAGCAGTTATGACTCGATGCCCATTAGTTCTTTTTCAAGACTCTCAATTCTCTTTATTATCTTCCTTCTACTGCGCTCATCAATTTCGGGTGCCTGCGTGAATTTTTGTAAGATTTCAATGAATGATCTATCCTGTCTTGCTGCTTCCAAGTCAATATTCTTCTTCTCATCCATTGATTTTTGATAGGTTCGAAAGCTGATGATGCCTAGAATCGGTGTGAGAATATAGATGAGTACTGCAACAAGATCCATTCCTATCGCGGATCCGAAAAAAGCCATTAAGATTAATAGAACTACTGAGGTAAAGCATAGTGCCATAAATGCTCCATATACCATAGCAACTGTTTCTGGTTCCGGTTTGTCTATCCTCTGTTTCACTTCAATATATGACAAAAGCTCTGAAGGACTTAATGCACTGACTTCCCAGGTTCTAAGAAGGACAATACTCACCTCATTCTCACCTAACACATCAAAGGGATTAGTATTTGCATCTCCCCAATGGACACGTTTTACTTCATATTCAGCATATCTCGAGTCACTCTGAAGGACTCTCTCTAATTCCTTGCATTTTTCATCCTTGTACAAAGTCCCCCATTCTAAATCAGATGAGTCCACCTCAATCTTCAAACTCTTTTCCTCACATACGTAATGGGACTTGAACCGATATTATAGTTTCTTGACATTGGTTCCAAAAAGAAGTGGCGCCGCCGGAAATTGGCATTAGAGAGAGGGACTGAACAGCAATGTTAATATTGAAACCCACGACCCCAGCCGAAGAAGCCGCCGTGGCTCAGTCGGTAGTATAGTGTTCTCTTGAGAACCCTATATCGAAAGCGACAGCCTGTTATCTTTCAGCCGGCTGGTTGAGAGCCAGACAGTTGTTGGTCGGAGGTTCGAGAACCATCATGACTCCCATGATGATCCAATGCCCTCCCGGCGGCGCCATCTCTTATTTGATTGTAAACCATTCACTTCTAATTCTTGCTTAGGTCTTGGTTATTATTAGTGTTAAATGATGAAAGCGATGATGTGGTCAATATGAGAATCTTGATTTGGGATGATATTGAAGGTATTGCTGGTATTGATGATCCAGAACACGGTTTTGATGATGATACCTACAAACGATTGATTACGCGGGAGATAAACGCTGTAATCAACGGACTAGTAAAAGCGGGAGCAAAAAAGATAGACATCTTTGATGGGCATGGAATGGGAAACAATGTGATATTAGAAGACTTGAATCCTATAGCCAATTATCTGGGGGGTGGCTGGATTACTACTCTAACTGAATTAATCAAGAAGAAAAAACTAGGTCAGTATAATGCGCTAGTTTTGGTAGGAGTACATGCACAGGCTGGTACTGTTGATGGGTTTATTGCTCATACTAACTCTAGTTTTACAGCTTTGAGAATGAACAGTCAACCAATCGGTGAGATTGAGCAGGCTGGCTGGTTAGCAGGTCACTTTGGGGTACCATTAATCTTTGTCAGCGGAGATGAGGCAGCTGTAAAAGAGGCGATACATTTCTTCCCAGAGATAGAAACGGTTTCAGTAAAGAAGAAAGAACAGGATACCTTTGTGTGTAGACCAGTAGAAGAGGTTTACAAAGAAACTGAAGAAAAGGCTTTCAAGGCACTGAGTAGATTAAAGGAATTTGACCCCCATACTTGTGGAGAACCAATCACTGTAGAAATTCTCTTTGGTTTGGAAGAGTTAGCACAGAGATTAGTGATAATTCCTGGTTATGATAAGAAAGATGAGAGAACAGTAATCTATCAAGCAGAAGACTATCTTGAAGCATTCTGGGCGTTTCATGGATTTAGACCAATATTATCTTCACTTATGGGGGATTTTTATCATAGAGCCCTAAAGAGAGTTATAGAAGAATATAATCTTGATAGTGATAATCTCAATCTAATTCTGAAAGATATCAAAGATGAGATGTTGACAGGAAGATTATCCTTTCCAGAGATAAAATTCTAGTTTGGTGATTATATCATGATCCAAAAGGATCTTCCATTTGGATAGATTCCAGCAAGATGTTCTACCGGCGGCGCCATCTCTCATTCTAAATGGGATTAACCAGCAGGCCAGTCATCTGTTTCATTCTTTGGAGAACGTACTATCTCATTGTATCGAATAAGTCTGCACTTCTTGCATCGGTATCCAGAAACTCCTGACTTGAAAACAAAACCCTCTGAGAGATGATCACCACAGATACCGAAGAATCGAGGAATCTTTTTACACCAAGAGATACGTCGTGGAGAAACAAGGTACCCAAATTCCATATTTTCCCCGCAAGATGGGCATTTCTCAGTCGCTTCCAATTCCAAACTCCCTTCTGATATTGAGATGCCTTAAAGACACATCAACATTTGCTCCCGGCGGCGCCACCAGTCATGCTTAAACAATACGTAGTGACATTCTGTGAGTACTATTTTTCCCTCATCTTCATTAGCCTAGGTCCATACTTGGCTAATACCAACACCACAACAAGAACAACGATTACTATTGTGATTATGCCGCCTACTTCTGTCCCAATGAAGTTCCATTGTTGACTGACTGCATAGGTTGTCCCTGTCCCATCAATACCATACAGTGTGATATTGGTAGACCCCTGTGCATAATCTCCTGTATTGAACAGCCAAGTGATGGTGTTGCCAATGACGAAATGGACCTGTTCACCATTGAAGTAGACGGTCAGATTGTCAACAGCCTCCGGACCGCTTCCACTCAGTGTGAATGTACCTTGGATGTAGTTTCCAAATGCCATTCCAACGTTCCGATGAATTGACATACTGAGTGACTCTTGGGATGCGACCTGTAACGGGAGGCAACAAAACAACAGAACTATTGTCAAGATAATCATGTGTTGAGTCTTGTGATTCAATATACAATCAGCCTCCGAAGAGAAATCCAAAGACATTATCAAGAGTCATCATTATGATGAATCCAGACATAATCCCCCATGTTGCTACACGCGCATTTTCAATTGAGTGGCTCTCTGGAATCATTTCATCTCCAACAACAAAGATCATGGCTCCCGCCGCGAAGGCCAATCCATAGGGCAACAGAAATGCAGCGACCGAAACTATTGATACTCCCAGAATTCCTCCGATAGGTTCCACAAGTCCCGTCGCTAATGCTAGTAAAGCAGCTTTTCCCCTCGGATATCCCTCCCTGACTAAGGGTGCAGCCACAGCAAGCCCTTCAGGTATATTTTGCAACCCAATAGCAACTGCAACTGAAATCCCCGTCAATGGATCAGCGACACCAAATGAAACTCCAACAGCCACTCCCTCTGGAAAATTATGGATGGTGATTGCAAGCATCAAGAGCCAGACTCTCGACATGGTTGATGACGGCCCCTCGCATCCTTTCTCAAAATGGGCATGCGGAACGTACTTGTCTGCTAAATGAACGAATAAACCACCCAATCCAAACCCAAGCGCTACAACGGTCAATACATCAGTCCAGTCATTCACCAAAGGATCTTCTAAGGCTGGGACTAGGAGACTGAATGATGATGCGGCAAGCATGACCCCCGCAGCAAACCCAAGCATGATGTCTAGCGCTCGTCGAGTAAAGTCACGTTTGAGAAAAATCGGTATTGCTCCTGCACCTGTTGCCACTCCTGCTATGAGACTCGCAATTGCACCAAGAAATACAGTTTCGCTTAAGAGCTGCATAACAGGTTGAGTTACTCATCATATTCTTAAGGGAACCGATTTGTAATTGTAATTTCCAAGAAAACATGTTCTAATATACTGATAGAAGAAAAGAAATGGGACCAAAAACCTGTTAGGACACACTCGAAAGAGGTGGGATTTCTCAATGTCAGAAAAACAAGAGAGATGGCGTAGATCTCCCGAACTTCGTGATGATGCTTTCAGAGCGTGGCATAAGGCAAATGGAGAACTCAATCCCAGTTCTGTTGTTGCCACAGTCGATGAGGATGGATGTCCTCATATTGCACCTTTTGGTAGCATGCGAGCAGTCACACCAAGTTTGCTGCGTTTTATTGTTCATCGCTACCATGACACTCTGAAGAATCTAAAACGTGATGCGCGTGTCATGGTTGCTTTGATCTCTTCACCTGATATTGCAGTGAGTATCAAGGGAAATGCGAGAATCGTTGAAGAGCCATTTACAATCGATGAGAATTACGCTCTTGTTGATATCGATATTGACGAGGTAAAGAATGATATGCCTGTTCAGATTGGGATTGAATCAGGCGTGTCAATCTCACCAAGCGGTCCTTTTGTGGCCTGGTGGGAAAAATTATGCAAGAGGATGCATGAAAAATAGATTGATCCCACTTGACTGAAAAATGAGAATATGTATTGGTTATTATCCAATTAATATGTATCTCTACTCTGGGGTTTATTAATCCGAATCCCAGTTGGCTCCCAATCTAGTACACCTTTGTTTTTTCCATTTAGTTATTGTTCCCTCGAAATAATCCATTTCTATCAGAGATGAAACTAATTCGTGGCTCTCGTAGTACTTGGCAATACTAATTGATGCATCAATGAAGCTACTTGCCTCATCATAACTTCTCGTAACGTATGTAACAATAGAATCATCCTTTAATTCCGCATTAGGAATGTTTTGACATGCAAAAGCATGTTCTCGGGAGTTGAATGAAATCTCTATGCTGAAATTATTCGGGAGTATGAATGGTTTTATCTCCGTTAATCTTTTTGTTACTCCAAAAGCAGCATCTTCTATGTTTTGTCTTACATGTTCTAGTGGTAGGAGTTCACATCTATTTCGACTCAGACTTTTTTTGGTCACTATATGCTCTGCATCAGGCATCAAAGATTCAGCCTCCTTCATTGCGACATCATCTCCAGTAAACAGAATTGTCGGGATATTATGATTACTGGCCCATAAAACGTGTAGATGAATTTCCCCGATTTCCATCCCATTAATCCAAATCCGAAGAGGGGGATAGTGTATTCTTGTATGACTCATGAAACCTTTTGCTTGTCTTCTCGCATGACATCCTAGCAGAACTGATGCATTTACTTTGGCGCCTATCTCTTTTCGTAAAGTTTTCCGGTCTTGTTTTTGCATCTCTTCTTTTGTAATGAGCTGAGCATTTCGGTCAAGCAAATCAGGGCGAATATTAGGTGATGCATCATAACCATGCCCATCGATGACATATAACTCATCAATTCCGCCTCTCTTGAAACCTTTAATCGCCGCGTTTGTTTCCTTTGTGATGCAAATCTGGTACTCAGAGGAAGCTGGGAAGACTTGAGAGGGATCATCCACTCCGCTTATGCCTTCTAGGTCAAGCCATATTGCCAAACTATAATCATTTTTCTGCGATACCATTTCCCATCACAACCCACTATGGGGTGTTTACGAAATAAAAGGAATCTTATCAATTCTATTTGACCCCTTTCTTGTTGAAATCTCAGAACCTTAAAAAAATCGGGTGAAATTAATTTTAAAATCATTTTTTGGAGTGGCCAGTAACTCAAGAATCTGTATTCAAAGATTTATTCAGCAACTATCTTTCGTCCCTTGTTCATCATAGAAAAGAAATTACACAAGATCTCATGAATTACAATCGTGAACAGTTGAAGTGGGAACTCGAAAGGAATTTGTCTTGTTGTAAATGCTAGTGCAAGAGTGTTAATTCAACCCAAGCAATCTTAGTTTTTCCTTGGTGGGCATTCCGTTATCATCCCATCCCCGTAGAGTGTAGTATTCAGCTTTTGATTTTTCAAGGGTGTCTTTTGTCATTATCTGGCCTTTAGCAGGACCATCTTGTAATTCCTCTTCTGAGAAACGCTCGGGCAGCACATCATCTTTTGCATCCATTCCCTCACGCACATTGAACATTCTTGTGAGATTCCATATACGTTCTCCAGTAGTTAGGTAACTATCCTCTGTGAATGAGAACCCAGTTGCAGCATTGAGCATTTCTATCATCTCTGGGATTTGAAATGGTAAGAAGTCACAAACAACAAGAGAACCGCAGACTGCCCTCTCATCTTGCGTTTCCTTCACATATTTTGGCACCCCCTCCATACTGAATCGTGGAATCTCACCTTTCAACTCAGCTGTTGGAGTCCAGCATCTCTGATGACATGCTCCACGATCTGCTGTTGAATAGGCCAAAGCCATACTCCATGATCCCCGTGGTTCTACAGCAGCCAATTCTAATCCTTTTACTTGGATTGCATAATGAGCACTATTGTGACCAAGCTGCTCAGCCGCTGCAAGCGATCCCTTCGATAGCAGTTTTCCCACTCCCTGTTTTTCTGCTACTAGGTGCAACAATTTGTGGACTGCTTCATCGTTACCAAACATCAATTCATCGATGTCATCTTGTATTAGGACACCTCTCTCACTTGCTTCCATTGCAAACGAGATTGTGGCTCCAGCAGATATTGTATCAATACCTAGGTCATCACATATCTGGCTCGATTTGGCAATGGCACCCATATCATAGATGCCGCAGTTTGAACCAAGCAGTGCGACTGTTTCATATTCTGGACCTTCAACTTCCAAACCAGCATACTTACCCTCTGTGAACCGTGTTTTTTTGCCGCATGCTATGTTACATCCATAACAGGCTGAATGTCCGACGACATACTCTTCAGCCATTCGTTCTCCTGAGATTGCTTCAGCTGACTCCGAGTAACCCGACTTGTAGTTGCGGGTAGGTAGGAAACCACCATAATTAGACATGTTTACCCATACAACTGTACCAATCTCACGGTATTGCTGAGCATTGATATCGTTTAAGACTTTCTTGGAGAATTCTCTTGTTAGCTCTTTGAATCTTATAGAATCCATTGTTTCTATGGATGTTTCCCCCTTTGCTACAATCGCTTTTAGGTTCTTGGACCCTAAAACCGCACCGGTCCCTCCTCTACCTGCAGCATGAGTCTTGCCGGTCACTATACTTGCATAACTAACAAGATTCTCACCTGCGGGTCCGATAGATGCAACTTCTGAACCAGGATGTCGTGCTTTGAGCTTATCCTCGGTTTCGAAAGTGCCCAAACCCCAGAGGTCATCGGCTTTGAGAATATCCACACATTCATCAGAAACAAGAAGATAGCATGGTGAGTCTGCTTTTCCCCGGATGATGAGAAAGTCAAAACCAGCCCGCTTGATTTTGGGTGCAAATCTGCCTCCAATGTGGCTGTCATTAAAGGTCCCCGTTTGTGGGGACTTGGTCACAATACACCACCGACCTGAAGTTTGTACAGTTGTTCCAGTGAGTGGTCCAGTCATGAAAAGGATAATGTTTTCTGGGCCAAGCGGGTTAACACCAGCATCCAAATTATCGTACAGAAGTCTAGCTCCTAAACCTTTTCCTCCAATATACTTCTCGGCTAGACTCATGTTTAGTGAATAATCCGTGACTCTTTCTTTTGAAAGGTCAATCTCCAAATATTTACCCATATAACCCATATTTCTTAACTCCTAAGAACCAGATACATTAGGAGGCCCCTTTTGTAGGACTCTATTGAATCAAACTTTTTATCAAAATTGGTTTAAATTATCTCATCTCAGCTCTCCATTTGGTTACCCGCTGTTCAATCTTCTGTGTGCCTAATGCAAGACTGGTTGCAATCAAGGCAACTACAACAACCAAAGCGAACAAGTAATCAGTCCTAAACACATAACCATAGCGAAGTATGGCTCCTCCTAGACCGACAGCCTGGAGGAACATTTCTGCGGTGATTACTCCAATCATGGATCTTATTGAAGCAAGACGCACTCCTACAGCAATATATGGAATGGCATTCGGTATGACTATCTTCGTTATCATCTGATTCTTGCTTGCACAATAAGCCCTTCCAGTCTCCATCAATCCTGGTTCTGTGTATGCTACTCCCTGCATCACGTTTATTATACAGGGAAAAACAGCAGACAAGAAAATGTAAACTATTCTTGATAAAGCTCCTATCCCAAACCAGATGACTATCAATGGGATGAGAGTCACTCGAGGCGTTGCATAAGCTGCGCTGATCACAGGATCTAGGGTGAGTCTAAGAGTACGGAAATAGCCTACTACTATTCCAAAAGGAACTCCAAACCCGATAGCCAAAAGAAACCCTGCGCCATATGCACCGAATGTTTCCTCAAGATAGATGATGATATCTCCTGAAACAACAACATCAACTAGAGCGATTGCAGTGTCTATAAGAGAAGGGAAAAAAATAGGTGGGATGATGTATGAGATTATTTGCCAAACTACTAGAGTTGCTAAAAACCCTAGAAGTTGTAGCCATCTAATTCGTGATATTCTAAAAAATGGTTTCAGAATACGATTATTAGATAGTTTGGCGAATATACTCATACATACCCCTCCTTATCCTAGATACAACTCTTCAAGTGCATCGTTCCAGAACGTAAAGATGTTCCAAGTATTTACCGGCAAATCTGCAGTAATTGCTCCTGCATCTAGAGCAATTTGGACAGCTCTTGCAGCGTTATCAGGGTCGAATTCTAGGGTCCAAACGCCCCAAGATAGATATCCGTCATAGAGCTGCGTGTAATAACTGATATTGTACCCGGCTCCGGTTTCACCTTCAACCCATGCCATGCCTTCTTCAATATAGGCCTCTCTCTGGGTTAAGGAAAATACGTTGGCAAGTACACCAGCGTACGCAAAGTCTGCCATTGTTTGTGGATGTGCATCTATGAAATCCTGTCTCACTCCAACACCTGAGGTAACTTCTCCAGTTGTTAGGAAATCTGTCAATGGTCCAAGTATATGTAGAGTTGGTAGTTCATCAAGAACAAGTGCATATTCAGCGTAAAGCAATCCTGCATCTATGCTTCCAGCTGCAAGTGCAGCATTTCTAGCTGAACTTCCTCCCACAACACTCCATGTACAATCCTCTGGATCAAGACCAGCATCCTCTAGTGCGTATTTGATATACAGGTAAGATATTGCAGTATAGGAAGATATTCCGATTACCCTACCTATCAAATCTTCAATTGAGTTTATGTCGCTTTTTGTTACAAGAAGATAACCTCTTGTATTGGTTGGTTGTACCTGTACAATCTCAGCTCCTCCCTCTATAGCTGGTAGATACTCCATTGCTGTTGTATCAATGAAGTCTATGCTTCCTGATACTATTGCCGCAATAGATGGTGTAACATCAATGTAGCTGACTTCAACCGTATAGCCCATGTCTTCAAGAATCTCAAATTGCTTCTGCCGGCAGTAGTCTATGAAGTTAACACTTGTCTGAGCACGACTTATTTTGATTGTTGGTTTCACCTCAGGCACAGTGCCATTTAGATCAAGAATCGTCTGTTCTAGTTGATCAATTCTCGCCTCATATGCCGCATTGGTCTGAAACCCGCCAATCAAAAATCCTGCGGATGCTCCAATGATTAGTGCTATTACTGTTCCAGCAATAGCCATATTCTTCCAATCTGTCACGCTATCACCTCGATTGAGACCCGTCAATAGAAATATGGTCTATAAAATTGTTTGCTTTTTAGGATGTTCTACTAAAAAGTAATCAATAATCAGTATAGAATCCAAAACACTTAAGAATTGGTTACAACTCCGTCCTGTTTGGAGACTGATACAACTATGGCAAATACTGACAAAAAACTAGAGGACGCTCGTGAATATTGGGATGGTTACTATGGACATAGACCTGAGCAATATGAACGCCTCGCAAAATATAATCTGGACATAATGACAAGTTGGACAAAATTCCGTGGAACCACTTGGAAAATCCCAGGAGAGGGTGGCCATCTCCCTCTAAAATTTAAGGAGCTGCTTGCTGTAGGAATTGAAACAGCTACTTGCAAGCTTGAAGTTGGACATGTTGAAAAGGCGATTGACGCTGGAGCTACCTTGGAAGAATTTGCTGAAGTACTAGGAATTTGTATTATGCTTGCTGGTATGATGACCTATGAAACAGGCGGGAAAGATGTCCTAAAACGAGCTGAAGAGTACGCCAAAAAAACAGGCAGGATCTAAATAATCGATAAGCGCCTCTAAATCGATATAAAAAAGAGATGACATATAATGAAGTTTGGAATACGTTTGCCAAATTCTGGTCCGTTTGCTGTCAAGTCTTCCTTTGCTAGGATTGCAAAAGAATGCGCTAGATTGGATTATGATGCTGTCTGGGTTCATGATCACATGCACTGGGGTGTAGAAGATGCCACCCATTTTGCGGCTGGATCTGCTGAAGCAGTGAAACCTGGCACATATCAGAATTTCTTCGAGTCCATTACAACCTTGGCATACCTGAGTACCATAGAGAAAATTCGTTTCGGGATAGCCGCTCTTGTGCTCCCTTTTAGAAATCCGATTGCCGTGGCAAGACAGTTTGCGACACTCCACGAATTGACTGGAGGCAGAATGATTCTAGGTGTTTGTCCAGGAGGAATTGAGCATGAGTTTGAACGTTTGCATATCCCTTGGGAAACAAGAGGTGGTGTTACGGAGGAATATATGCAGGTCTTCAACACACTATTTTCCGATGAGCCAATTTCTAGTTTTGATGGACAGCATATTAAGTTCTCAAATGTTGAATTCTTTCCAAAACCAATCAAACCCATCCCAATGTGGTATGGAGGTCATCCAAGTACGCGAACAGCCAGGAGAGTTGCCAAATATTGTGACGGATGGATTCCGTCTTATCTCACATGCCCTCAATTCGAGAAGACAATTAAAAAGATAGGAAAATTCGCAGTGGAATTTGGCAGGAATCCAGACGAATTCAGCATATGTCATGAAACCTATATCTGCATTGCAAAGACAGGAGAAGAAGCCAAGAAAATCTCTCAACGTTCAATGAAGGAAATATTTCCTGATGAACAATATGAGAAGGTCTTTCTCATTGGTTCGCCTGATGATATTACTAAAAAACTGAAGATGTATGAAAAATCAGGATTGACCGATTTTGAAATCAAGTTCATCTGTCATAATGTTGACCAGATGCTAGATATGATAGAATTGTTTACAAATGAGGTGAAGCCTATATTTTAGAACTTTGTATTAGAAACAGCGAATTGCAAATTGGAGAGGTATCAAATGTCCATTGTTGAAATCAAGAATGTAAGTCACACATTTTCAAAAGGAACTGGATCCGAGATGACGAAGACCCAAGCGGTTTGCAATGCAAATCTAGAGGTTAAAAGAGATGAGTTCCTTGTCATGCTCGGACCCAGTGGATGCGGAAAGACAACTCTGCTTCGGTTAATAGATGGACTGATCAAACCCACTGAAGGAGAAATTCTTGTTGAAGGAAAACCAGTTACAGGTCCAGGTTTTGATCGCGCCGTCGTCTTTCAGTCAATAAATCTGTTACCTTGGAGAACTACTTTTGATAATGTCGTTTTAGGCCTTGAGATTAAGGGAACACCAAATGAAGAGATGAGAAGCACAGCGCAGAAGTACATTGACATGGTTGGTCTAAGTGGATTCGAGAATCACTATCCACACGAACTCTCTGGAGGAATGCAACAGAGGGTTGGCATTGCCAGAGCTCTTTCAGTTAATCCAAAAATCTTATTGATGGACGAACCATTTGGTTATCTGGATGCTCTCACTAGAATGTCTCTTCAGATGGAGCTTCTGGATATTTGGTCTAAACAAAAGAAAACAATCATTTTTATTACCCATGATTTGGATGAATCCATTTTTCTTGGAGATCGAGTTGTTTTGATGTCATGCAGACCCGGCAGAATAACCGACACATTTCCTATTGATTTACCAAGGCCAAGGCCCGGTCATGACATTAGAAATACTGCGCAATTCCAATCGATCAGAGCAAAAATCTGGGATAAACTAAAAGAAGAGCTACAAAACGTGTAGCAAGGAAAAGACAGAGGAATAATTATGACCATCGACCTATTACTCAAGAATGGAACGGTATTCACTCCCAATGAACCATTGAGATGCAATCTTGCTATAGATGAAGGTAAGATTGTAGGATTAGTAAGTGACAGCGCCTCCCCAAATGCAGATAGAACCATCGATTGCAATGGTAAGATTGTGCTGCCTGGAATAATAGATCCTCATGTGCATTTTAGAGACCCTGGATATACTCACAAGGAAGATTATGAAACAGGAAGTAGAGCTGCGGCCGCTGGCGGGATTACTATGGTTATGGATCAACCAAATGTTGATCCAGTTCCCAATACTGCTGAAAGATTCGAGGCACATATGGAAAACGCTGGAAGGAAAAGCATCATAGATTTCAACCATTTTGCTAGTCCAAGCAGATTAGATGAGGTCCCTAAAATAGCTGCACTAGGTGCTATTGCTTTCAAGATTTTCCAAAAGAAAGCAGCATATCCATATGATACAGAAGCATCCATAGATGATGATCTTGAAATTTATGAAGCTTTCACAGCTGTGGGGAGAACAGGTCGAATTTGCAGCGTTCATGCACATGAAACATTTGTGTTCAATGGTATGATAAAGAGGCTCAGAGAAACTGGAGAGATGAATTGGCAGAAGTTTATTGAAATGTCCTATAGTGAGATTGTGCGAGTGGGAACAGTTCCAACACTCATATACTTAGCTGAGAAAGCTGGTGTGAAATTCTATGCTCTGCATGTTGGATCAGAGGACTATGTCAATATAATGAGGAATGCAAAGGCATTGGGTAAGAATGTTATTGCAGATTGTGAATTCTCGCATTTGGTGCCTGCTCCAAAAGGAAGTAGTCCTGATATTCTAAAAGGCCAATATTGGACAAATGAAGACCACGTTAAGGCTACTTGGCAAGGCATATTCGATGGAACTATTGATTTCATTGATAGTGATCATGCTCCCCACAAACCGGAGGAAATTGAAATTGGATTAGAGGATCCGGAAAAGATGGCTCTTGGATATGGCTGTATCGAGTACTACTTTCCGCTTTTATTCAATGAGGTTCATAGAGGTAGGATTACGGTTGAACATCTGGTGAAATTATGTTCGAGCAATGTGGCAAAAATTTTTGATATATATCCACGAAAGGGTGCTCTGCAAGTCGGGTCTGATGCAGATATTACAATTGTAGATCCAAAGAAAACAATTACTCTTAGCTCAGCTAACCTCTATACCAAATCTGGATGGACCCCATATGAGGGCACAGAAATCACTGGTGTTCCTATATTCACAATTGTCAGAGGGGAGGTAGTTATGGAGTCTGGAAACGTTATTGGCAAACCAGGATATGGTCGATTCATCAGACCTAGTATCTGATATATTTAGAATCTCTCTTAAAAACCTCGAGATTGAGAATCTAAATATGATTGATGAATCGAGTTGGTGGGCCCGTCGAGATTTGAACGCACGGAATCAACACACAATGACTATCGATAAAAGACCCTTCTTCTATCCATGAAAACCTGGAGATGACCATGTCTAAGGCAGATCCGGGTAAGATAGGGGAAGGCACGGGCTATGCTTTCCTTGCTGCTTTCGTTGGCTTCCTGATATTCTTCTATGGTGGCCTTGCCATTCTTACAGGTGACCAAGGACCGGAAGATCTTCCTTGGATATACATGGGATTCTTTCTAATGGTCGTGTTCTCCACTGTTCAATGGCTATCGTGGCGAAGATACGATAAATCTCTAAGCAGCGAACCCGAGGTCCTCGAACGAGTGCGACTGCGGCGTCGATTCTTTCTGTATCTAGTCTTAGGGGGAATCTGTCTTGTTACTGCTTTTACCAAATACTTCTCTGGACTGTTGCTGATTCTTCCAGTCGCAATATCAGTAATTGCAATCAGAGTAGCCATCAACGCAGCGAGGGAGTCTTTGGAGAGGGCGAGGGTGGAAGATGCACGTCAATCCTCAATTCATGAATCCATAGAAGATAATGGTGGGCCCGTCGAGATTTGAACTCGAGACCGACAGGTTATGAGCCTGCTGCTCTACCAAGCTGAGCTACGGGCCCTGAATCAGGTCAAGGCCCTTGCGCTTGCTAGTCGATATTAACGTTGCGAATGGTTCCCCGAATAAATTTCAACAGGTACGAATGCACACACTTGGACTGTCAAGAAGCTGCTCCAAAAGAAAAATCCAGATTTCAACTTTTTCTGACTTTATATTCCATTAGAGTGACTACGAGGCAACTCTCAGGTGTGAATTACATGATTCTACTGTTCACCTCAGACTCCTGTATATGGTGCGGCACACTCAAATCAATGCTAGAGAAGCAAAGTGAGGCTTTGGGAATTGAACAGAACATCTACGAGGTTGATGTTGAACGACAGTATCGCATTGCAGAAGCGTATGGCATCTTAGTGGTACCAACACTTGTTGCAGGGTCATTCAAAATCTCAGGGGTCCCACAGGAAAGTGACCTACGCTCATTCTTGCTTCAAGCATTGTCGAGAGGATTTCTAAGGCATGGGAACAATAGTGTAAAATCTGTACTTCGCGAGGTCCATCAGATTCGAGCAGTTGATTCATCCAATGACTCAATAGTTCGTACAGCTTCTTAGTTTTTATGCGACCCCTACGCAATCTTAATAACAGCATAGCAAAGTTCTCGATGCTACACCGCCCCGGTAGTGTAGTCCGGCCCAGCATCTAGGCCTTTCGAGTCTAAGACTCTTCGAAAAATCTTCGAAGCGGAGAAAACCCGGGTTCGAATCCCGGCCGGGGCACCATTTTCTTTAACTCAACAAAACTATTTCTTTCACCTTTGAAAGTTAAAAATAAGAATTTGTGAGTAATCAATTTTGACTACTCACAATTAAACAGCTATCACTGCTTTAGATAGTCTATAATCTAGTATCTAGAGCGTCTGTTGTTACCACCATAGCCACTGCCGCCACGGCGATCTCTACCACCATAGCCTCTGTCGCTGTAGCCGCTGTCTCGACTGCCATAGCCTCCGCTGCTGGATCGGTTGCCTCGTCCACCACCGCCGCTGTAACCTCCGCCACCTCGGCCGCCACCACCATAGCTCCTACGGGGTCTGTCGTCCTCGTGCTCTTCAGCGGACATATCAACTGTCATGTTGACATCTTCTATGGCTTCTTCAGTCCGCTCGAGTTTGCCGTATCTCCCAACATTAAGTCGTAAGTTTCCTCGAAAGAGCCCTGTATAACCATTTGTTAGGTTATAGGTAGCACCTTCTTCAATGCTATCAATTGAATCATCCCAGAGTGGAACCTGAACAATTCCGCTAGCATCACCAACAGTAATATCACAAACTCGATGAGTTGAACCATCCTGACGGGATTCAATCTCGCGTTCTTCTCCTATACTAGTCACCTTGAAAGAAATGGTGACATTCTTCATTCGTGGCTTGAGTTCAGCCACTGTAGCCTCAATTGGCTCGTGTTCTTCATAACTCATTATTATTCACTCGCTAAATGCGATATGCAAGTTGTCAAAACTAGCGGCTTCTTCTGTGAAATTTGCGATGCCTGAAAAAACCAACGCGATAAATTCCGTGATAGAAAGTACGTTTCGCTTCTCGTGTACCTGCGATAAAATTCTCAGAATCGTTCCTTAAGAACTTGTGTACAGCGGCTTTAAACTGAATACTCTTGTTATTTTCACTATCAGTTCATTGATAGAAGCATGTGAAAATCTGAGGACTTGAATGAATGCGTCAATGCTCCAGATGATATCACATCCACTCCACTCTTTGCATAATCCCTGATGTTCTCCTCATTGATTCCTCCAGAAACTTCCAGTATCACCTTTTCGCGTGTTCCATCTGCTTTGAGAACCTCAACGAGTCCGCCAACATCCTTTGGCTTGAAGTTGTCTAACAGGACTATGTCTGCTCCGGCGCCTATTGCCTCCTGAACTTGTTGCAGTGTCCGAGCTTCACAAGATATCTTCTTACTGAATGAGGTCTTCTCCTTGGCTGCAGTGACGGCTGCACGTACTCCGCCAGCAGCTGTAATATGATTGTTCTTTATCAGCACCATGTCGTCGAGCGCGTATCGGTGTGGATCCCCACCCCCAACCACCACAGCCCTCTTCTCAAAGAATCTGAAACCCGGTGTTGTCTTTCTCGTGGCTGCAACCTTGACTTTCGGGTTCTCTTTTCTTGCAATACTGACCATGTTGTAGACTTTTGTTGCTATTCCACTCATTCTTTGCACAATGTTGAGACAGACCCGTTCAACTGTTAGTAAGGTCCATGCAGAACCTCTCAGACGCATCACTGGCTGCTGAGGGTCCACCCAGTTCCCTTCAAAGGCGAGGACCTCGTATGTGAGTTCTGAGAAGTCCGCGATTGCTGCAACCTCTTCAATCCCTGCAAGTACAGCGCGCTCTTTTGCATATATGGTGGCTAAGGCTGTAGTGTCCTCCGGTATCGTCATCTCAGTGGTGATGTCACCAGATCTTACGTCCTCAGCGATGTATCTCTTCAGTGCGTCTATTGCTTCAGGTGGGAGGTTGCCGAATCTCATTCAATCACATCTTGGATGCATTGGGTTTCTAAGAATCTTACCCCGTGGTGATTCCTCACCAAAGATTTCCGCCTGAAACGACATAAACTCAGTCTCAGGGTCCTTCCATAGATTTGGTGGCAGTCCTGCCTTGTTACAGGTGTGCTCCAAGAACTCTCTTGTGTTCCATTTCCAGTCAACAGGAACCTGAGGAAGAAGGAGCCCTCGATAGGCACCTCTGATGGCAATCAATCCATCACGCCCAACTTTGACCAGGTCTAGTAACTCCTCAGGTTTAGAATACTCAATCTTCCTTGGAGGTGTCAGGACACTAAGATCCACAATGATCGAGTCTAGCTCCCTCGGGGTCACTGCTGGAAACCGTGGGTCATTGATTGCAGAGTCTACTGCGGAATCAATTGTGGCTTTAACTAAAGGTAGGGTGGGATAGGGCCTACCGATGCAACCTCGTAGATTGACACGTCCCCCAGACACGGAGTTCAGTGTCACAAAGACCCCGGATTTGGTGTGTAGGTGTTGTGGTGTATCTTTTGGAGTCTTCAATTTCTCCCTTGTACTTACAATCTCATCCACGGTCTTTCTGGCTAGATTCACAAGAAAGACTCCATCGTCGTCAGAGTATGCGTGTAACATCAGACACCAACTACACCTTTTTGTTCGAGTTCATCGTTATTTATCTTACACTCATCAAGATTTCTGGACTGGTACCTTCCCTGCAATGCCTGGTCCTGTGACAAACTCATCATTGTCAAACACAACCACACCTCCTACTATTGTAGTAATTACACGAGCTAGGACTCGTCTGCCTTCAAAGGGAGTTATCTTTGCCTTTGAGAAAAAGTTCTCACCCGTGATGGTTCCTTCTTGTATCCTTGCTAATACTATATCTGCATCATATCCCGGGGTGAGGATTCCCTTGGTTTCAAGACCAAGAATCCTCGCAGGTGCAGAGGAACAGACTCTCAGATAGTCTATCCAAGGCAATCGCTTCTCAAAGACCTCTGTCAACATCAGTGGAAGTGTGGTTTCGAGACCAGGTATTCCTGATGAGGCTTTAAGAAATGGGGCAGTCTTCTCCCACTTCTTGTGAGGTGCATGATCAGAGGCGACACAATCAATCGCACAGGTCTGACGCAAGCCCTCCATCAACATCTTGTTGTCATATGGAGACCTCAAAGGTGGTAGCATCTTCGCCAGACCGTCATCATGGGGGAAGTCACCACCTGATAAGAACAGATGATGAGGGGTGACCTCCGCAGTCAGTGTGTCCTCAGCACGGTTCTCTTGAATCAGTCTGGCAGTCGTTGCACAACTGACATGGCATACATGCAGTCTAGCCTCATACTCAACCTTTGCATCAATGAATGATTGAACTGACTTCACCTCGTCCTCACAGCTATGCGCGAGGAAGAACTCCTCCATGTTCTTTGGAGCTTTCATACTAGCAGGCAGGTCTGGATGAAATAGGAGTGGAAGATCACTGGCCACAGCTAATCTTGTACACTCTCTGATTCTCTCTCTAGTATACTTAGTGTCCTCGTCCAAAGGCGCGTGAGGATACACCTTCAATCCAAGAATGTCTCGAATCATCTGGACATCGAACTTCTCGATGATACTGGATATTCCAGAATAGAATCCAACATTGACATAACGCAGCTCCCGTGCTCGAGCAATCTTCTCGTCAAGAGTTTTCTTGTCAAGAACAGGGGGGTCCGAGTTAGGCATGTCCACCACTGTGGTGACACCACCCGCAGCGGCGGCCATGGTTCCTGTTTCATAATCCTCCTTGTCAGACTCCTTGAGATCACGAAGGTGAACATGGATGTCTATCAGACCCGGTAGGATATAGAGCCCTCTACAATCAATAGAATCTCGGTGTCTAGGTTCATCTCCATGCTTGTAAATTCCTTCGATTTTCCTTGCTTCGATAGCTACGGAGCGGACTGTTTCTCTTCCATTCTCTATGAATATACCATCTTTTAGGACCATATCCACAGCCATGTGACATCAACGCCGGTGCTGCCAGCGTTAGATAGACGCTGACTATCCTTTACTCAGATGCTTCTGGGACCTTATACTTGTTAGCAACAAATCGTGTGAAATCTGTTGCGCTAATAATCCCCACAAGTCTGTTGCCCTTACCTACGACCGGCAAGGTATTCAGCTTTGCGTCTAACATCCTTGCAGCGGCAACAGCAATCGATTCATCAGGCGTGACGAGCGGAGGTTGTTGAAGCATGGCATCAACCACCCGAATTTGTCTGACTTGGTTTGCGCGATGCTTGTCGGGCACCTCCACAGTAAATCTGGCCATGGCCTCAGCGACCATGCGTTCAGTGATCAGCCCCAAGACACGACCACCATCTGTGACAGGCATGCCTGAGTAGCCTGCAGCAAGCATGTCACCTCTGGCTTTTACGAGACGTGAAACGGGATTGACTTGAAGAATCTCACCGGTTGTCATGAGATCCTCGACCTTGATGTCTTTGAACTTCCTCACAAGCTCAGAAATCTGCACTTTTGTGATTACGCCAACAAGTTTGTTCTCATTGTCCACAACAGGGCAACCACTCATTCCACGCTCAATCATGAGCTGTGCGACATCGGTCACCTCATCATCAGGACCCACTGTGATGACAGTATCAGTCATTGCACTGGATACATGGAGCCTCTTTATTGAGAGGGCTACAACCTTACTCACCCCTAGCCTGTCAGCTATGTCTGCGTATGTGAGAATACCCTTGACATCCCCATTCTCAACTACTACCAGCCTTTCAGCGGCTCTCTTCTCAAGTTGCTCGAGCGCGTAGGACAGTCTCTGGTCCTTGTCAATTGTGACTGGCTCGACCATAATTTGGCTCACTTTCATAACAACAGTCTCCTATCTGATTGGTACGTACACAATACGAGTTGGTTGGTGAGTGTGTGACCAACTAGCTACGACAATTTTCACAGAGATACTGACCATCTTCCTCAATCAAGTCAGTTGAGTACTCTCCACAGCTATCGCACTCGCCTCCGTAGGCAATATCTTCATCCTCCTCCCTCTGCTCAACGCCCTCGCTTCTTAGTCGCAATGACTCGACAAGGATATCGATGAGTTCTGGAGACCAACGAAGAAGGTCTCTTGAGGTGACGATTCCTGCAAGGGAATCGTTCTTCAAGACTGCAACACGACGAATATTACTGCGCGCCATCACACGCATTGCCTCCGTTAGTGCTGTTCCGGGTTCTACATGAATTATTGGTGATGACATGATCTCCCGGGCTGCAGTAGTCTTTGCATCCCTCTCTTCTGCGATAACACGTCGAACAATGTCCGCTTCAGTAATGATTCCAAGAGGACGGTCTTCATCAACGATAATCACAGAACTTATGTCCATCTTGGTCATAGAAGTGGCAACATCGAAGACTGTTGCATCGGGAGGCATCGTCACGACATTGACTGACATGATGTCTCTCACAAACATTGAATGAGAGGGTTCCGACATTTGTTTTTCCTCAATTTTTTCAGAAGCTGGTCAGATACTCAGCCACCAACTGGCAGAGTGTCTTCTCGAGCTGGACTGCCACGTGTCTGATTTTAAATGTGTCTGTGCTCTCGCAAGTCAGAATAAGTATACCTCGTACTAGGATTCTATCTTTCCACCACCTGCTGGCAGAACTCTCATCATATCTTCTTGAGGTATCAGACCAACCTTTGGTGCATGCTCCTCAGGCACAAGACCCTTGAGGCGATTCAAAACTCCTTTGACCAGCTCACCTTTCTTCATATCGCCCGGTACCAGCCGTATATAGAATTCTGTTTGAGAAATCACAGCTGATGGTGGACCAGAGATTGGGACAGCATATTCTTCCTCAAGAATGACTCCAACCGCGAGCTCAACAGACACTCTACGAATGTAGTTCTTCGAACCATATAGCATCACAGCCCCGGTGGGTAGGTACTCACCTGAGGGAGGACTGAAGCTGACCTGCTCAGGATTAACCCAGTAGGCTTCACCGCTGGACAACCCATCCTGCCACGCTCGCGAGAATGTGACTGCGAACTGAGCCGCCTCCTCTAGTGTTTGTTGTCCTGGAGGTTCATCTGGTACTTTGATTATCGTGTAAGGTGCTCCATGAATCGCTGCGTGCAAGAATATATCGTTGGCAGCCATGTGACGTTTTGCCAAGGTTTCATTACTCTTTACGTCGCGGCCTCCCAAAACAAGAAAACCTTCTGAAGAGATGAACCAACGGTACTTCTCATACCATCGTTTCTTCCTCATCTTTATTGGTGCTTTTCTAATTTCAGGCTCCAAAACCAACTCGCCGAGTTTTTCTAACTTTTCCTGAGTCTTTGAAATCTGTTTCTTTGCTCCTTCAACTTTGGATTCCGCTTTCTTAGCTTGTTCATATGCAAGTGAGGCGTTATCTTGGGTTGCAAGTCGAATGTCTAATGTCACATCAGTGTCGTTGAGATTCACAATGATTTGCCCTTGGGACGGGATGACTCTTTGAATCAACTGTGCAGATGGGATTCCTTGTTGTTTGCCCTGATTGATTTTGGTAATGATTTCATCCCATGGTGTCCCTCCAGACCTAGCTTTCGTGACAGTTTCCAAGACCTCTTGAACGATAGAGAAGTGTGAGTATATCAGTTCACCGTTGGCTCTGAGCGTCTTGGCCTTCATCTCCAGATTTTCGATGCTTTCCTTTTGTTTATCTATAATCTTCTGTAATCGAGCTTTTTCCTGTGAAAGAGCATCCTGTTCTTGGTCATCCTCAAGTTCACTCTCAGCCACGCCAAAGAACTCATCAATGGTCTGACTAAACGTGCTGAATGTTTCTTTTGTCAAATCATTGTAGAGTCTGAACGGAAAAGGCACGAATGCCAGAACCTCGGGCTCCTCCTCCTCGGACCCTTCATCGAAGACAATATTGGGTTCATTTATTCCCATATTCAGTTTTCTAACAAAGTCAGCCAAGCCTGCCTGTAAATCTGCTAGGGTCTGTTTATCAATCTCCGGACTCATTACTTTCGGTGAAACCTGTGCCAATGCGCAGATCTCCTCGCAGCTTAGGGAGTCAAGATTGAGTTGACTGGCCAAGGTTCTTACAATATTCGCATTCGAATCAGCGATGATTTCCTGAAGTGCGTCAATCTCAAGAGTCAGTACATCCATTCCACGTGCGGGTGGAAACTCATACTGTGCCTTTGGTATGACATCTCGATCTCGCATCTTTCTATAGTGCATTGCCACAAAGATGGTGTCTTTTGGGTCTAGAAGGAGTAGGTTTCCGTTACCAAACAGCTCAGCAACGAGTTTGTACGAATTATCATCATCGCCCACGTCAATTACTACAATCCTATCCAGCTCATGTTGTTTCACTGAGTTAATGCGTCTGTCTCTGAGATACTTGCGAAGTACTGTACAGAACTTGGACGGGACTCGTGGCGCCTTTCGTGAGAACTCTGTGAGATGGATACGATGTCCTGGGTGGATTAAGAGTTGCGATGTGCCACCACCTGGCTGGTAGAGTTTGAGAACGAAGATATCTCCATACTGGTATACATTCTTGATGAAGGCACCTTCTGCTGACTCAACCAGCTCAGGTAGAATGAGCCTGATGTCAACATTGCTCATTGAGTCCTTCATCTTACTTCACCTGTCCTTCAAACCGACATGATTATAACCTCGTCGATTGAACCAGCCTTCAAATAGGCAGTGATTGACAATGGATCTCACTCCACTAAAGAGCTTCTTCAAATCTATGTTCAGAAGATGGGAAGACTCCCCAAATGACCAACAGTACTACGTGAAGATCTTTTTTGCAATATTCAGCGCCTTGGTCTGTGGTATTGCAGGGCCTGTCTTCGCTGGAACGCGAGGAGTGATATTCGGATTTCTTATTTACGTTCTTTCTCTCTATGTCATTCGATATCTTTTGGAGATTGACTTAGAAGATCTGGGTGGCACTCAGAAGATGATTACAAACTCATTACCCTCTTATCTCATGCTATGGGTAGTCTTGTGGACCCTTATGTATGCCTTTACAATTCCCCCTGAGATTCTAGCAATGCTCTGATAGTGTGTTGTAAGAATCGCAAAAATACCAAGATATCGAGAAGACCTCCATCCTAATTAAGGCATCATTCTCAATCAAACCCTATAAACTTGCGAATTGTACAAACAACACCTAGTAACACACTTGCCCGAATTGATGAATGCGCAAGAACCCCTCCTATGTGACTGGTGATATCTAGACAATGGACCAACTAGACAAAGACCTACTTCGTATACTCCAGAAGGATGCAAAGACCCACTTCACAAAAAAAAGCAGAGGAGCTCGAACAACCCGATACCATCATCCATTTTTGACCAAAGCAGTTGAAAGAACCAGCTTCTCAGAGTCGTGCTGGCGTCGAGCAGTTCGTGACCCAAGGACTAATCACACTCAATCTCTCGGAGATGAATGGTACGCTGAAGAGAGATCTTCTTGTCTGGAAGATGAAGCAGACGTTTCACAGCCTAAAGAAGCACCTCTTTAGAATTGGAAAATCTGGTATTGAGATGGCAAAAAAAGGTAACGCTGGTTCAAAGGGTGCCTAGATTAAGGCAATTATTTGAATGGTAATATATCCAAAGAGGAGAAAAGGCAGAAGTGGAGGGATAGTGTTCTCATCCCTTCCTTTCAACCTCAAATAGAGATAACCTCCCAAGAGCATAATCAAAAGTTCTCCCCAAAGTCCAACGACCGCCTCCAAAACTGGTTGGTCCCAATATCCCAGCTCGATGCCCGGACTGACTAGCGCAATAATGAACAAGACCTTGGCGTCAGCACCCCCAATCGAACCAATCCTATACAAAATATAGATGAGTGGGATGACCAGTAGCAGCGCGGTCATATGCAGGATGATATTGGATATAATGTGGCCAGTGAAAACCACAGACAAAAAACCTACGGCACCACCAGCAAGAATCACCTCATTCATGACTCGCCTATTACGACAGTCAAGAATTGAATATAGTACAAGGAGTGACGTGATGATGAGTAGCGACACAATAGATGCGAAAGACAGGTCAAGCACCATCACTTGTCAGACTCCTATCTTCTCAATCGGAACAATCACGTATATAGTCATAGTATTCAGTCTGGATAGGAACACAGATTAAGCACCCCTCAGTTTCAGCGACCTGTGTGCGGGGACGATGTAGCGTACCCCGCAGATTCACAGTTCAGAAGCTGATCAAATGAAAGACCCATACCAGGTAATCCATGATACTACATTTCGTCTGTTGGAGAAGGCGGTCACAGAGCTACCAAAGGACATCAAGGCAGCTCTGGAGGCAGCCAGAAAGAATGAAACAGACGAAACAGCAAAGACCCAATTATCAGCAATTTTGACCAATTTGGAGATTGCAGAAACTGGTATTCCTATGTGTCAAGACACAGGAATCATGATCTTCTACGTCAAAGTTGGTGCTAAATTTCCGTTCATAGGAGAGATTAAGGAAGCACTCGCACAAGCTAGCAGAAAGGCGACCAAAGAGATTCCAATAAGACCGAATGCTGTCAACCCCATCGTTGGAGGAAACTCTGGCGACAACACCGGAGCGAAGATTCCGTGGATAAACTGGGAGATAGTAGATGGCGACTCTGTTGAGATCACTGTGTTTCCAAAGGGTGGAGGTAGTGAGAATGCTAGTATTGTGGGGATGCTCAAGCCCGGTGTTGGTCTCACAGGAGTTAAGAAACTAGTAGTTGACAATGCGCTCTCGTACATGGGCGCAGCCTGTTCTCCCAACATCATTGGCGTGGGTATAGGTGGTGGTGCAGATATCGCCATCAAGATTGCAAAACAGCAACTGCTTCGACCCCTTGATGACAAACATCCCGAATCTGAAGTGGCCAAGATAGAGGAGGAGCTCATGGATGCCATCAACTCAACTGGGATTGGACCCATGGGTCTGGGAGGAAAGACAACAGTCCTTGGTGTAAAGGTCGACTACGCAATGCGTCATCCAGCTAGCCTACCAGTCGGTGTGGCAGTCCAGTGTTGGGCGGCCCGACGCAGTACTGCAATCATCACGAAAGACTTGAAGGTGACCTATTTGACACACCCATTGGAGGGAAACTAAGATGACAGAGTATCACTTGACAACTCCAATCTCAGAGGAGGATGCCAGAAAACTGAAGGTTGGTGATGTCGTCTATGTCACAGGTGAGCATGTCTATACCGCCCGTGATGAGGCTCATGAGCGAGCGCTTCATATGTTCGAGAAGGGCGAGAAATCCCCGGTAGATTTTGAGGGAAGCGTTGTCTATCATGTTGGTCCTGTTGCCTGGCAAAAGGACGGTAAGTGGGTAATCGTTTCTGCGGGCCCCACAACAAGTGGCCGTATGGAGATGTTTGAAGACGAATTCCTTCGAAAGTATAAAGCACGTATCATTGTCGGAAAGGGTGGAATGGGAAAGAAGACCCTTACAGCATTGAAGGAAGTCGGAGCCGTCTATTGCAGCTATACTGGAGGATGTGGCGCGCTTGCAGCAAAGGGGTTGAAAGAGGTTCGTGCATATGAATGGCAAGATCTTGGTATGCCAGAAGCACTCTGGGTCATCACAGCTGAGGAATTTGGTCCGCTGTTGGTCACCATGGACTCACATGGAAACAGCATGCATGCTGATATGGATAAGCTCGTTGCTAGTCGAAAGGCAGATGTCTATGCAAAGATAGGAATCAAAGAATAGGCATCTAAGGTATGAAGACAACTACAAGCGATAGCAATGTGAGTGCGATTGCAATTGTGACTAGAAAATAGACACAACTTGCCCCATCCCGATTCCAAACAACCCCGGATTTGAAACCAAGGAGTCCCCCCAATGCTGCTGCAGCCCAAATAGCAATCTGAGGAGGAAGTACATATGGATTCCCGCTAGGCCAATCATAGAGCGTGACAAAATCATACAACGGAAAAGACAGAATTATTATCCCAAATGGAATGACGAAGAGAGAACCAATAATTGCATTTGTAATTCCTGTATTTGAATCGCGCCCACTGAAATGTGCTGCAATAATTGCTGTCAGCATTGCAATCATGACCAGAAACATTGTGACTGTCATCACTGTAAACGCCAATTCTGACCCTCCATGCTTTTCTTGCTTTGTAATGAGATAAACATTTGTTGAAATATTGAGTTCAAGGAAATTCTGGCATAAGCACTCATTTCTTTGTAGCTCAACAGTAACTCTTAAAGAGAGCTAGAAACCCCGACGGTTCAACCATGGAGAGTGTTCTCCACTGGAGGACTGTAGTTGGACTACAAGACAATCATGTGCGACGTTCTTGTTGTTGGAGCTGGCGGAGCTGGATGCCGAGCTGCTATTGAGGCTTCACAACACAACTTGGACGTTATCATGTTAAGCAAAGAGCTTCTCGGTAAGGCACACACAGCCATGGCTGAGGGCGGTTACAATGTATCCCTGGGTAATGTAGACCCGGACGACAATCCTGAAACCCACTTTAAAGACACAATTACTGGTGGGAACTATCTCAATAACCAGAAACTTGCAGAGATTCTTGTGAGAGATGCTCCACAGAGAGTCTTCGACCTAGAAGATATGGGTGCAGTCTTTGATAGGACTCCTGAGGGAAAAATTGCCCAGAGACCATTCGGTAAGCAGAGTTGGCGCCGAACTGCTTATGCCTCTGATAGGACCGGTTCAGAGATAATGGTCACTCTTACTGAGGCAATTCGTAAGACTTCAGTACGTGTGTTTGATGAGGTGTTTGCCACCAAACTTCTGGTCACTGATGGTAAAATCTCTGGCGTCTGCGCTGTAGATCTCAAATATGGTGATTACCTTGTGTTCCGGGCAAAAGCCGTTGTCATGGCCACAGGAGGCGCTGGTAGAATCTTTAGCGTCACAAGTAATGCGCAGTTGGATGTTGGCGATGGATATGGAATGGCCTATGAAGCTGGTTGTGAGATGATAGACATGGAGATGATTCAGTTCCATCCCACTGGAATGGTCAAACCCGAATCAGCCAAAGGTCGCCTAGTTACAGAGGCAGTTCGTGGTGAGGGAGGTATTCTCCTGAACAATCAAGGAGAACGCTTCATGAACCGATACTATCCAGAGGTCATGGAACTTGCAGGTCGCGATCAAGTTGCACGATCCATCATGACTGAAGTCAAAGAAGGAAGAGGGTCTCCAGATGGCGGCGTCTATCTGAGCATAGCACACCTTCCTCGTTCAATTATTGAATTTAGACTGGAGAGTATGATAGAACAATTCGAAGATGGAGGAGTTGATATTCGCGAGGAACCCATGCAGGTTTCACCCACAGCACATCATTTCATGGGTGGTATCAAGATTGACGAGAATTCATCCACTAATATCTTAGGCCTCTATGCAGCAGGTGAGTGCACCGGAGGAGTCCATGGTGGAAATAGACTTGGTGGAAATGCACTCGCAGACACTCAGGTATATGGGGCGCTCTCTGGTGAAAAAGCTGCAGAATATGCAAAAGAAAACACTCACTTGGGCATAGACCGTGAGCAAATAAAGACCGAGTTTGAGAGACTTGAAGCGATGCTTTTCCGGAAGGAAGGTATCTCCCCTGCAGACGCTCGTGAAGAGCTCACTGAACTCATGTGGAGCAAGGTCCAAATCTTCAGAAAGGAAGATGAACTACAATATGCGGTCAAAGAACTCAAACGAATTGAAAATGAAATAGTGCCAAAAATCAAAGTCGATGTTCCTGTGAAGCGTTTCAATCCCGGCTGGCATCAAGCAATAGAGTTTGCACACATGGTCACAACAGCTAGAATGGTAGCTGAGGCTGCGGTAATGAGAAAGGGAAGCAGGGGGGCCCATTACCGAATTGATGCTGACCCAAATGATAATGGCTATTACAATATCGTCATCCGAAAGGGCAAAGACAGCAAGATGGAGATGCGAAAGGAAGAACTGGTAATCACTAAAATCACTCCACCATAAGAGGGTTACAAGATGGCAAAGACAATCAAAACAAGTGTGCAACGATATAATCCTGACACTGATGATGCACCATATTTCCAAGATTTTAATGTAGAATATGAACCAGGTATGACCGTATTGGATGCGTTGTTATACATTCAAGACAAGTTTGACTCAAGTTTGGCGTTCCGTTGGGAATGCAGAGGAGGCCAATGTGGCTCTTGCGCTGTGAGGGTTAACACAATTGCTCGTATTGCCTGCCGCACCAAAGTGAATCCGGATGAGGAACTTGTTCTCGAACCCCTCGAAAAGATGCCAGTCATCAAGGACCTTGTCACCGACATTTCTCAGACGACCTACCGCATCAGACGTATCCGTCCGTATGTAGCACGTGAAAAGCCTCCAGTACACCCTGAGATAATCCATGCCGAGGAGATTGAGAAGCTCCGTGAGATTAGAAAGTGCATAGAATGCAGCGCATGTATTTCGAACTGCCCCATTGTCCATGAAACATGGGATTATCCAGGTCCAATGATTATCCGACAGCTTGCCAGACTGCAGCTTGATCCACGAGATGTCGAGGACCGTGTGGCAATGGCGATGAATGAGTCTCTCTATAGCTGTACTACATGTAAGATGTGTGAGGATATCTGTCCCAAGAAAATCAAGATTCCCTCTCTTGCTGTTGAACTTCTCAGAGCAAAGGCGGTGGAGGCTGGCTATCCCCTAGCCGAAGGTCAGCAGGCATTCATTGACTCGGTCAATAAGACAGGGCGTGCAGTTCCTGAAAAAGACGCTCCGCTATTGTCCACTATTGAAACCGCAGAGTTCCTGGTGGATAATCCACGTGGGCGAGTAGGATTCTTCACAGGTTGCCTAATTGACTATAGGTTGCAGAGCACAGGAAAGGCACTGATTGATGTTTTAAACCGTAATGGGATTGATGTGATAGTCCCTAAGGAACAGTGGTGCTGTGCCAGCCCTGCCTTCAGGACCGGTGACCTAAACACTGCACATGCTGCTGCAAGAAGGGTCACTGAGATCTTTGAAACAGCGATGGAGAAGTATAACTTCGACTCTGTTGTGGTCGCCTGCGCAGGGTGTGGAAAGACTCTGAGAGAGGACCACTATCCCTTAATTGAGGAAGAGCGTGGAACTCCACCAAAGTTTAAGGTCTATGATTTGGCAGAGTACATGTTAGATGTGATTGGCAAAGAGAACATAATTCCACCAAAGGGAGAGATTAAGCTGAAGGTCACATACCACGAGCCATGTCATCTTGGTAGAGGTCAGGGTGTGGTCGACCAGCCAATTGAGTTACTCAAGATGATTCCTGGTGTCGAATATATAGATGACCCATACAAGAATCGCTGCTGTGGCGCTGGAGGCGGAGTCCGCGCTGGCAAACGCGAGCTCTCTCAGAAGATCGCTCTTACTAAGAAGGAGTACATCGAAGCCACTGGTGCTGACATGGTGACTACAGAATGTCCCTTCTGTACCATTCAAATCAATGATATGATGAAAGACACAGCAATGCAGGTTCGGTATATCCCAGATCTCCTTGCAGAGTCCTACAGAAAGGGTGAGGAGTAATGAATCCTGAGAGGGTCTCCCCCTCTCAGTTTTGCCGCCTCAGGAGAACCGATAGTTGATACGAGCGAATCACCACTCGCTCGAGTGCCCTCGGAGCATTCTGTGAACCTGAAGTGTAGCCAGATCGCTAGGAATCAGGGCATAATCCACTAAGCTCCAAGCTGCATGGGTGAAGATTATGGCGTGAGCTGCCCGCGGTTCGCTGAGCAATGTTGCCATGACATACTGACAACATCGAACAAGTGGCAATTGGTCATGAAACTCAAGAATCCTGTTCTCGAACTCGCTAGAACTCTTATGAGTCATTGCACTCCAAATATCGGAAACATCGCTGGTCATCCAATCCTGAATTTCATTTGTATGTGGCAGTCGGATTGGCTCTGGAATCTGACTCCAGTCTGCACTGGCTTCTCTCTTCAATATCTCATCAAATGTCAACTCATCCACAGATGTCATTTTTCCTCCGATGTTCTGTTTGAGCTTCCCCACTAACCAGCGGGTCATCTCTTTTGTCACAAGTCCTCTTTGATTTGCATCTGCGATTCTCTGGGCAAAGATAGTGTTGTGTCCAAGGATACCATAGTTCCCAACAGAGTTCATGAAGACATCATGATAGTCGTCCAGATTGATGGGTTTCACTAGTTTTGATAGATTGTCATCATGAGAGAATCCGTCAGGCGATTTTGAAGGAACCTTCCTCACAAGATACTCCATCAGATGCCACAATGATGCAACCTGCGGCCGGGTATATTCTGGTTTAGGAAGTTCAGTAATGAGTGATACAGGCATGATGAACGCATGACCTAACCTATCAGGGTCTTCTGCAGCAAGTGAAGCAACAACCCGCTGCAGTCTGACTGGTTCATCTCTGGATGCTAGGATGACAGAAGCCTCCCATGATCCAACGAGGCTTTTTTGCCTAATCGTGCTCTCCATCTTGCGGACTGCATTATCAGGTGAATCTATTCCTCTCTCGACATTGTAGTTGGGCCCTTTCTCAAGATTCCAGTGATCAATGTCTGCTAAATGAAGGGCAAGACGCTCAATGAATAACTCCTGAAGAGACGTTTTTCTATCCTCATCAAGAGTGATTTTAGGTGATTCTGCGTCTGGTGTGAGTCCTGGATGACTTCCAAAATCCTCAATCAATCTGTGTATTGAGTAGATCAGGATGGTTGAATGGGGAGTGTCATAGGTCCGTTGTTCGTGCCACGCTGCTCCATGCATAAGGACTGCCCAGATGGCTGATGGACGTGCAGAAGGGAGCATCTTTCTGATTGCGTTTACAGCCTCCCTAGTGTCTGCTTTCAGACATGCCTGAAAGAAGTCCATCCACACTCACCCAGAATGTTATCATGATATAATGAACGACTCTCTGCACATGTTACAAGTCACAGTTTCTCCCTTGACCGCTATTCGCTTCAGGTCATTCCTACAAAATGGGCATACAGCAATGGTCTTGGGCGGAGGACCTGTTCCCGTGCCCAGTATGAAGTCGCCTCTATCGTGATCGATTCTTCCAGAAAGCTCTCTGCCATCAAGAAGGTCTGTGAGAATCTTTGTAACATTCATTATGGACACACCTGCCTCTTGTGCAATTCTTTCCAAGGCAAGTCTTCTCATTCCTTCCACTGTTCTCTTTACAGCTGTCACTGGATCTACAGTAGCTTTCTTCTCAACTTGTGGTGGTTGCAGTTTGGTAGATTGTAGTTCAGCTGGTTGAATCCTTTGAACTGATGACACATCCCGAGTCGACCCACCTGCCTGTTCAAGCTGCTGTTTCAGTCCAGTCATCTTTCGATTGTATTCGTCCTCTGAAACCAATCCACGCATATAGTCTAAATCGAGATCCTTGATTTGTGACTCTATCTTTGAAATCTCGTCGTTACGGAATGCGTTCAAGATACTGATACTCCATCTAGTCTTCTATCAACTTCCTGACATCTTTCAATATAAGCAGAATGCAGTCGAATATACTGACACTCCAGAGCCCATTTGTGGGTCTTTCAATTCTACTCACCCAGTCTTTTTCCCTCTGGTAACTCATCCAGAAGCAGACCATCCTTTTCCGCCTTAGTAATCGCCTTCTTCGCCTTAGCTCCGCCAATATTCTCCAGAGCCCCAGCAACAGTCTGTCTGACAAAGACAGAGTCATCGTTAAGTGATTCCACAAGTGCATCTACAGACTTCTTGTCCCTCCTCTCACCCAATTGAGCTGCTGCGTGAATCCTGACCATATATCTTGGGTCTGTTAATGCAATTATTAGGACTTGTGTGGCATCAGGATGTCTCAAGACACCCAGACGTTCGACTGCTCCAAGACATACTTGTACATCATCACTCCTGACCTCAGCTTCGAGTTCAGTAAGCATCTCGCTGTCCATCTTACTCAGGCGCTTTTCCAAGGGTTTCTTCTTTGGTAGTGGCTTTTTTGGGCTAGCTTTCTTAGAAGGTGCTTTCTTCGTTTTTTCCTTCTTCTCTTTAGTCTTTGACGCTGACTTGGTAGACTTCTTAGTAGTTGGTTTTATGGTGGCCTTCTTCCCTCTTGTAGTGTTTTTCTCAGTGGTTGCGGTTGCCTTCTTTGAGGTTTTGGATGTCTTGGATTTGGACAAAGTGACTCCCTCTTACATCACCAACAGGACCATCCATCAATGGACACTGAATCATATAAACAGTCTGACCCTTGGACTATAGCGGAAATGCCTTAACAAGACTTTATGCATGCTCGAAACGGTGTTAAAACTTGCACGAATTCTCAGCAGCCTGCTCCATTGTTGAAACCGCACTCAAGGCCGCTGAGAGCAATATGGCAACAAAGGTTTCTGTTGTGAATGTGGAAGTAGGAGAGTTCACGTTTCTCATTCCAGAGCAGCTGAAATTCAACTTTGAAATAGCCAGTAGAAACTCCATTCTGGAGGGAGCGGAACTCCATATTAACACCATCAAGGGCCGGCTTCGATGCGATGAATGTGCGTTTGAGGGGGAATCCAAGGTAGATCCCAATCTACCAAACCAGATTGCTGTTTTTGCCCCTATGAAATGTCCGAGGTGTGGTAGCAGCTCTACAAAAATAATCGGTGGTAAAGACTTCATCATAACGAGCATCGAAGCTGTGGTGGCTGAATCAACTCTAGATTAGAATGGCATTCACAATGCCTTCCTGACCAGGTCTACTGGTTACCCTTGCACGACCTTTAGAAGTCTTGATGATAGTACCTCGTGTGATGACCTTTCTCCGCTGATAGTCCATATTAGCTGGATTTCTCTCAACATCCTGTATCTCTGCACGGTATGTGACATTCTTCGCAGGATCAGTGACATTGACGAGAGACAGACGGAGGGCTGGTGTCTTCTTTGCCTTTCGTCTACCGTCGATTGAAATTCTCTTTTCCTCACCCATTAGGGTTTCGGTTGGAGTACGACCCATCTCGTACTTCCTCTTGCTCCTGAATCGTTTCAATCGAGCTCCAGTTGCTGTTCGTGTCGATCTTCTATGCCAGACACCCATTTCTGACCACCTCTTAGTAAGGTCAATGAGGCTCTCTGTAGATTCGTTTTAAATCTTGCTTAGTGTCCAACTTCGTTTTCGAATCCAGAGCGACCTCTTCAAATACTCACACGGTCTTCCTCAAAGCATCATATAGTCAGAGGATGGACAATGCCAAAGATTGAATCTGCACATGGGGCTGGAGGCAAGATAATGCATCGTCTTTTAGAGGATGTTGTAATCCCCTCATTCAGCAGAAGGAAGATTGGGACTATTGGTCTGGATGAGATGGATGACGGTGCTACACTTCAGGTTGCTGGTGTTAACCTGATTGTGTGTACAGATGCCCATACTGTTCATCCAATCGTGTTCCCTGGTGGCAATTTGGGTGTCTTGACAGCCTGCGGCACCATCAATGACCTAGCTGTGATGGGGGCTCAGCCTGTGGCAATGACAAACACGGTGATAGTCGAGGAAGGAGTCGAGATTGAAACACTGAAAACAATGCTCACATCTCTCAATAGTATCATTGAACCACTGGGGGTAGCCATGATAGCCGGAGACACCAAGGTGATGCCTCCGGGAACCCTTGATGGAGTGGTGATGTCTACAACAGGAATAGGAACTCCCTACCTAAATCAACCAATCACTGACAGTGGAGCAAGAGCTGACGATGATATTATCATCAGCGGACCCATTGGCGACCATGGCACGACACTACTTGCTCATCGGGAAGGCTTGAAGTTCGAAACTGATTTAGTAAGCGACGTTGCTCCCCTCTGGGAACCTATCCATGATTGCCTGGACGTGGGTGGCGTGCACGCGATGAAGGATCCCACCAGAGGTGGAACTGCTGTGGCTCTGAATGAGATTGCATCAAAGTCAAAGGTTGAATTTGAGCTCCAAGAGGATCAAATTCCAGTTCGTTCATCGGTCCGGTCTCTATGCAATGTACTTGGCCTTGATCCACTTCACATGAGCTGTGAGGGCACAGTGGTCATGAGTGTAGACGCAACAAGGACTGATGACATTTTGAATGCTCTCTCCAAACACAAGACCACATCTGAGGCAAAAGTTGTTGGCAAAGTAAAGGCTGGCAAGGCTAGAGTGATCATGAAGACAACAATTGGTGGTCGGAAGATAGTCCAAGTGCCCTATGGTGAACCCATCCCCCGGGTGTGTTAACCAGGTGTCTGGCTCTCTAGCCCCTCGATTTCACCTTGATCCTCAAGTATCCTCTTCATCTTAAACTTGAGTTGTGCCTTGAGCTTGACGCGGTCATAGTCAAGACCAAAATAGTCTGCAAAGAGTTGCGTTGTTGTCAACAACTTGGAACGCCCCTCTGGTATTGCATCAATGAACTTCTTGTCAACTAGATCCCTTATGTGGTCGTAGCTATGTGTTCCACGTTGAGCAACAAGGTCTGACTGGAGGATGGGTTGTTTGAGAGCAATGAAGACAAGTGTCTGTAGGGTTGCGAAGGACAGGAGCCCCCCCGGAATCAGCTTTCCAACCCGAGGGGTCAGCTCGGGTTTGAGCTGCATCACATAGCGGTCCTTGGGCAATGCCACCACCTCTAACGCACCTTCTCTCTTATTATACTCAAAGCTCAGGTTATCGAGTATCTTCTGAGCAGTTGATTGAGACTTACCAATTATGTCTGCCAATTCCTCTAAGGTGAGTGCTCTACCTGACACATAGAGGGCCGCTTCAAGTGTAACCATGTCCTCATCCATTGATCTCACCCTAGGTTTCGATTTCTGGTTGAATCTCCTCCAAAGAATCATCCTCATCAGTGATTTCAGGAGGTTCTTCAAGTTTCACCCAAATCACATCGTCCTCGTCCATCCAAATGTCGATGTACGCCCTGGCAAAGAGGTAAAGTAGCGAGAAAAAGACGCGTACAATCTCCTGTCTTGTGTTATTCATGAGTACATCAAGAAACCTTGCAGTGTCTCCAACTTTCATTATTCTGCATAGGTCTTCATACACATCAGCGATTGTTTCCTCAATGTTGGCTTGGTCAATATTGACCTGAAAGGTTAGAGGGTCTGCCTTTGAGCTGTACCCTCGCTTTGTTGGTGTAGAACGCTGTCTAGCACCCTTGCTAAGGACCTGGTCCATGGCAACGAGTAGCTCTTCAAGAGTAACCCGTCGGTTCGTCAGTCTGAAAGGTGGACGGATTAGTGGAATCACCAACTCACCTTCCTCCTCGTCCTCGTCAGGTGGCAATAGGCCAAGTTCAACGAGTTCTCTAGTCTTCCTCATGAAGATTACGGACGCTGAGTATAATGCATTCCCTGAGATACGAAAGTCGATGTCTCCCAGTCGTTTCATTTCACCAAGGAAACCCACCACAAGCTTTCCGACATCCACATTCCACGGATCAACCTTGTCTAGCTGAAGCACATCCGTGAGAAGGATATAGGGTGGGGTTGCCCAGAAAGGAGAGTCATCGTCCATCATGCTGATGCTGCAACCTCCTCCAAATCGACTGACACAATCTTCGAGATTCCATCTTGGTTTGCTATGCCAACTAACAAATCAGCTTTTCGAACAGTGGTGTCTCGCAGTGAAACCACCACGAATTGTGAGTTCTTTGACATCTCCGAAATGAGTAGAGCAACGTTGTGAGCATTCACATTGTCAAGGGCCGCGTCTATCTCATCAAAGATGTAGAAGCTTGCTGGACTGTACATCTGAATCGCAAATATGAGAGCTAGGCCTGTGAGGGTCTTCTCACCACCACTCATTGCATCAAGTGTGACTAGTTCCTTTCCACGTGGCTTCGACCTGACAGTGATTCCTCCCATCAAGGGATGTTCAGGATTCTCAAGCATGAGATTGGCCTCTCCATCCGGTGAGAGTTTCGCAAATACCGTTGAGAAGTTATCTGCAATTTCATTATAGACAGTAAGAAACTTCTGTGTTTTCTCGGCCTCAAGTTCCTCCATAAAGGCAAGAATCTCCTTCCGTTCCTCCTCTAGTCTAGTCTTCTTGTCAACAATCTCTTCATACCGTTCCTTCTCTGTGTCATAATCTGTGAGTGATTTCAGATTGACTGGCCCCATAGCCTCGAGCTCTCGCTCAACCTCCTTGATCTTCTCTTCAAGATCCTCAATTTCCTTGTATGTGAGTTCACGCTCTTTCTCTCTCTCTTCAACAGCCTCTTGTGCATTTGCTATACTGTTCAGTTCGGCCACAAATCCAACAATATCTGTTTCCAGCCTGTTTTGTTCTGTCTGGAGTCGATAGACTGCCTTTTCGTTGGACGTTTGAGCCTCACGAATCTCCTCATGCCGCAATCTCAGATTACGCAGATCCTCTTTGAGTTCGAGCTGGCGAACTCGTTTGTCCTTGACGGCTTCATCGATACGTTCCCTCTCCTCCCTGAGCTTCTCAAACTCTCTTTCGCGTTCCGATAGCCCCATCTCAAGTCGGTTCACTTCCTCTTCGAGACCCGGAATTATGGCGTCCTGAGACTGCAACTTGGATTCTACTTCTATTGCCCTTGGTCCAAGACGTTCGTCAAGTGCTACTCGTAGGGAGGTTATTTCACCCTGCAGCTTCTCCCTCTGCCTGTTATATTGCTCCTGGACTTCTTTCAGGTCCTTGATTTCTTGATTCAGCTTGTTTGCATCCGATGTGACTAAAGCCTCATTGGCCTCGTCACGCTGAGCCCTTACACGCTCACGTTGAACTGTCAGCTCCTCGTCACGTTCTTGCAACTCTTTTACCTGTGTTTCAAGCGCGTTAATTGTGAGGCTGGCCTTGTCAATTCGCTCCTGTAAAATTGCTGATTTCGCTTTCAACTCCTCGAATCGTTCCTCAAATCTTTCAAGTTCAATACGGACCCGATAATTGGTCTTCGAGAGCCCCTGAACTTCCTTTTCAAGTTCTGTCCGTTCCTTCCGAAGTGAACTTTGTCTACCTCGAAGGTTTGTCAATATCTCTTCTAAGCCCTTGAGCCGTTCAATAAGCGCTGGACTGGTGTCCTCCACTTGCAACGACAGACCAGATGCTGCTTGTTGGAAGAAACCACCAGTCATGAGACCAGAGCGTTCTATAAGGTCTCCCTCAAGCGACACCGCTCTCTGCCCTCTGAAACCTAATCGTTTTGCTGTTTCGAAATCTTCCGTCACAATTGTATCAGAGAATACGAATTCAAAAGCTGGACGCATTTTTGGATCAAACTTTACAAGATTCAGGGCAAAATCAATGACCCCATCATCCTTGGGAAGTTTTCCTGGAGCACCGCTCTTAATCTTGTCAAGAGGAATGAATGAGGCTCTACCAATCTTTTCGCTCTTCAAGACATTGACACATTCTGTGGCGACCTGTTCATTCTCGACAACAATGTAGGAGAGTCGATTGCCACCGGCAATCTCCAATGCTATTGAATAATCAGGATCTATTGTGCCAAGCTCTGCAACTGTACCATGTATCCCGTTGATTGCACCCGCATCTCTTAGCTCAAGTATTGTCGCGATTGCTCTCCGTCTTTTCAGAAAGGCATCTTCAGCCTCCTTCAAGGCGTCTTGGCGAGCTTGGACCTTGATGAGTTCCTCCCGTGTCTGAGCTACAATCTTCGCGCTCTCTTCAACCTCTGCATCCAGAGTAGTCAGTCGTTCATTAAGGCTATCAATCTCTTTCTGTTTTTTTTGCTCAAGCCCCTCCGACTGCTCAACTTCAACTCTCTTCCCAGGGATGGTTTCCTTCAGTTGCGCGATCTCAGCATTAGCCTTCTCCAGACTCTCAGTTGCATCTCTAACTTCTTCATACGCAAGTCCTAACTCTCGGTTGTCAGATTTTATGGTTGACCGAACCTCAGAAACGCCCTCATCCAGCTGTCTCATCTGGTTATTCAAATCCTGAAGCCGTAGAGTAGTTTCATAGTAGGCGACCTGTGCTCTTTCAGACATCTCTTCAAGCCGAATGATTTCAGCGGTTGTACCAGCTATCTCTTTCTCAAGTGAGGTCAGCTCTTTATTCTTGTCAGTCATGACCTGTTCATTACGACTAATCTCATCCTGAGTGGTTTCCAGGTCCTCCTGAAGAGAAGCTCTCTCAGTGCTGACTCTGTCGTATTCAGCCTTCGCTCGCTCAAGATCCCCTTTCACATGAGTCACAGCCGCAGATACAATCCCATATTGCTCAGATACCCGCGTCGAGTCTCCTCCAGTGATTTGATCGATATCGTAGTCAATCTTCTCAATCTCTGTGTCGGTAGTCTTGATTCCAGTTTCCACCTCGACTAGTTCCTTCACAAGACTCTCCGCTTCCTCAGCTCGTTGCGCCAGAGTTTCATTGATGGTTTCTATCCTAGACCTACCCTTGATAGCACTCCATGCCAGAATGTCAACTCTGTGTCGGCGTATCTGCTTGTTGAGGTTCTGGTACCTACGTGCATCAGACATCTCCTCTTCTAATTTCTCAAGGTGGCGACGTCTCTCCTGTAGCTGCATCTCAACCTTACCTAGATTCGACTCGCTCTCAGTCAGCTTCTTCAATGCTCGCTCTTTCTGCTCATCGTAGGCTGATATGCCTGCAATCTCCTCAATCAATTTTCGTCGTTCAGTGGGACTCACCTTGACCATCTGAGCTATTTCACCTTGAAGTACGAGGTTATACCCATTCGGATCTACTCCAATAGCGCCCAGCACATCTAAAACGGCAGTACGAGTCACCACCTTTCCATTTACACGGCACACTGATTTCCCTGAATCATCCAATTCCCTCTCAATTACGACTCGGTCCGCATCAATCTGTAGTTTCCGGTCCTTGTTATTGAAGTGGAGTTCCACCATCGCAGACTTTGCCTTCGGAGGCATGTTTGGTTTTGGTGGAGAATAGAGCAGGTCTGAGAACACGTTCGCACGTAGTGTCTTGGCACTGAGCTGTCCTAGCACAAAGAGGATTGCATCAACCACATTGGACTTGCCTGATCCATTTGGTCCCACAATACATGTGAAACCTGGATTGAGCTTGATACTGACTGTTTCTCGTCCAAACGACTTGAAACCCTTGCATACAAGCTTCTCAATATAGACCAAGTCCCAATCCCTTCCGGCAAGCTGCAGTCAGAACAACCCTGGCGTGACCAAGTGTGTTATTCCGATGTTACAGAGCCCTAAATACCGTTGGTATGACCCTAGTATTACTCCAGTTACATCTGGATTATGTATTCAGGCCTGGAAGGCATCCTCTAATGTGTTGAAAAGTGTAACTCTGCAGACTTTTTGCGGCGCGCGCTACCCAACTATCTTCAAGAGTGCCCTCCGTAGGGCCATTCTAAGAAGTCCCAATGACTCTCTTGCACCCTCGCCTGCAATTCCTGTCAATACCAGTTTCACATCACCCAAAATGATGGCAAACCCGTTGTCCGAGGCTATGCTCACTTCCTTCAGACCTCCCTTGTCCAGACCAGCTGCAAGTTGAGAAGAATTAGCTGCGATTTTCACGGCAAGGTTTGCGATGTCCGCATGTTTTGTCCCTGCACTGATGGTATGCCCGAAGAGTACCTTTCCCTTGGCATCGCATATGACAATACCTTCTAGATCTGCATTGGCCGCCATGGTTTCTGATACGACTTGTTCAATCTTTGCCTGATCCATCTGTGAATTTTCCTCCTGAGGTCTGAAATGACTATCACCAGTTTTGGGATTAGGTGTGTAAATATCTTGCGTCGGTGTGTTAGAGTTCCTTTTTTTCCTTTCATTTGACAGGACAGCACTTAAAACCACTCACGTAAAAGTCTGCCAATATAATTTTGGAGGCTAACATTAGATGCCTATGTTGAGAACTAGCTCAGAGGCTTTTCCGGCTTCGAAGAAGGTTCTGAGCGACATTCCATATGTCTTGCGTGTAGAATTTGGTCATCTCGCGCATGAAACAACAAAGATTGTAGGAAAGCCAATCGCATGTCACAAGTGTAATGGCTTCCTCCTTAGTGTGGACCAAATCGAAGAGGATCCGAAGGTGGGCAGACACTTTGTGTGCCCGTTCTGCGGCACACTCAATATAATAGAGGGCGAGGTTGTAGTAGCAGGTGACGACACAGACTTTGAGGTTGAACCTCCACCAGAAACAAGCACTGAAACAGATGTAATATCTACTGGTGGTCGTTCATTTCTTGGACTGATTGATGTTTCAGGTTCAATGGCTGGGGCAAACCTTGCAGCGGTCAAACGAAGTTTGAACACATCCATCGATAGTCTCGCTGCAAACGCACCGGATACTATGTTTGGACTGATAGAGTTTGAGAGCTCTGTTGTGGCACGAGATCTTGAAACTGGAAGCCCGGTTGTACTTCCAAGAACCTCTTTTGCCAGTCTAAATGATATCATGAAGTCTACAAAGACACTCCTTGACCAAATCAAACTTGTAGGTGTGGGAAAGAACTCTGACAAACTAAAGAAACATGTACAAGCCTTGCGTGATCAAGGTGGAACTGCTCTGGGTCCTGCAGTGGGAATGGCATACGTGATTGCCAAGCATCGCAATGTGGGAAGAGTAGTCCTTCTCACTGATGGACTTGCGAATGAGGGGATTGGCGCCTTAGAAGGTTACCAGGTCACTCCGGCCAGTAAATACTACGAGGACCTAGGAAAGATGTTCATGGAGCTAGGTACAGCTGTGGATGTAGTTGGTATTGCATCTGGCGCAGGTATGGAGCTTCAGACCTTAGGACTATTGCCAGAGGCCACAGGTGGCCAGATGTACTATGTCACACCAAACGAGCTAGACAGAAGTCTCTCTGAATTAGCTGGTGCATCACTCCTTGGTAGAGATGTAGAGGTTCGGCTTGTCACTCCCTCTGGAGTCAAGTTGAAGGATGCCTCAGGAGTCTCTCGTGCTGTCGTAGATCAGTTGAAGAAGACAAATGAGAGCAAAATAGGCGTTGTTGGAGAGGACCATGAAATCTACTTCGAGGTTGAACCTGAGAAGGAGATTAAGGAGTCCGAGGTCCCAATACAAGTCCAGGTGACCTACACTGATGAGGCTGGTGCAAGAAGAGTACGTGCAGTCACAACCAAACTCCGAGTTACAAAGAAGGAGGCGGAGATTATGAAGACACTTGATCCAACAGTTGGCGCCACATTTGTGACACAGAAGGCTGGTGAGGAGTCCTTCCGTGGTGACAGAGAAAAGGGTCGAGAACGGATTGCTTCCTTCAGAAAAGCCCTCAAGACCAAGGCAAAGGCTGCTCCTGCGAGCATTCAAGCCATGCTGGATAAGACCGACAACGTCCTGAATGTTGAAGAAGAGGAAATCACCCGCCAGGAGGAGATGCTCGCTGAGGCACCAGCAGCAGGTCCATCAAGGGCTGCGGATGAGGCCTTTACTGGAAGTCTTGCTCAGATGAAGAGGAGCTCGAAGAAGCTCTTCGATGATGAGGAAAAGGTATAGCTCTAGGTATTACATTCATTGGTCGTGCTGGTTTTTTTGGCACGACCAGACCTATTTTTTCATGTAACACAACCCATAATATTCTCCAAATGCGCAAACGGAACGCGGAGAGTTGTAACATATCTCCACAAGTCTAAAATAGTCAACTGCGGCGTAGATGTTACGGCACAGTTGAATCAGCGAGGACTCTAGACAGTGATTAGTCAAGAAAAGCTGCAAGGGATCCTTTCCAAAATCAAGGAACAGGAAGGAGTACGAGGCGTTGTCGTGACTAATATGGACGGTCTACCACTAAGCAGTGATCTAGACCCTGAAACTACAGAGAATGTCGCTGCAATCATCACCTCCCTCGTGGGAAAGGCACTGGATGCAGTGCGAGAACTTCGAGAGGGGTCACTGTCATTCCTGACCCTTGACACAACCAAGGGCCAGATCAACATCGCACCGGAAGTGAACGAAGGACTTATCCTAGTAGTCCTTAAGAACACTCAGTAGGAAGTTAAGATAGAGGTGAACTATTAATGAGTGATCCAAAAGCCTTCGACAGGATACTGACCGAAATCATCCGTCAGGATAAAGGCATTAAAAAGGTGATATTGGTCGACAAGACCGGCCTTACTATTGCTAATGTGTCGAAGCTGTCATATTACCCCGTGGATGTCGACTCAATTGGAGCAATCGCCAGTGCGGTCTTCTGTGCAAGTGAGGAGCAGGGCAAGAACCTGCAGATTGGGGAGCTTGAGATAGTCACTTCTGAGTTTTCGGAGGGCAAAATCTTCGCCTCCGCCTGTGGGAAAGGAGTGCTCTGTGTGGTTTCAGAGGCCGAGGTTAACATTGGTCTTATCCGGCTTGTGATGAAGAAACAGGGTGTGCAACTGGCTGATGAGCTTGACAAGTTCCTCGCTGTGGAGCCACTATCTCCAAAGGAGAGCGAGCTTGACGAGGAGGACCTTAAGTCAGCTCTTGCTGAGCTCGAGCGTGTGTGAAACCAAGCATATCACACAGATGTGTCCATACTCGGTAGTGTTACAACTTAGTGAATATTGGAGCAAATGAGTTCAGTCCATGAATAATGCCTGAATGGAGCGACCTCCCGTGCCACAAAGGCTTTTATTAGACAGAACTTTTTACTCAACCAACATCCCAGTATAGGGACCTCTGCAGTGACACAATGAGGTGTTTACAATTCGAAAAGACGACAAGGGACGAATTCATCTCAAATTGGTATTCTATGGCCCGTCCCTAGGTGGTAAGACGACCGCTCTCCGTTGGTTATACGGAAAAGTAGAAGGACTACAGAAAGGCGAGTTCACTGCAATCGAGGATGAAACCAATCGAACGCTGTTCTTTGACTATGTGCCAATGTCAGCTGGGGGTCGTGTCTTGTTCGATGTCTTCACGGTAGCTGGACAGAAGAGACACAGGCACCAGAGAAAGGTGGTCTTGCAGGGCACTGATGGAATCCTCTTTGTTGCTGACTCATCACCTGACCAGCGTGACGAGAATACTGAAAGCTTTGAAGAACTAAAGTTATTCCTTGGTGATGCCCTTGGGCGTGAGATTCCGATAGTGGTCATGCTAAACAAGCGAGACCTACCAAACAGGATGTCCCGTGATGAGATGCTCGATCTACTTGGCCTTGGTGGAAATGTACCCATTTATGAAACCATAGCTGTCCAAGGCGTAGGAGTTAAGAGGGCATTTCAAGCAATAGCAAGAGAAGTCATACTCAAAAGAATGTACAAATGACAGGTGAGACCAAATGGGAGAATCCCGTGAAAATACACTCGAAGGTGTTCTGAACGAACTACAGGGGAGTATTCCCGAGATTGAAGCCTGTGCCATAGTCAGTGTTGAAGGCCTACCAATCGTGTCAGCACTTCCTACTGATGTAGATGAGGCAAAGGTCGCAGCTATGACTGCTGCAATGTTGACTCTTGGCGAGAAGGCCGCCATAGAGCTAGGTAAAGGGAGTCTCGAACAGGTCAACATCAAGGGTGTAGATGGCTGGCTCCTAGTCGTGCAGGCTGGGATGAATGCCTGTCTCACTGTTTCCACCACAGCAAACGCAAAACTTGGTCTTATTTTCCTGGATATGAAGCGTGCGGCTGAGAAGGTCGCTGCAATGATTTAGTGCAACAATAAGTACAACATCAACTCTATTAAGCAGAGTTACTCCAGAAGTAGCTGAATCAGAGTGTGTTGGAAGTGAACCTAACAGGTCCTATGTACCGGCTGTATGAATACTTTCTCTTCAGACAGCTAGACAAGGACAAAGCTCCCCGACATGTTGGAATAATTCTGGATGGCAACCGCAGATACGCACGAAAGCATGGTCTTGAAGTCCCATGGTTCGGTCACTATCGAGGTGCAGCTAAGGTGATGGATGTACTGCGAATCCTGTGGGAGGCTAATGTAAAAGTCTGCACGTTGTATGCCTTCTCGATAGAGAACTTCCAGAGAAATGAGGATGAAGTAAAGGAGATAATGGTCCTCGCAGAAGAAAAGTTCAGCGAGGTGGTCGGTAATCCCGATGTACACCGCCATCGTGTCAGAATACAGGCCATCGGAAGAGTAGACCTTCTGCCTGAGAAGGTTCAGAAAGCAATCCGACAGGCTGAAGAAGAAACCCAAGACTATGATGACCACATTCTCAATGTCGCAATTGGTTATTCAGGAAGGGCTGAGTTGGTTGATGCAGTCAGAGCTATAAGCGAGAAGATTGAGTCTGGCGAGCTGTCACCCACCCAGATCAATGAGGACATCATAGAAGGTCACCTGTATACCAATGGTATCCCGGACCCAGACCTTATCATACGAACATCGGGCGAGGAACGACTCTCTGGGTTCCTCCTCTGGCAGTCTGCATATTCAGAACTCTATTTTGCACAGGTCTATTGGCCTGCTGTTCGAAGGATTGACATATGGCGCGCTTTGCGATCATATGGTGACCGGTCTAGGAGATACGGTAAGTAGCGTCTTGTCAGCTTTTATATGTCAAATTTAGTGATTGGCATCATAGGAGACAATAGGACTTTGGCAAGGACTCCAGTTGCTGTCTACCAAGGTTTGCTAAAGACACAACTAGATGACTCCATAACCGACCAAATTGAAACAGTGGCAACTAGATTTTCGGAAACGCAGTTTGTGGGGGAAAAGGTCTCGGTCCATTTAACAAGATTTCTCAAACTCATCACGAAGCTTGTGACATATCTTGAATCGCGCGACAAGACAACTCCTTCAGATGTCACTGTAGCAATAGATGTTCTCGACTACTTCACCTCAACATCGAAGTGGTGGTCAATGACACGAAAAACACCCGGGTTGATGCTGAGACCGCCCTCCCGGGAGCCTAGGAGCTTCATCAAGTCCATTGAGGGCCTTCAGATTGGCCCCAACACACTACAGAGAATCTCTGGTTCTGGAGAGAAGCTGATGCGATTTCTACAAGAACATGAACTTGCAGACAGAGATCTCAGAGAGAACCTTCATGAGTCTTTCATCTCCTCCTGGGCGATTCTAAGCGCGTTTGCTTGTAAGGGCCAAGGTCGTAGTGTGATAATTGAGGCTGACTTTGAAACAGCCTATGACATCACTCGAATACTCCTTTTCCATGTTCCAAATGAGGACTTCAGGGCTCTAACAGTGATTCGTAACCTAGGATCACATTCAGTCCTGCCAAGGGCAGCTAGCATTGGATTCTCTCCGGGATTTGAACGAAAGTTAAACTCGTCAGTTGCAGCCAACCTTGAACGAGTCCATGGTGACCATCTGGCAGGAATGGCACCAGCAACATCCGGTGCTTCACGGACTATCTTGACAAACTCACTACGGTTTTTAGGTCAATTACAGGCGGTGGGAAGAGGCATAGACCGACTTGAGGAGGAACACTATGACTCCACGATTGTTGCTGCCCTGCAGATGCTTGAAAGCGTCGGGGTTTCTTCCGATTTTCTTGAAAACGAGTCATCCGCTGCTGACATATTCCAGGGACTCAGGTTGGGTGAGGGTGTTGACGAAACGATACAACTCTTGATACGACGTCTTGAGGGCCTCATTGTGGACTCAACAGGTAACAAAGACTTCTTGCTACAGTATGCCCGTTTAGTACCCAGATTGATTGCCCTCTTGTTACTGTTGGCTACTACAACGAAGACATCTCAGAAAGCTCCTTTGAAGGACATTGATCTCAAGAGAGGTCTACTACTACTTCATAATCTTATTAGTGGCTAGATGCCACATCTGGTCTTTCAATCAGAATCCTTGCATCAACCACAAGGGCTCCTTTTCCCTTCTCGTAGACGAATGCTGGATTGCAGTCAAGTTCAGTTATCTCAGGATTATCCACAATCATCTTGGACACAGCCAGCATGATTTTGACCAACGCATCCACGTCGCGTGGGCCCTCACCCCTTACACCTTCCAGAATCTTGTATGCCTTGAGTTCACTCAACATCTCTCTTGCATCAGCCTCAGAGAATGGAATGAGTCTGAAGGAAACATCTTTGAGAACCTCAACAAAGATACCACCTAGACCAGCCATGATCGCATGACCAAACTGCGGGTCTTTTGTGACACCAACAATGATTTCGGTACCCATCTCGGCAAAGTCTGAGATGAACACCCCTCGACTCAAATCGACCTCTATCCCCTTTTCTTTTCCATACTTCTTTGCGTTCTGCATAATTTCATCGAAGGCTTTCCGAACAGCGTCCTCATCCTTAAGATTGAGCTTGACGCCTCCTGCGTCAGACTTGTGGAGAATGTCCTTGGAAAGAATCTTGAGTACAACTGGGAATCCTATGTTCTTAGACTTCTCAACTGCCTCGTCAGCTGTACTTGCTGTTGCATAGGCAGGTATCGGGATTCCGTATGCTTTCATTATGTCCTTTGCTTCATGCTCAAGGACAAAGGTCCTACCCTCCTCCCGAGCAGTCTTGAAGATTTTCTTAGCTTCTTTCATCTATGATTCAGACCTCTCTCGTGTTGCTGATTTGTCCATCCTTTTTATCATTTGTCAGAGGAAGTTCTTCTATTGAACTTGTTTCCGTACTTGATTTCTCCGTATTGAGCCAGCGCTCTCGCTGCAAGGGCTGCTTTTTCACCAGTGGCATAGGTTGGTACGCCCATCAATGCCATTATCTCACCAGCCTTTGTTGTGAACCCACCGCCCATAGAAACCACCACAAATGGGAGTCCAGATGCTCGTTGATGGTTTGAGATCACATTGGTCACATCCATATCTAGACTGGGTGTCTGAAGCAACATACCTATCACAAAAATGTCATACTCGCCGCTGGCCATTGCTTCTTCAAGTACAACGTTGTACCTGCTTGAGTCTGCATCACCCACCACATCGATTGGATTGCCCACTGCGCAATATGCGGGTAGCCGTTCCTTGAACTTGGTTTCTAGCTCAGGCGAGGGACCAGGAATGTGCAGGCCTAAGGCTTCAAGAGCATCAGTGGTCATGACTCCAAGACCTCCCCCATTTGTGACCATAAGGACCCTGTCTCCCTTTGCTGGTGGTTGCATGGCAAGCGCCTTGGCCATATCAAACATCTGTTCAAAGTTATCTGGTCGGATTATTCCCGACTGTCTGTATGCGGCATCCACAATATTGTCAGAGCCTGCCAGTGACCCGGTGTGTGACATTGATGCTGCCTTTGCCTTCTGTCCTCTTCCAGACTTGACAACAAGAACAGGCTTGTGGGGGGTCACAGTCTTTGCTGTGTCAAAGAATGAACGTCCCTTGTCCTCATCATATCCCTCTGTATAGTAGCAGATGACCTGCGTTGTAGAGTCATTTCCGAGATAGCAGAGCAGATCATCATCGTCAACATCGCTCTTGTTTCCAAGACTGACGAGCTTGCTTATTCCCAGGCCAAGTTCAGCAGTCCAGTCCGAGATTGCTGCTGCAAATGCACCTGATTGTGAAACCAGTGAGATATTCGCAACATTGCTGGGTCTGGGGCGGCCGCATCTGTACTCTGGCAAGAAGAACGTGTCAATGTGACTATGAGTGTCTACAACACCCACACAGTTTGGACCAATGATTCGTATTCCATTTCTCTTGGCAATAGCAACAATCTCATCCTCTATCTCTGCACCTCTCGGACCTGTTTCAGAGAATCCTCCTGATATCACAATGACTGCCTTGGTCCCCTTGGCTGCAATATCATCAAACACTCGTGGAGTGATTCTAGCTGGTACTGCCACCACAACAAGGTCCACTGGTCCTTCAATGTCCTGAAGAGATGGAAAACAGGGTATCCCTAAGACCTGTGTGTACTTCGGATTGACTCCATAGACCTTTCCTGTGTATTGTGGCTTGATGAAGTTCTGGACTATTGATTGACCAACACTGTTCAGGCTTGCTGAAGCACCGTAGATCGCAACGCTTCTAGCATTGAAGAACAAATCGATTGAATCCGTTTGCACAGGTGTCATGACTCATCACCCACTATCATGTTTGGAGCCAAGTTTTAGGAGAAACCCAAGTGGTACTTGTCTGTTACCATCTGGTACTCATGACAATCCTAAAAGCGGGAGGTTCCTGAATACTCAGGAGGAACTCATGTGAGCTTTGACATAATCGATGATGGTCATATCATCCTGGAGGTTTCATCTGACGAGCTTCAGGAACTGATGCAAGAGGCGCTTGACCAGCGACTGATCATCTATGGCAACAACCTTCTCTGTTACAGTCCAACAGCCTACCCATACAGTGTCAGAAATCACACACAATCCAGCTCTCACAACTTCGTTTCTCTGAGCGTAACAGGGACATCTTGTTCACTCAATTGCGAGCACTGTGATGGTAGGCTTCTAAGAGGGATGGAACCTGCCACAACGCCCGATAGTCTGTTTGACAGATGTAGGAAAATTAAAACACAGGGTGGTGAAGGTGTACTCATCAGTGGGGGGTCTGACTCAAAGGGACATGTCCCACTAGAACGATTCATAGAACCGATTAAGAGAATAAAGATGGAGTTGAACCTTGAGGTTGTTGTACACACTGGTCTGGTCAGTGAAACAACAGCTCAGGGTCTGGCTGAGGCACAGATTGATGCTGCAATGCTCGATGTCATTGGAGATGAACGTGTGTCTAGAGAGGTCTATCACATTGAAGATGGACCAAAGAAGATGCGTGACTCACTCGATATTCTGGAGGCGCTCGGAGTACCAACAGTACCGCATGTGCTTGTGGGTCTTGACTATGGAAGACTATCTGGTGAGATAGAGGCATTGAACCTGATTTCACAAGGCAACCCTGCAGCTGTTGTGATCATCGCATTGAACCCTCTCAGGAAGACTTCCATGGAGAGTGTTGCTCCCCCCACTCCTGAGGACATTGGACGAATTATGACAATAGCCAGACTAGGGATGAAAGAGGTTCCCATCCTCTTAGGATGTGCTCGACCAATGGGTAGACACAAGGTTGAAACCGACAAATTTGCGGTTATGAGCGGCCTGAATGGAGTTGCTCTGATAAGTCAGGAAGGGATTGATTTTGCTCAGGAGCGGGGACTAGAACCCGTCTTCTTAGATATCTGCTGTAGTCTTGCCTATAAATTCCTCTCGTAGCTTCTTCTTACTAACCATCCTGCAGATTCATACCCAAAATCGAAGACCCAAATCCCGAATGCTGCAGGTAGGAATAATGGCCAGGGTATGATCAGGCCAAGTGCCACAATCTTGAGTATGAGTCTATACTCAAACATTTTGAAGACCCTTGGAGATGTTTTTTGGTCAGCCCAGTCGTTCCCCTTCTCATCAAGAACTGCTGCCATGAAGAGTATGAAAAGAAGAGTGAACCAGTCCAACCAATTAGAAACCGCAGGAACTCCAATGATCAACAACACCCCGAGTATTAGAGCAAAACCCACAGTGAACTGAGGGCGATTCACCTTCCCTGATGCAACGACACCAATTACAATGCTGGTCAAAAGAACTAGGTCCCACTCTGAAACAGTCATGAGTAGACCAAAGAAAAGTCCAGCGACGGACAATGGAATCCAGGCCGCCTGCGGTCTATCTAATTCATCCAAGAAGTCATCTCCAAGCTTGAGCGAAAAGCCCGCAAGAAGATAAGCTGAGAAATATGCCGCCCACTCAAGCATTTCGATTCTCCATCCATACATCGATGAATGTGTGCAAGATGTGGCTCCTCAGTCTAACTATGACTCGTCGCTGGGCATTTCTGCCCTCAGATAGCCAAATTGCATCATCGGAGCCTCTTAGGCATCCGAGGGTGCCTTGATAAAACTTCGTGAACACTTAAAGTAGTACAACTGGTGTACCTATGGCCTGACCGGGTAGGTTTGTTCTGAATTTTGCACGGACTGCACCAGTGTTCCCGTGTGGACCAAGTATTTTTCCCAAGAACTCCTTCTCCTCAGATAGGCTCCACTTCACCTGTCTTCCAACAAGTGCAGAAGCCTCAGATCTTGTCTTTATCTCCTCGAATAGCAGAATCACTTGATTTGGATGTTGCAGGTGCTTACCTCTACGGTAACTTGCGACCACGCCTTTGAGTCCTTTCAGAACATCACTCTTTGACATCTGGAGTTCCTCCCAGTGGGATTCTCGTGAACGCCTTAGGAATTGGATATAAGAGTTACTGAATATACTCAGTGGCTCATTCAGGATTGTATCCCCGGTCCCTTGTCAGGTGCTCCTAATTCTCCAGTCCGCTCAGAGTATTGCTGCATCTTCATCAGCTCTTTCCCCTTCTCAAGCAATACATCTCTGATTGCCCATCCAACTTGGTTTTGTCGTTGAGCAAGTCTATAGAGAGCAAACCACACTCTCCCATCACCCATTGCACCTTGAATTATGAGATCCTCCACCATACTTCTTACTACACCCACCTTATCAACTGACGCACTGATAGAGGATAATATTCTGCTCTCTCGTTCGTTAATCTCCCTGACTCGCCAAGCCATCTGCATAGAACTAAGAAATGAAAGGAACATCACAAATGCGACATAGAAGATTGCGTCCAAGAATGTTGCTAAGTCAGCGAGTGCCACCGAGATTAGTATCAAAGAACAAAGTAAGATAACTAGGAATACAATACCCTCCATTAAGGCATTCACAAACTTAGTGACACGCCAATCGTAGTATCTCGACATGTATGATGTAGGTGCTCGGAATCGCATGATATCCCCAAGATAGATGTCCCTGGCATGTCGACCTAAGAAAAGCCAGACTCCCTGTAGTAAGAGTGCATGTATGATGATAACAAGAGGTAGGATGCTATAGGGAATGAACTGCATGAGTCAAGCCATGGAACTTAGCGTTTAAACATATGGAAGTACGCGTCAACGGAATAGTTTCGGAACTCTCCCCACTCTATAGTCATGCATCAGGCAGTACATAATGGTGTGGGAATGCTAAACATGGTACAACTCATAGTTGTGGTTGGATTCATTCTGGTTCCACGGGTCCAGGTCATGCTCTCCCGGAAAACGACCTGGGCTCGTTTCTCTTGTTTCTTCTTGATAGAATGACTTATCTCATACAGCAAATGGTTCGCTGGTGGTGACGATTTTGGACAAGGTCAGCCATGTAGACGCCAATCTCACACTCATTTCTGACTATCTCAGAGCCATGAAGAATACCGGTGTTCTTGGTGCGGGACGACTGGGAAGAGCCACTGAGATTGTGAAACGGATGTTTGATGACAAGAACTGCTACACATTCCTCTCAATGTCTGGGCCAATGGTTCCAGGGGGTCTGCGGAACATTATACGTCACCTCATAGAGAATGGTCATGTCCAGGCTGTTGTCACCAGTGGTGCAAACATCGTTCATGACCTTGTCGAAGCATATGGTGGAGGTCATTACAGAGTTCCATCTAGTAAGGATGATAAAGAGCTTCGAGAGGCTGGAATGGGAAGAATTGCTGACATATTTGTTCATGAGAAGGACTTTGAGCTCTTTGAGAAGGGCATCTATAAGTTTCTTGACAGTCTTCCCAAGGAATTGCTAACAACCCTTGCTCCAAGCGAACTTCTCACACGACTGGGTAAGACCATAGAGGACACTGACTCGATTGTCAGACAGGCTGCTAATCACAATGTCCCAATATTCTCTCCAGGCCTCATGGACTCCATGCTAGGGTTTCATCTCTACACATATAGTACAACAAAGAACCTTGCTCTTGACTTCGTCAAGGACCTTAGAATCTTAGGAAAAATCGTTACAGAACAGAAGAAGATGGGCGCTATCATGCTTGGCGGAGGTCTCGCGAAGCACTTCACCATGGGTTCAACCATCCTTAGAGGTGGTCTTGATATGGCTGTACAAATCACCCTTGATCGCCCAGAGGGTGGTAGTCTGAGTGGTGCACCTCTTGTTGAAGGAGTTTCTTGGCAGAAGGTTCAGACTTCAGCCAACTTTGAAACGGTGATTGGAGATGCGACCATCATCTTTCCTCTCATGGTTCTTGGCATATTGCATTAGTCGGTGGACAATATAGCTGTTTGACTGAGGACCAGTTTTTGGAATCACTCATCATATTTCATTGCTATGGCTAATCCAAGCAATATCAACAATATACCAATGTAGAGATGGTGCAGTTGAAAAGTACCTATCCAGTAGGGATCGAAATCGGGCAAGAAGTGAAGAAAATCTGTACCCGGCACAAAGTCGTGAAGATCATCAATGACCAAGACTAGTCCTACTAGGAATGTCAGAACACCAGCTGCAACTCCTTTTTTTCCCACAATTCAACACTCCTTTTTCATTGTCTTGCGAAATCCACTGGGATGAATGTAAACTTTAAGCGTTATCAATGCATCCTCTAGGTGCTGGTTAAGATGGAAAAGTCGAAGAACTATTGGGTTCTTTTAGCTTACATAGGTATAACTCTTATACTTCTAGCCGGTGTCTATACTGGTGTGCCAACATGGTTGGACTATCTTGACTATGGTTTATTAGCTGGTGGAATCATCTTCTTGATTCTTGCGGCAATTGATTTTCGAAAGCGGAAAAAGGTATGAATAGTCAATACTCCTTGGCCCGCTCTCCGGTTGTTTGAGATACCAATCATCGGATGCTCTGCAATCGATACCACCAAACCAACTCAACAATAATGATTAGCAATACTGCAAGAAAGAATCCCAATCCACAAAGAGTTGCGGAGATTACAAATAGGGACCAATGCATGAACTCACTCTGGTCGGGACTCGGAGCCTCTTTATAGACTAAACGCCCATCCTGACTCAATAAATGAACTTGATAGAAGTACTCTTGAGATGACCAATTGTGCTGCTTCTGGACAACAAGAGGAAACAATGCGTGGCTGTTGTAATAGACAACATCATAATTGGGTGTGACACTCTCACGAAACACTCCAGCAGTTCTAACATCGTTTACGACCAAAAATGAGGCGATGACTGTGACAATGAGAAATATTACAACCGAATACTGTTTTCCAAATCGTCTGAATATTCCCCATGCAAGCAATGCTGCCACTGTAACAATGATCATTTCATGTCAATCCCTCTTTTTTGAACTTTCATTTGTTTAAAAGACTGATAAAATATTGGAAGGTTGGACATGTAACATTGAAGTTAGGAACAAGCCTGCGCTCCGGTTGTTTGAGATACCGATTATCGAGATGACACACATCAAAACGGAGAAGCACGAATTATGACCTGGCACGATATGTGAATCCTTCCTGTAGTCTTTCCACCCACTTCTAGGAATCGGAGGGCCCAGACATAGGTGTGGTCGTTGATAGGTCCACCCCAACCACTACCACCAAAGGTGTCACCAAGAACACCGTATTCTGCTGCCTCGCTACTGGCAAATAAAGCATCATGTTCAGTTTCATTCAACTGAAGATATTCGGTGATGTTCATTCTTCGATAGTCGAAATTGTAACGTACAGATCCTCCATTGCCACCTTCAATCTCTCCACTGATGCCTATTACAAGAAAGATGTCATCAGGATGCTCCATTCCTCTAAATTCTCCATAGAGCCAATCGACTCCTAGCTCAAGTGTGACTCCACTTGTTTCGTATACGATAGTGGTCCATTGTTCTCGTTGTACAATCACATAGGTCACTCCGCCCAGTGAGGTAAGAAGTATCGTCGCAACAAGAAGGGCCGCAGAAAACCCTCTCTGTTCTTTCATTCTCTTACGAAGGCTTGACTTTTCAGAGGTTACCAAAACCTCCACCCAATTACAATATTGCTGCAATTTGTATTAAGACTGAGCGTTTTCTAGAAATGCCTACAATCCGAATATATGAGATACCAATCATCGAGAAGCCACACATCCGTGTAGGCATATGGTTCAGCCTGCTAGTCCTGCCTGTGTGGTTCTCTCTCAGAATTTATCTAAAATAGCGTGTTTTAACCTCGTATGTATTCAGCTTTCCTGAGCCCACTCCATAATCCTTTTATTGAAATCCCTGCGGTTTCGAGCTAATCTGGTCATGTTGTAGACCGTAGACCAATCAGGTGAAACAGTATGGGAAAACGTCCAGGTCATTGTTACAGAGAATGCGACCGCCAGCCCTTCATGAGAAAGCGGTACATTCACAGACAGCCCGCAAGCCGAATAGTCAGCTTTGACATGGGTAACACTAGCGGAGACTTTGAGGTTGAATTGTCACTAGTTGGTCTTGAGCGGTGCCAGATCCGACACCAAGCCCTTGAGGCAGCACGTGTCGCGTCTAACAGGGACATGACTAAGACTGTGGGAAGACAGAACTACCACCTCAGGGTCCGTGTAAAGCCCTACCACTACCTCCGAGAGAACAAGATGATTTCTGGTGCTGGTGCTGACCGTGTGCAGGACGGGATGCGAAGGGCGTGGGGCAAGGTGATAGGAATCGCTGCACGGGTCAAACCAGGTCAGCCACTTATCACAATTAGGGTGAATCCAAGACACATAAAGCCCGCAATGGCTGCCCTGAAGAAAGCTGCTCCGAAGATGCCTACTCCGTGCAAAATTGTCTTCGACAAGATTGACCCTGAATTGAAACGGCAGATGGGTATTGGAGTCTAGTCATCTGACTTCTTGTGTTCATTCACAAGCTCATTGATTCTCCGCACCAATCCTGTGAGTGTGGCCACTTCTCTCCCAGTCATGTACGCCCTCCCCAACAGATTTCTGAAGACCTGTTTTGCAATGGGAACTTTGTGCTCCTTTAAACTCAGTTGGTCCACAACCTCATCAAAGAACTTGTACACCTGCTCTCGTTCCTTGAATGTCGCGGCTCTGGCTTCATAGGGTTGACGAGGCTCATTCTTAGCGTATCTAGTGAAGAGATGATAGAGCACTATGGACACTGCGTGACTCAGGTTGAGACTTGGGTAGTCCTTGGAGGCAGGAATCGTGAATGCTAGGTCACACAATGCTAGCTCTTCATTGAACAAACCCGTGCTCTCCCTCCCAAACACCAGCGCGATTCGACCATCAAGAGAATTTGGATCAGGTAATTCAAACAGCGGAACCAAGGCTCTCGTGACGCTATGGTTTCTTCCTCCCCTCGCAGTCGCAGCCCATGCCAGGTCAATGTCATCTAGAGCAGAACCAAGGTCTTCAAAGACTCCTGCGTTGTCTAGAATGTCTTGAGCGTGGACTGAGAACATCTGCGCAAACTGGTCTTGTCTATGGTCCTCTCCCACTAGTCTTAATTCGCGTACTCCAAAGTTTGCCATGGCTCTTGTCACAAAACCAACGTTACCTGGGTTCTCTGGACCCACGAGAACGACGGTCAGGGTCGGAAAATTTGTCAACTGGAATCCCTACCTGCTTGCGAGTTGTAAGATGTCTCCATCCTGAAGTGGATAGTTGAGTCCCACGGTTCTCCTCTTGATTTTGTCATTATCTCGTAATATCACCGCAGAACGAAATCGCTCGACAAACAGCTCCTTATGCACCTTTCGTGCGGCATCCTCCACAACCGAGCCCTCAGGAAGGACAATTGGCCTGTCCTCTCTCTTCTTGCCTGGTATCTTTGTATAGACTCTCAGAATGTCCAGATGCTCATAGAACGCCCAGCTCATCCCATCAAGATTCTCTTTCTTCAAAGCAGAGGTTGGTACTATGTCGAATCGATGTCCATACTTCTCCTCAAGCTCCTTGAATCTGGCTACCGACCCCTGTGCGTCACCTTTCGTAGCCACAATCAACGCTCTCACATATGCAACGCTTGCATCTAAGGCATCGACCAGCTGTTCGAATGTTGCTGGCCTTTGAAACCGTACAATTATGTTCGTGATTCTACGAGCCTTGAGGTATTCTTTCACTACCTCAATGTCTCCCTCAAAATTATGAGCACCATAAATCATGTGCCCACCCAACCCAACTCGTTCGATTCTGATTACCGACTTCTCCTTGTTTAGGCGAATTCTCGCAGCATCCAGCTCTCCAAGGATGACATTCATCTGCTGGTCAATATCCTGTGAGAGATCGATTACCAACGCAATACAATCAGTGTTTCGAGCCACGGCTAATGCCTGTCGACCTATGCCAGCCTCATGGCTACCAACAAATAGACCAGGAATCTCCACAAGCTGGATATTGATGTCTTCCAGAATTAACATTGCAGGTGTTGGGACTGGTGTAGTGAAAGGATAGCTCCCAACATCAAGGTCTGCATTTGTGACTGCATTGATGAGAGTGGACTTTCCACAGTTTGTGACACCAACGAGACAGATTTGACCCGCTCCCTCTTTTCGCACAACCCCCTCTTCCGACCCACCAGTACGACGTGCTCGGTCCTGCTCTCGTTTCTTCTCAAGCTGAGCCTTGAGGGTTGCTAGTTTCTTCCTATAATCTCCCACCATTCTCTCTGCACCCTTGTGCCTTGGTGCAAGAGAGAGGAGCTTTTCCAGTTCTACTATCCGCTGAGTGAGATCTTCTGTTTCCTCATAAACTATCCTCTGTTTATCAAATTCTGGGGTCACGTTGGTTGGCAAAGAATCACACTCTAACTGAATCCACTGAAACACAGTAAATCTGTTATTATGAAGCTTTCTTCAGGGATTGAATTCCTTTCTATCAGCAGATAGATTAACGTCAAGAATGAATCGTTCGGGATTCTCTGAAGGCACTCTGATTGCCTCAGAGCCCCACAGCTTCAGTAGTTGCTCAAGTGGTGACCGTGTCACTTCTATTCCGTTGTCCATTGCAAAGGTTTCTCCAACATCAAGCGCTTGTGACTTTTCAAATGCCTTCAAAAGGAAGAATGAGATTGATCTCTCATCTGGCGAAACTCTTCTCAGAGAATCACCCGGAAATGATATTATCCTGAGGTCCTCCTCGACCCCTACCGCTAACGAAACAATCACGTCACGTCGAAGGTCCCCTGAGATGAACAAACCCACGTTTACGCAACGACATGCAGCAATCACTTCATGGCTGTTTTGTCCAGTCTTTACAGAACTTTTGTCAATTGGTAGGTTCTCAAACATTACTAGGAAGCGGCGCACAGAAATCACATTCTAGCCTATGCTGGTCACATGCCCTGTAGACCTGGAATGCCAGGAATCCCGCCTTTTCGTCCTCGACGTTGTTTTCCCATCTGCTTCATCATCTTCTTCATCTGTTCATGTTGCTTCAGGAGTTCTCTGACATCCGCCTGTGATGTTCCAGAACCTCTCGCAATGCGTTTGATTCTTGATGATTTGATTAGTTTGGGCTCTTCCAGCTCCTCCTTGGTCATCGAATTCATGATGACTTCCCATCGCTTCATGTTCTCTTCCTGAATCTCAGCCATTCCCTCAGGGAGCTTGTATTGGAGCCCAAGCATCTCCATCACTTTTCCAATTGGTCCCATCTTTTTGAGCTGCTTCATCTGAGCCATCATGTCCTTCAATGTGAACTGTCCCTTCATAATTCGTTTAGCAGCATCTTCCTCTACCTCGATCTGAGCTTCTCTTACCTTCTCAATCAGCCCTCGAATGTCAGACATACCAAGAAGTCGTCCTGCAAACTTCGTTGGATTGAATGGTTCAATAGAGTCCATGCCCTCTCCAATACCGATGAATTTGATTGGCGCTTGAGTGGCTGCTACTGCTGAGAGTGCTCCACCACCTTTGGCACTACCATCAAGCTTGGTGACTATTATAGAGCCAATGTTTGTGGCCTTCTTAAACGCGGCTGCTTGAACTCCTGCCTGCTGGCCCAGAGTGCCATCTATGACCAAGACTATCTCTTGGGGCTTGACACTTTTTGATATATCCTGCATCTCTTTGATGAGTCCGGTTTCTTCTCTATGCCGACCTGAAGTGTCTAGAAGGATGAGCTCTATTCCCTTCTTTTCCATCTCCTTGACGCCCTGCTTGGCCAACTTGATGGCGTCCTTTTCGTTTTCATCGCCCCAGAATGGCACATTGGACTTCTCTGCCAACTGTTTGAGCTGGCTATAGGCACCAGGTCTGAAGTTGTCCGCGCATATGACTCCAGTCTTGATACCTCGTTTCTGATAATATCGTGCTAGCTTTCCAATAGTGGTTGTTTTTCCAGATCCTTGAATTCCCACCATCATTATGAGGTTGGGCTTCCCCGGATTGATTGTGAATGGGACAGTCTTCTCTCCTAGGAAGTATGTCAGTGTGTCCCACACGACACGAACAATGTGTTCACGACGAGAAACACCTCTTGGCAGTTTCTCATCCAAGGCTTGTTCCTCTACTCTCTTGGTTATTGCCATTACAAGGTTGACATCAACATCCGCCACCAATAATGCACGTTGGATGTCCTTCACGAGTTCCTTCACTAGTTCCTCATCAATAACACTCGCACCGAACAGCCTCTTCAAGGCCGAGTTGAGTGACTTTCCAAGACCTTCTAGAACCAAGACCATTTCACCGTCTTACGGGACTGCTCCTCCCGCAGCGCATATCAACCTTCGCCTTTGAGTCACATATGATATCTACATTCAAGGGGAAGGTCTAAAACTGGGTGCGTTGTAGGACGGACCTGTGGGTGATATGACATGTCCGAGATGGTTGGTGAGGAAAAAATCAGAATAGTCAAGATTCATGATGGTACCGTGATTGATCATATTAGAGCTGGAAAAGCCCTGGAGGTCCTTAAAATATTGGGCATCACTGGTAAAGATGGAAACATCGTGACCCTCGCCATGAACATAAGCAGTTCCAAGATTGGAAAGAAAGACATCGTGAAGGTAGAGAACCGGTTTCTCAAGGAAGCAGAAGTTGCTAGGATTGCGCTGGTCGCACCAGAAGCAACTATCAACCTCATAAAGGACTCCAAGGTCATAAAAAAGACTCGCGTTGAGCTTCCTGAAACAATCACCGATATCTTTGATTGCCCCAATCAGCGATGCGTGACAAACAAAGAGCGTGAACCAATTCATAGTAAGTATGAGGTTGTTTCGAGGACTCCTGTCCAGCTCAAGTGCCTGTACTGTTGGACGATTGTCGAAGAAGCTGATATCATCGCTCAATTTGCGAGCTAGAATCTGAAAACCAATACAATTCCAAATGCTTTTTAGTAGACAGCAAAGCATGAGTCTAAGTTCGACTGCAGTGGTAGTTCACATGTCAAGCGATAAAATAGCAGTGATTGGTGATAGAGATACTGTCACGGGTTTTCGGCTAGTTGGCGTTAGTGAGTGTGCCGTTCCGAAAAGCACCGCAGAAACCCGCGATCTTCTCTATCAGTATTTCAGAGACCCCACCATGGGACTCATATTAATCACTGAGCCTCTAGCTACAGAAGTAGAAGACGCAATCGTTGAGCTATCACAGTCACCCGTACCAGTTATATTGCTGGTACCTGACAGAGATGGAGCCACTGGCGCCTATGAAGCAGTACTGAGAGATTTGATTCGCAGAGCTGTTGGAATCGATATAAACATCTAATCTAAAATGAAATCGGAGACATGGACTTTGACCAAAGTAACTGGGCGTATTGAGAATATTGCAGGACCTGTAGTACAGTGCTCTGGGATTCCTGCTGTTCGTATGTATGAGGTTGTGAGAGTAGGAAACCAGAAGTTGATTGGTGAGGTGATTGAAGTTGGAGATGAGGAGTTTACAGCTCAGGTGTATGAAGAAACATCTGGTATTGCTCCCGGTGAACCAGTGGAAGCCACTGGAGACTCTCTCTCAGTAGAACTCGGTCCAGGACTCTTGGGATCAATCTATGATGGTATACAGAGACCCCTGCCCAACCTCCGAGAATTATCAGGCGACTTCATCACAAGGGGCTTGAGTGTTGATGGACTCAACAAGGAGAAGAAGTGGGAGTTCACCCCTATAGTCAAGGTGGGTGACAAGGTTGCACCTGGTGACATTATTGGAGAGGTGCCTGAAACCGGTATCATCACCTCAAAGATACTCATTCCTCATGGGGTCGAGGGGGAGATTGTGGAGCTGGTCAAGAAGGGAGAGTATACAGTAACTGAAACCATATGCAAGGTGAAGGACCAACATGGTGACATACACGACGTCATCATGCTGCAGAGAACTCCCGTCAGAGTGGGAAGACCATTCAAAGACCGCGTTGGGATGGACACTCCCCTTTTGACAGGACAGCGAGTTATCGATACCTTCATGCCTCAGGCAAAGGGAGGCACTGGGGCGATTCCTGGCGGATTTGGGACTGGGAAGACTGTGACCCTGCATCAATTTGCCAAATGGGCTGATGCTCAAGTTGTGGTCTATGTTGGCTGTGGTGAGAGAGGAAATGAGATGACAGAGGCACTTGAGGAGTGGCCTCATCTAAAAGATCCAAAGACTGGTCGTCCCCTGATGGAACGAACAGTTCTGATTGCCAACACTTCGAACATGCCAGTTGCAGCGCGTGAAGCATCTATCTATGTCGCAGTTACAATGGCTGAATATTTCCGCGACCAAGGCTATGATGTTGCTCTGATGGCAGACTCGACATCTCGTTGGGCTGAGGCTTTACGTGAGATTTCAAGTCGTTTGGGCCAGCTCCCATCCGAGGAGGGATATCCCGCATACCTTGGCTCACGATTGGCTCAGTTCTATGAACGAGGCGGTAGAGTAAAGACACTTGGTTCAGAAGAGAAACTTGGGTCAATCACAATCTGTGGCGCGGTTTCACCTCCTGGCGGAGATTTCTCAGAGCCGGTCACACAGGCTACGCTAAGGATTGTGAAGGTGTTCTGGGCGCTCGACAAGGACCTTGCAGCTAGAAGGTTCTTTCCAGCCATTAACACACTGACAAGTTATTCTCTATACTTCAATACGCTTGAAAAGTGGCAGCGAGCAAACATGGGTGGAGATTGGCCCGAACTGGTCAAAGAGGCTCTAGCCCTCCTGCAGAAGGATCAGGAACTCAGAGAGATTGTCCAGCTTGTAGGTCCCGACGCACTGCCAGAGTCTGAAAGAGCTATTCTGGAAGCCGCCAGAATGATCAAGGAGGACTTCCTGACTCAGAGTGCACTCCATGAGATTGATACATACTCACCAATCGGCAAGACCTATCGTATGTTGAGAATCATCATCAACTTTGCACACAAGATGACCGAAGCCGTACAGATGGGTGTTCATGTCCAAAGAATCTTGGAGCTCAGTGTGTTGGACAATATTGCGCGAATGAAGATATCACCATGGGACTCATATGACGAAACAATGGATGCCATTGAGAGGAAGATGGAAGGAGAGTTTCAAACACTATTTCAGGAGTTGTCGGAGTCCGGCATGGTGTTCCAAGAAACAGCATAGTGCTTGTCGAAATAGTCCTAGAATTCGTAGCCTTTATGGCGAAGTGTGTGATATAGCTAGTCGACATGAAGCGGCAAAAACAGCTGGAAGAGTTGCATGAAGTCATCAGGAACTGTACACTCTGCCCGCTACATAGAACTCGTACTTATGCAGTCCCTGGTGAAGGTCCGGTTACTTCGCAAGTGATGTTTGTTGGTGAGGCACCTGGTAAGAAGGAGGATGAGTCAGGGAAGCCCTTTGTAGGTAAATCGGGCGAGTTCCTGACTGAATTACTTAAAGAGATTGGGCTCTCTCGAGAGTCCGTTTTCATCACATCAATCCTTAAGTCAAGACCTCCAAGGAATCGGACTCCCACTCAGGCTGAGATTGATGCCTGTAGGGGTTATCTTGAGCAACAGATTGAGATAATCAACCCACAGGTCGTGGTGCTCTTAGGAGGAGTGGTAATCTCATCTCTCATTGGTCCGTGGAGAGTTTCTGACGCTCATGGGCGATTTTATGAAAATGGTGGGAGGAAATACTTCATGACCTATCATCCTGCAGCGGCTCTAAGATTTCCGAAAATCAAGTCAACAATGAGAGAGGACTTACAGACATTGCGACATGAGCTCGTTTGAGTGGTCATTATAACCAATTGTACTGACTCCCTTCTGTGAGCCAAATGATCAGTCAAGTGCTTCTATTACTCCAATCGCCATTTGATTTACAGATGCCTGAAAACTGGTTCAATACAATTGGTGAGATACTCAATGTTCTCTTTGCACTTGCCATTCGTGGCTATCTGATCTTTGTCCTCCTAGGTATGATGATTTATGCAACCAGTCTCAGCGATGGTCTAGCGAAGTCTCTGGTCGTGCTGGGGGTTGCCTTATACTTTGGTGGGCCTCTCATTGTCAATCTGTTTGGCCAGTTCAGCGGAGTTGAGCCAGTTACTCTTGAGAGTGCGACCCTTGCTTGGCTTCAGCTAGTTGGTATGACAGATGGCGAGATAATCGCATTATTGGTCTGGTTGGGTGATGGAGTTGCAGCTATTTGCTTATTGATAGGGGCTATTCTTTATTTCACGCCAAATGCGAACGATATGACTGGAAAGGGTAAGTCCCTGATGGTCAGAGCTTTGTTGTTGGCACCAATTCTAGCGTTCTTTCATGTAGCGGCTTGGCTGTAGAAACACTTCGGAACTCTTAAAACTCGGCTGCTTTTACGACACTGAAGCATAGACTGAATGACTAGGATGGTCCACACGATGTCCAAAGAATCCTCAATCGTCTACAGAACAGTTCATGATGTAAGTGGTCCACTTCTTGTTGTCGAAAACACACATGATGTTGCATACAATGAGGTTGTGAAAATCAGAGCCCCTTCAGGGGAGTTGTTAACAGGCACGGTTCTTGAAACAGGAAAAGGGCGTGCTGTTATACAAGTCTTTGAGGGTACAAGTGGGCTTGATACAGATGTCACTGCTGTACGCTTCACTGGTGATACATTGAAGCTTCCAGTTTCATCTGAGATTCTAGGAAGAGTCCTTGATGGAGCTGGAAACCCATTGGACAAGGGTCCTCCCCTTACCGCTGAAGATCACTGGGACATCTATGGTTCGCCCATTAATCCATACGCACGACAGTATCCACGCCAACCAATCCAGACAGGTATATCCGCAATTGATGGACTAAATACACTGGTCCGCGGTCAAAAACTACCTATCTTCTCAGGCTCTGGCCTTCCTCATAATAGAATTGCTGCACAGATAGTCCGACAGGCAAAGATACCGGGTGAAGAGGGTGAGTTTGCCATAGTGTTCGGTGCGATGGGTATTACGGCCACCGAAGCGCAGTACTTCATGCAGTCCTTCGAAGAAACAGGTGCCCTTGAACACACGACTCTGTTTTTGAATCTCGCAAACGATCCTGCCATTGAGCGTATCATCACTCCACGTGCTGCACTCACTGCAGCTGAATACTTGGCTTACACTGCAGATATGCATGTGCTTGTCATACTTACAGACATGACGAATTATGCCGAGGCACTCCGAGAAATCAGCGCAGCAAGGTCCGAGGTACCAGGCCGTCGTGGGTATCCTGGATACCTCTACACAGACCTCAGTCTAATCTACGAACGAGCTGGTCGTATACATGGACGCAATGGCACAATCACTCAGATGCCTATCCTGTCCATGCCTCAGGATGATATGACTCACCCCATTCCTGATCTCACGGGATACATCACTGAGGGTCAGATGATTGTTGGAAGAGGTCTGCATAGACGAGGGATATACCCACCAATAGACCCCGGTCCCTCGCTCAGCAGGCTGATGAAAGAGGGCATTGGTGAGGGGATGACAAGGTTCGACCATAAGGAAATTCAGGCACAGCTCTACTATGCCTATTCCGAAGGTCGAGATCTTCGAGACCTTGTTGCAGTTGTTGGCTCTGAAGCTCTGACAGATAGGGATCAGAAGTATCTCAAGTTTGCAGACAGATTCGAGGCTGAGTTCATCAATCAGGGAGAATTTGAGGACAGGTCATTTGAACAGACCCTCGATATCGGCTGGAACCTGCTGAGTGACTTCCCAGAGCGTGAGCTCAAGCGTTGTGACCCTGAAACAATCTCCTGGGCTCGTGATAAGGGTGTGTACAAACCCAACTGATTCAATCTAGAAGTAGAATGAACAATCTCGGTGTTTAAGAAGAGTCATACCTCCTCCTAATATGAGGAGGCCGTTGTGAGGCTCTTAGTTGTGGGTAGTTGTGGCAAGAGAAAGCTCCACTATCACACCAAACAACCATCTTGCCTTGAGCTAATCAAACACCCAGACATAGAATACTGGCGAAAGAAGCTCCCAGAAGTCTGCGCACCCGCCCGTGAAATTTACACAGGTCCTCAGAACACTGAACTCGTCAAAGCTGTTGACCTACTCCGCAAAATCCCAAATGTTGAGGTTCAGTTAGTCGTTGTTTCTGCAGGCTTTGGTATACTCCAAGAGCACGACCTAGTACCACCATATGATTGTAGCTTCATAAACATGAAACTATCCCAAATCAGAGAACGTACCCAGATTCTAAATTTGAAGTCATCCTTCTCTTCTTTGACTTCCAATGGATTCGATTTAATCTATCTAGCTCTGGGAAAACGGTACCTGGATGCCCTAGGAGATGATGTTTCGAAACCATCAAAGATTCCCACAGTTACCTTCCAAGGAGAGGGAACTAAACAAGTCACCCGAATCTCCTGCTCAGCAGATGTAGTGAAGGCTTTTTCAAAACAAGGCCATAAGATCCACGGAGTGGTCGGCTTCAAGGGAGACCTACTCAGACTATTGGCCAAGCATGCTCTTGAAAAACCCCATCCCCATGCAGAGGTGAAGAAGTGGGTCCGGCAATCCTATCTGAAAATATTGATTCATCAGCTAGGTGGACTCTCAGAGTGAAATCATCTTTTCTTCAACATCTATTTCAGCCCTGACTCCATGCAGCAAGTTATCGAATAGAAGCAGACCACCAACTGTGTAAGGCCCTTCACGTTTTCTGCAGGTCATCCTGACATTAATCTGCACCTCATGGCAACTATGATTAAGTGAGGCCTCAATGAACCCAATTCGAATTTTTCTATCACGCGGAGACCAAACATAGGGCTCCACAGAATTGACTGAAAGGTTATCATCCAGTCGAAGCTCTATCTCAACATTCTGAAACGGAAACCTGCTCGCATTTATGATGGATATGACCACGTTGATTACGTTCTTCCCAACTAATACAAAATCCTTCACAAGATTGACTTTTGGAGAAACCAGCTCATCCCTTGCGACTGACCGTGTTCTCTTTGTGTGAATCGCCTCCTCCGGGATGATATCACTTCCTTTGTATGGTCCCTTCTCTAGTTCTTTCGGATTATCCGCCCATCGAATCAAGCTCTTGAAACCACTCAACTTCACACTGTTCAGGATGCCTTTTTCCGATGTAGTCTTTTGCTGAGCTCTACGAATGACCTGAATCACCTCATGCTGCAGTGCCGCCATTGTATACTCCTCAAAGTCCTCTCTGTTTCGAAAGTGAGTCACCCAGCTATCAACAAACTCAATGATTTCTCGCGCTGCCACAATTCTATATCGATTCGTCTTGAGCCATTGTTTCCTCGTGTGAACCGCATAGGAAATAGGTGCAAAGGACCTACATGCCTTCTTCCACTCATGTAAGTCATAAATCTCTAGGTCCTCCGATACAGCATCATGAAGTATCTTTGATAGTTTCCTACTCAACTTTGACTTCATCATCATCTACTCCCCACCTCTACAACAGTAGTGGAGTGGACCCCCGCCCTCTGTGTCTTTGTAGCCTTAGTTGTTCTAATAAGCATGTAAAACTCGTGGATGTAAATATCACATCTAATAGCTTTTTAGCTACTCATCGCCAATTCCGTGGTGGAGGTAGTGGTCTTTCTCCTTCTTAGACCCAAAGCTTCTGAGACCTTCAGTCTTCAACTGGCCTCTAATTTCCTTGGCTTGTGATGGACTGATCTCCTTCTGCTTTATGAGAAACTCAACGATTTCAAGAGCCTGCGACACGGTGTCACATCGTCGAATATAGTCGACGACGTCAGGTGTGAATGTTTCTCTGCCTCCCGTAGAATCTGTTTCCTCGGCCATTGTCCGGACACCATCTATCTTGAATGTCTTTGTGGCTTCTTCTTCAAGTTCTTTACTAAGCGCGGGAAAGGCTTCCCGAAATTCACCATCTTCAGACATTCATTGTCACCAGACATCCATGACCTGTCACGGTCATGGTGTATCTCATGACAGACTTCTGAAAATTGACTTAAGAGCTTTGTCAAGACGGCGCGGGGGTAATCCTCATCATTTGCGCAAAAACTCCCAGGGTAGTTCATTCTGCAGTCTTTCCGCATCATTTGCGACTGAGAGGAAAGAAATCCCTGTTTCCTTCTCAGCTCGTCTCCATCCCCCATAACCACCATACTTTGCAGCAGTCTGAATCACTGGACCCAATGAACGGTCCCCAACAGAGAGTGCAGCCTGTATCCTAGCATTTCTCGGATCCAGTGACTCAATCGTGACTTTCGATCTCCCCTTGACTCCCTTCTCTACTATCTTTAGTTTCCGACGAAGTTCATCTAAGGGCGGTTGCGCCTCTCTCTCCCATCTCGTTTGAGCCTTTGGAATGAATGGATTGACGCTGGCGGTGACCCTCATTCCTGATGTCTTTGATAGCTTCACAATCATGTCAACTGATGCCTTGATATCATCATCAGTTTCTCCCGGAAGACCAGTTATAAAATAGAGCTTGAGTGAGTTATACCCCGCCTGAGCAGCGGTTTCCACTGCACACTCAATGTCAGAGTCTTCCAATCCCTTTCCTACTGATCTTCGAAGTTCAGGTGATCCTGTTTCAGGGGCTATAGTCAGTGTTCGTTGTCCGCCTTGCACAAGACACTTCAAAAGAGACTCGGTCACCGAGTCTGCACGGAGGGAGGGGACAGAAACTCCCAGATTCTGGCTGACAGTCCAACACACAAGGTCTTCCAGAGCGTCGAGGTCTCCCAAGGATGAACCCACCATGGATACTTTTTCAACAGGAGTGTTTTCTGTGCCAATTCTGACGAGATCCTTCAATTTATTCAGGCTCCTCGTCCTTCTTGGCTGACATACATGACCAATCAGACAGAATCTGCACGAGTGCCCACAACCCCTTGTCACCTCAAGAAGGAACGATTTGCCAAATACAGGCTCGAGTCGAGAACCCTCTACAACATTGGGAATGATTTGAGCCACAGGGTAATCGAGTGAGTCAAGATTATGAATAATGTTACGTTCGACCTTTGACTTTGGTATGGCTGGAACATAGACTCCCCTGAGTTCGGCGAGTTCAGTTAAGACCTCCTTGCGTGAGTTTCCAGATTTTGCACAATCCACAATTTCATGTATTACTAAATCTCCCTCGCCCACCACAAAGGCATCAACAAAATCAACAAAGGGTTCAGGGTTTGCAGTGACCACAGGTCCGCCCACAATCACTATCGAGTCCTCACCGCTCCTGTCCTCAGCGCGAACCGGCACATTTCCCGAATCGAGCATCTGTATAAGATGGATGATATCTTCCTCATAGGTCAAAGAGAATCCAATGACGTGATTGTTCCTCAGGGGTCTCTTACTCTCTACTGAGAGTGTGGGGGACAAGGTGTCAAATCTAAAATATCTCTCACAGGATGTGTCTTCTCTTGCATTTAGAAGCGTATAGAAAATATGAAGTGCCAGTCCGGTCATTCCTGCTCTGTAGGTGGATGGATAGCAGAATCCAAATAGCACGTCAACACTACTTGAGTCCTTTATTATCGTGTTGAACTCCTTTAGTGTGTTGGATGACAAAATCTCCACTCTCTACTTATGGTCTGTATCCATAACCACCTGTTGCTGTCTGGCAATAACGAGTTTGTTCGGTGGGATATCCCGTTCCAAAATGACACCAACGCCGGTCTGAGCCCCCTGATGAAGTACTACTCCAGGACTTATTGAGGTTCCAATACCAGTCTTTACATCATCGCCGATTATGGCTCCAAGCTTTCGTCTTCCTGAGTTGATACGCTCGCTCCTCACGGTGACAAAGATGGACCTATCGTCATGTCTTAGATTGGCTGTGATGGTACCTGCACCTAAATTAGATCTCTGACCAATTATTGAATCACCGACATACGAGAGGTGTCCCACATTTGTATCATCCATAATGATGGAGTTCTTGATTTCCACTGCATTACCAATCTTGACTCTCTTTCCCAAGCAGTTGTACGGGCGGACATAGCAGTTTGGTCCTATCACCGACTCACAATCTATAAAGACAGGTCCCTCAATATAGGCACCACTTCTAACAGTAGTATCTTCTCCGATGAAGACGTTTCCTTTTAGAACTGCGCCATTTTCCACTCTGCCAATAATCTGCGCTTCCTGTTGTTCAAGGTATAGCTTGTTCGCTTCGAGTAAATCCCATGGCTTACCGATATCCAACCACCATGATGGCAATGAATATGCTCCGACATTTCCTTGCTCTATCAACATCGATATGGAGTCCGTGATTTCGTACTCGCCTCTTGGCGAAAGTTCAGTCTTCTCTATAGCCTCCCAGAGCGGAGCGCTAATCGCGTATATTCCCGCATTCACCTGATTACTGACCATCTGCTCTGGTTCTGGTTTTTCTATGAGAGCTTTAGCTTTTCCCCTCTGAACCTTGACAACGCCATAGGCACTAGGATTCTCAATTGGTTTGACAGAGAGCGTCAGATCAAACCCCCTCTTCTTGTGCCGTTCAATGAGACCTTCGAAAGTATTAGGGCCCACCATCACATCACCATACATCAGAATAGCATCGCTTTTTCCAACGAATTTCTTCGCATGACCAGCTGCATGTGCAGTTCCTTTCCGTTCTTTTTGATTCACGAACGAGATTTTCATCTTCCACGATTGCGTTTCAACAGCCTCGCGAAGCTTTTCTGCGTGATAGCCATAGACAACCAAGGTCTCTCTGATACCAGCTTTTTCTAATGCTTCCATAGTGTGAAAAATCAACGGTTTCCCAGCGATGGGCAGTAAATGTTTCGGCTGGTTGGCAGAGAGTGGTAGCATTCTCGTCGAGTCACCTGCTGCAAGTATGACGGCCTTCTTCATCGTGAATCAACTAACCCATGCCTCTCAGAGTTAAAGACTTTCCCGCAATTCTACAGAGGTATCCATTCTCCAGCCCGAAGTGTCAGAAAGGTCAAATTGACATCGAATAGAAATTAACAACGTTAATCCTTCACAGCCCACGACCGCGACATGCTACTCCAGACGGCGATAAGTTAATAAGCAACTTTGTAAGTCAAATAACTAGTTGATTGAGGCAATTTCTCTAAGAAAACCTCAACTAATTGACAAATTACAATGGGAAGGTATTCAAAAATGATGAGCGATCAACAACTCAAAGAAGAGCTCAAGAACATGAAGCTCACAAAGAGCCAGATGATAGTTCTTGACATTCTCAGGAGCAGCGGTAAGGGTGGCGTCACTCCAAAGCAGCTTTTGGACAAGGTATCCTTTGCACCTAGAACTGTCAGATATGCTCTTAGAAAACTCTTGAAGAAGAAACTGATCAAGCGTGTTCCATGCTTGCAGGACATGCGCCAATGGATCTACGTTCCTGCATAATCAATGCAGAAGGGCAATAAAATTGCCTACAAGAATTCCGACACTAGTAGCCCGCTGGGCTATTAGTTGTCGAGTAAAACATGACTTTGTTCATTTCTTAATGCTTATAGTTTGAGGTAAGGTTGAATTCCAATGCAAGGGGCGAAACCAATGGATACGATAAAGGTCCTGACTGGCGAGGAAGCAATCGATGCCTATAAAGTTCTGAGCGATGAGAGCCGGAGGCAGATTCTTCATGCTCTACGAGCTCGCCGAATGTCTACAACAGAACTCATTGAATTTCTCTCTGCACAAGATCCTGAGAAGGTAATCAAACCTCAAACTGTAAGATACCACATTAAGGAGCTTGAGAAATGCGGTCTTGTGGAGCAGGATGGTTACGAACCCACAGGAAACGGTGACAGTCACATCATGCAGAAAATCTGGCGGGCAACAGCTGAAAATGTATTCATAGCAACTGGTGATATGGATGAGCTTCCAGAATATGCAGATACTGATCTTGATCGAACTCTAGATATCGTTGGTATAATGAAAGAGCTTGGTTTTGTACTCAAGAATGAACAGGAAATGAAGAAAGTCGCTGAAGATATGACAAAGCGAGACAGGATTCGATTAAGAGGACTTCAACTGGCAAAGGAAGCCCTCTGTGAAATTCGCGAACTTGATCCTAAACTGTACATGCTATTTCGTAGTGTTCTCAGTGCAGTCCGACTTGAAGAAAAGGACTACATAGAGTATTGGGAACTCAGTAGGAAAATAACAGATATTCTACGCGAGGCATACGAGAGGGGTAAGGGGAAGAATCCTCGAGTATACTAACTTTCAGAACCAGGGTATTTTGTGGTCAATAAACGTCTTATTCGTGTAGCAATCTTTGGCCCTACACCTTTAGCTTTCTGCAATTCTTTCTGGTCGGCAGAGAAGACTCTTTCCAGAGTTCCAAATTCCGATAAGATTGATCTAGAGGTAACAGTGTCCACTCCCGGGAAGCCTGACAGGATGTATTCGAGAGCCTGAGCGTCTGAGCCCTTTGTGTCCCCTGACCGTGTTCGGAGAGGTTTTCCAGACCCTACTTGCTCAAGATGCGCAATCCTATAGAGAACATTTGCTGTTTCTTCAGCGTTTCGGGTCCAGAGGATTGGCACCTGTATCCTGATAGCAATTGATGCCAGAGCGCCATAAATTGAAGCTGGGTTGACTGCCCGTTGACCTATAATCTGTTCTCCTTCGATAATGAGCACTGGGCGCCGATAAGCTGAGCGCAAAGCTGACAGCTGAACAAAGAGACGACCGTCAATGAGTGATTGGATGAAGTCCCCAGTTTCTTTTCGCTCAATTGCCACATCCTCAGATGCCACATAATCGCCAATCTCTAGACTCTCTCCAGAAATCACAACATCGAGTCTTGTCAGCTCACGTGCAACGGCTGTGGGGAGTTCTCTGGAGTCGACAATGAGTCGAATATGGTCGTCTTTCTTCGGAGCCTTACTCACCATAGATTCTGCGACCTGAATCTCACCATCTGATACAAAGTCCTCTAGACTGGTCTGTTTCTCGTCATCCTCTTTCTCAGCCTCTTTAAGAGCTGAAGGCATCTTCTTCAATTTACTAATCACACTCCAATGATAGAACTCATCGTGAGTCCCTTTTGCAACAAAAATCACAACACGTCCCGGAGAATGACGCCCTGTTCTCCCTCTGCGTTGGATATATGGCACTACAGATGGGACGCAGTCATAGAACACCACCAGGTTGCATTCTGGAATGTCCAGACCCTCCTCTCCCACCTGTGTGGCAACTAATACATTGAACTCATTGTTTCGAAATCCATCGAGAATCTCTACCTGTTTCTTCTGACTGAATCCTTTATCTGAACCGCGAGAACTCTGTCCCACAAAACGGCTTACCCGAGCATCATCAAGCTGCTCCAAGGTTTCACATACCTCAACAGCAGTGTCTCGAAAACGAGTGAATATCAGAATACGTGAGTCCAGATCAATTGATAGCTGTTCGCTCACAATCTCTAAAACGGCATCTGCCTTGGGATGTCGATGGTCCTTTTCAATGAGCGCACTTAGTAGGCTCTCGAACTGCTTAAACTCTGATCTTGACACCAAATCCTTGATGCCCTTCGAGCTCTTCTTATTCCTAATTTCCTCATAAACTCCCTGAATGTATCGATGGGTTGGTGTCAGACCCTGAGTTCCAACAAACTCCAACAGATGGATGACTCGTAGTAGTGCTGTGAGGTTTCGAATTACGACATAGAGTCCATGTGGTGGTTTTGTGTATGAACCGAGCTCCTTTCGGACATCTTTCTGAGCCTTCAATATCTCCTTTCGAGTCATACGCCTTGCCTCAGGTAGACTGAATCCTTGGTTGATTACTGGGACTCTATACACATCGACTATCGAATAGAGAATATCTCTTAGGACCTCAATCTCCGGAGGTAGTGTGATGAATCGCATCTCGGAGTCTATTGAAACAATATAGTCACGTACGTCTCTACTCTTCTCATCTCTAACTTCAACATGAGGAAGTCTGAGATTCTCGCATACCACTCTAATATGTTCTGCTTGATGACCCGGTGATGCAGTGAGACCAAGGCTTTTCCTATTGAAACCCTGTTTTTCGTAGAGCTCTGCAATGAACGTGTAGGCATAATTACCAACACCACGATGAGCCTCATCAAAGACAATCAATGACACATTTTCAAGAGTATAGCTTCTCTGGACAAGATCATTCTGAAGAGCTTGAGGGGTCATTACTACTACGCGAGCCTCTTCCCAAGTTTTCTTTCGTTGGTCCGGAGAATCATGTCCTGTCAGACATACAACCAAGTCCTCATCAAGCTCCAAAACTCTTCGTAGATATCGTGCTTGCTGGTCTACAAGGGGTCTTGATGGTGCCAGAAACAGGATTTTTGAATCCGGGTGTTGAACGAGGCGCCTTGCAGCCACAAGCGCCGCAATAATTGTCTTCCCCAATCCTGTACTCAGGACTATCATTGTACTCTCTTTAGCTGCGACTTCAGCGAGGTTGACCTGATACGCTCTATGTTCTATAGTTTTTTTGCGCACCATTGGTTCATCCACATAGATTGTATTATTCACCAATACTAAAGCCTCGTGAAGTAATCCGTTTCTAGTATTCAGTGATAATACTCACTGTAAAAAGCCTCCTACAAACAGAAGTAATAGAGCAAGGAGCCAAGTTGAAATGACTACTACTACTACTAAGGAAAGCATGCCCAGTGTCGAAGCAGAGCTGTACGAGCTAAGCATGCCAGGACGACTGCTGGGAAAGGAAGTCCTGGACAATAGAGCCAGAAGAATTGGCATTGTACGAAGTATCAGAATCGCACTCAATCCGACACGCTCAGAGCTCATTGTGAAGGGTGCCGAAGTGGAATTCCCTGTTGATTTCTCAAAAGTGGACGCAGTTGGGACAGTAGTCCAGCTTAACTCAGTAGTGAAAGATGCAGAAGAGATTGAGGTTCATGATGTAATCAGACTCCAGAAAGAGGTCCTTGATGACATCAAATCATACTTAGGCACAAGATAGACCCACAATTGAGGAATTCGAAGGGTTTATTGTTATAGAGATGCTTTTCCACATTCGGAGGCGCCCCAATTGGACCTCACTGTGGAAAAACTTGCCAAGATGATTGATCACACGGTTCTCAAGCCAGAAACAACCACAGCAAAGATTAAGCAGCTGTGCGAGGAGGCAACAATTTACAATTTTGCAGCTGTCTGCATAAATCCTGTTCATGTCCCCTATGCTGTTGAACTTCTTCAGGACACCTCTGTGAAGGTATGTGCCGTCATAGGATTCCCCCTCGGAGCCACGACACCAGAGGTGAAATCTTGTGAGACAAAAGATGTGGTTCATGCAGGTGCTCACGAGGTTGACATGGTCATCAACATTGGAGCGCTTAGGGATGAAAACTATGACCTTGTGAAGCGAGATATTGAGTCAGTCATTGACGCCTCAGGAGATGCGCATGTCAAGGTCATTCTTGAAACTGGGTTTCTCACTGACGATCAGAAACGAAAGGCCTGTCTGATATGCAAAGAGGCTGGAGCTGATTTTGTCAAGACCTCCACTGGATTTGGCCCCATGGGTGCAACACCTCATGACGTCAGATTGATGCGAGAAACAGTTGGTCCTGATATGGGTGTCAAGGCTGCAGGCGGTATCAAAACCTTCAAGGATGCTGTACGTTTGATAGACGCTGGGGCTGATCGCCTCGGGACCAGTTCTGGTGTGGCAATAGTGGAGGACTTTCGATGGGCTCAGTATAGTGACTCATGGATGGTTCCTGACAAGCCGTGTTGGACTTGCCCCAGCAGAATGGCAAACATGGCCAAGCAACCCAAGGAGGTCTACAAGTGGTACAAAGAGCGATGTCTTACCTGTCCCGACAAGGAACACAATATCTTCAATGACTAGGAGGTAGAAAGTTGTCAAAATCTTCACTTTATGCCGATGCCCCGATTCTACATGTCTACCTACACGACAAAAGCATTCGTAGAGAATCCCTGCCTCCTGACTTATACGAGCATTATCTTGGAGGTCGGGGGCTGGGAGTAAAACTCCTGTTTGATAATCTTGCTCCGGGAACTGATGCCCTTTCACCGGATAACCTGCTTGTATTTGCTGTAGGTCCCTCCACAGGGACAAGTGTCCCAACTGCAGGTAGGTTTGTTGTTATCACAAAGTCTCCAACTACAGGTACGATATTTGATTCTCATGCAGGGGGCTACTTTGGTGCTCAGCTCAGACGTGCAGGATTTGCTGCAGTGGTCCTTCATGGCAAATCCGACAATCCTGTCTATCTGTGGATCAATGATGATGAAGTTGAGGTTAGAGATGCCTCGAAATTATGGGGCAGGGATGTTTTCACTACTTCTGATGAGTTATTGGAGGCGACCGATGCAAAGGCGCAAGTTGCCTGCATTGGCCCTGCGGGCGAGAACCTTGGTCTGATGGCGGCTATTATGACTGATAAGCATCGAGCCGCAGGTCGTGGAGGTGTTGGTGCAGTTATGGGCTCGAAGAACCTCAAGGCAATCGTTGCCAAGGGCTCTGGAGAGGTCGGTGTTCATGACCAAGAGCGACTCAAGGCCGCAGTAGAACGAGCCCGTAGACTCATCAAAAAGAATGCAGTGACTGACAAATCACTTCCAATGTATGGCACTCCAGTACTAGTGAGTGTAGCCAATGAGCTGGGGATGCTACCTACACATAACTTCCAAGAGGGTACCTTCAATGATGCTGAAGGGGTATCGGGTGAGAAGCTCCTTGAGAGGTTCTCGGCGGGAACATACCACTGCCATGGGTGTCCCATTGGATGTGGTCGTATCAGTTTGATTAAGGGAGAAAAGGTTGGGGGTCCTGAGTATGAGTCACTTTGGGCTCTTGGTCCCCAGTGCGGAATAAACGACCTTGAATGGATAGCAATTGCTAACGACCGATGCAATCATCTCGGTTTGGATACAATTTCCACAGGTTCTACCATTGGAGCAGCAATGGAACTCGTTGAGAAGGGGAAGCTCGATGCTCCTCTAAAATTCGGTGACACAACAGGAGTACTTGACCTAATAGATGACATAGCATATTTGCGCGGACTCGGAGCCGAAATGAGTGAAGGGTCTATGAGACTTGCTGAACGTTATGGAGCACCCGAGCTCGCTATGCAGGTAAAGGGACTGGAACTACCTGCCTATGACCCACGCGGCGCACAAGGCCATGCACTCGGGTATGCCACTTCAAACCGTGGGGGCTGTCATCTACGTTCATACCTGATTGGGCCTGAAGTGTTAGGTTCTCCAGTCCTTGTTGACCGTGACAGGCCAGAGGGAAAGGCGGACCTTGTGAAACTCTATCAGGACCTCTCAGCAGCCATGGACTGCATGGTTGTCTGTCGGTTCACGAATTTTGCATGGACAGTTGATGATTATGCCGAGATGGTCTCCGCGGGAACCGGTTTTGAACTCAGTGGTCATGATCTACTCAGACTAGGTGCTCGAATCTACAACCTAGAACGTCTCTTCAATCTACGTGAGGGATTCACTGCTGAGGATGACACACTTCCACAAAGGTTCTTCAAACCGCTTCCCGAGGGTGGGTCAAGAAACCGTGTTGTGCATCTTAATCAGATGTTGAAGGAGTACTACGAACTTAGAGGTTGGGACAAGAAAGGACGACCTACAGAGGACACGTTGAGTAAGTTGGACATTCCGGTCTCTTGAAATAGCTAATCTGAATGGTCCCCTTCAGAACGAACGGAGATGGACCCAGCTGGCCAGAGGAAACAGAAGAAACAGGAAATTCCGAAGAGGCCATGCTCCATATCTGACAAGGATTCGCTTCTTCTGGTGTGACACATGCAACGTTCCCAGAATTACATCAACCGAATGTAGTGTCTGTGGATCAATGGCAAGGAAGATTGAGATCTCTCCTCCAGGAGATCCATTCCCTGCCATGGAGGGTCATCTTGAAAGGACGAAGAGCACCATTGATGCTCAGTTCGGTGAGGGAATTGGTCAAGAGCTTCTTCCATCAGACAGGACTATTGTGATGAACAAGGTTTCCTCACTGGATGCGATGTATGAGATAATTGTCGATGGTCACATTGTGGGTCGTTTACGGTTTGATATTCCAAAACGCAGCTATACCTTCCTCCTGTCCCTTGAGGGTGCCCGGAGAATCGGTTTAGTGAGTCGACAGAAATGGGTCACAATACATGATGGAGTCCTACAATATCTGAAAGAAGGAGCAAATCTCATGGTCCCTGGAATTGCAGGATGCGACGCAGATGTTCAGGTTGATGATGAGGTTTGGATTGCTGATTCAAATGGAGCTGTTGTTGCTACAGGTATCTCTCGAATGACAGGTACAGATATGGCTAAGGTAAAGAAGGGCTTCGCAGTGAAAATCCGGGAGGTCCAGGATCCTCTTTCACCTTTAGTGAACCAGAAGACATCTTCCTGGGAGGATGCGGTAGCATCCAACTACAATGATTTACTTGATATTGAAAAGGAGGCAATGTCTTTCATAAAACGGATTGTAGTCAAACAGGGTCTTCCAGTAGTTGTTGGTTTTAGTGGAGGGAAAGACTCGCTTGTCACATATCTGGTTGTAGAAAAGGCAATCGAAGACAGGCCTCCGATTTTCTTCATGGACACTGGAATCGAACTTCCAGAAACTATCGAGTACATCAACAGATTTGCTCAATCTCGAGATGTCAAAATCATTGGACAAAAGGCAGGTGACCGGTTCTGGGAATCGGTTGATGTCTTTGGACCCCCAGCTCGTGACTTTCGATGGTGTTGCAAAGTCTTGAAGCTTGGACCTGCAGCCACATCGATTGCAGAAGATATGGGTGGTGAAACACTAAGTTTCATGGGGCAACGAAAACTGGAGTCATTCCAGAGGTCCATTGAGCCACGTGTTACAGAAAATCCCTGGGTCCCCGGACAGGTTTCTGCAAACCCCATCCAGAACTGGAATGCTCTAGAGGTCTGGTTGTATATCTTTAGAGAAAAAGCAGATTTCAATCCGCTCTACAACAGAGGTTATCAAAGGATGGGCTGCTATCTCTGTCCAGCTTCACCCCTAGCCGAGTTGGAGAGTCTGAGAGAAACTCATCCTGAGTACCATGAGAGATGGGAGTCCAAGATGAAAGAGTGGGCTGAAAAATACAGATTCCCAGATGAATGGATTGAGATGGGTTTTTGGAGATGGAAGAAACTCCCACAGGGACAGATGGAGCTGGTCAACAGGCTTGGTCTTGATATTGAACCTGACCGAACCAGTCCTGGAGAAAAACTGGAACTTCAGGTGACAAAGGGGATTGCTCCTTGTACAAAATCGGGTTTCAGCATCGAAGGCGCCTTCTCACAGGGAATTGATTTAAACAGAGTTTCTAAAGTCTTCCCGATATTTGGTAGAACGAAACTCTCAGAGGAAATGGGCGCTCTTAGGACAAGTGCTGGCGAAAACAGCATCGCACTCTTCAGTTCAGGTTCCATGGTTGCTCGAGGAACTGACGAAAAGAGCGTGGAGCAGCTTACCAAGCAGTTAGAACGTGCGGTCAGAAGAGCGGTCCTCTGCCAAGCATGTGGTTCATGTGTCCCACAGTGCGAACATGATGCACTCTCAATTCACACAGGAAAAATAACAGTTGATGCTGAGAAGTGCACTCACTGCCTCAAATGTGACAGTTGGCCTTGTCCCACTTACCTCTCATAGTCAAGGTCAAGAAATCATAGACCGAACTTCTGAAAGCACCGCCTCCCGTGTAACAACAAGGTTATTATCTCAGCTTTTGTCAGACTCCTCGGTCGAGCACAAAATGTTGGCAGCGATTAGTTTGCATATCTATAGGTACCGCAAGTACCTAGTGCTCACACTTGTGATCTCACTAATCGCTATACCGATTGCTGATGTTCTTGTCATCCAGAGAGACCGAAATCGAAACGAGATGTATGGTGAAGCCTTCTGGATCTATGGATTCGGAGTCTATACGATGAATGATACATATCTTGCTGAATCTATGGAAGGTTTAGGTTTCCCATATAATGATGGAGAGCATGTACTACCAGAATATTTGGGTGGGGTAGAGTACGAATATCCGGTCTTTGGGTTGATATTTTTTGCAATAGCTACATGGCTATTCCCCGGTGCAGGGGAGTTACAACCGTTGTGGCTCAATTTCCTCCTTGTGCTTGTATTCAATCTGAATCTTGTCTTACTTTCCATTCTACTCAAGGAGAAACTACAGAATAAACAATGGGCACGCATGTTCTTTGCCGGCTATTTTGTGTATGGACTCATCATGTCGGCGGGTGGCGGCAAGCTCGAACCACTTGTAGACTGCTTACTGCTCATGTCACTGGTTCTATGGCAGGAAAAGCAGCATGGAAAAGCAATGTTCACACTAGGACTGAGCGTGCAGACTAAGGTGTATTCCGTTGTAGTTTTCCCCATCTTCTTTCTCATAAATCCAGTATCATCAGTATATTTTATTGGCTCATTGTTCGTTTCCGTAATTCCGTCATTCTTTGGAGCCAGTTTTGAGTCTCTTATCTCACACTTTCTCAACACATCCACGTATAGTGTGTATATTGTAAACTCTATGTTCCCGGGTCTGCTATGGGGCACACCCGATCTGTCTGTTGATCCAATTTCCTACTATTGGTGGCCACCAGCAGCGATTCCGATATTCATCTATGCCTTCTTTATGCTACTGACAATCAGACCATATTTGCCAACAAGGAAGGATCTTGAAGGGAAGTCTATTCGACAGAAATTCCTCGAGCTCAAGTATCTCTACCTCTATCTATTGCCTGGAATACTCTTTGTCTTTCGGTGGGTCATGCCGTGGTATCTATACTGGCTTGCACCAGTCGTGGTTCTCTTTGAAAAGGATGAACACGCCAGTGGGTACATGAAAGAGATGGTAGTGGTTGGCTTTCTCTATACATTTGGACTAATTTGCAATTGGCCATACTTCAGTGGTGATCCTGGTCCTTTGCGTGATTTCGTAGCACACTTTCCCCTTGGTGAAGGCACAGTCCTTGGAGTGGTCCTTATCGTAATCCTTGCTGGATTGACATACGTTCTCTGGAAGTGGGAATTCGATCGTCGAGATAGAAAGATGGAACTGATGCGTGAGGCTGAAGCGAGGGGAGAACTCATCATCTGATTTCTATCGTGGTGTTCCATTTTCCCGATAATAATCGATTATACGCCCTCTGATTAATGTAGAAGAACAGAGACCATCCGCCTCACGTTTTTCCAATCGCACGATTTTAGTGTTCAGACCAGCACTAGAGAAAAGGGCTTCTAAAGAGCTCATGTCTGTATTTTGATCATATCCCAAGGCAATGATGTCTGGTTCAATCTCAGTAACAATTTGTGTGTGGTCATCCGTGTCCAGACCAATCACAGCCTTGTCAACATACTTTAACGATTCTACGATTCTTCGTCTTTGCTCTTGTGGAAATACAGGTGGCGCTCCACGCTCTCTTAGAATGGTTTTGTCAAGCGCTATGACAACGACTAACTCACCATCCTCACCTGCCAACTCTTTAGCCTGTTCGAGATAGGAGATATGTCCAAGATGTAAGATGTCGAATTTTCCCGCTGCAAGGACTCTCTTTCCTTTCATTGGGATGACCCCTGATTTCTAATCCTCATCTACTGCGAGGAAGGATTCTGCTTCAGTGATGACCTCAATTCGACGTTTTGTCTTGGTTATTTGGCTTACATGTACAAGTCCGTTTATTTCGAGTTGCAACAAGGCTTCGTTGAGCTCAGATTCGCTAGGCTCTTTACCAAGCTCTTTCTTCAATGCTCTTTCGAGCTCATCATCTAAGATGACCCCTCGTCGCTTTTTCACAATATCAACAATCAGGTTCGTCATAGGCATTGAGTTCCACGGTACCAAATTCAATTCACCCCAATAGATCATCCGTACATAGCATGAGTCGCAGAGTCTGCTTCAGTGGTCCTGCGAAGAGTCTGGTCCATCTTTCTGTAGCGTTCTAACATCTCCTTAGTCACTGAGGAATGCACCGACTCGATTGCTTGTTCAAAGTGTTTCCAAGAAACAATCTCGGTTTCCATGTCCTCTCGTAGAGCTCTCATTCCCGCTTCTCTACAGATTGCTTCGATATCCCCGCCCACATAGTTTTCCGTCATTTCAACTAGTTTTCCAAGCTGTTTTTTGACATCATTATCCAGTGGCATACCTTTGGTATAGATCTCAAAGATAGCCTTCCTGCTTTTTGCATCCGGAGCATCAACATAGACAAATCTGTCAAACCTGCCAGTTCGAAGTAGCGCTTTGTCTATCAATTCCGGACGGTTTGTTGCAGCGATAACAACAATGTCCTTCATTGACTCCAATCCATCCATCTCTGTCAGGAGCTGGCTAATCACTCTTTGGTTGTGAACTGCACCAGGATCGCCTCCTCCTGCTCCTCTTGTTGGTGCCAGAGCATCAATCTCATCAAAGAATATAATGGCTGGAGCCGCTGTCCTCGCTTTTCTAAAAATCTCCCGAATTGCTTTCTCACTCTCACCGACCCATTTTGATATAAGCTCAGGGCCCTTCACACTGATGAAATTTGCTTCGCTTTCAGTCGCAACAGCTCTTGCCAAGAGAGTCTTTCCACAACCTGGCGGTCCAAAAACGAGTACTCCTTTGGGTGGTGTGATGCCCAGTCGACGAAAGGACTCCGGTTTCTTTAGAGGCCATTCCACAACTTCTTTCAGCTCTTGTTTTGCTTGGTCTAATCCTCCAATATCATCCCATTTCACATCAGGGACTTCAATAAACACCTCTCTCACAGCAGATGGTTGTATTTCTTTCAGTGCCTCCAAGAAATCGCCATTATGCACTTCCAGTTTTTCTAATACATCCTGAGGAATTTCATCCGCCTCTAGGTCAATCTGTGGAAGGTACCTCCTTAGTGCCTTCATCGCTGACTCTCTACAGAGTGCTTGGAGGTCTGCACCTACGAACCCATGTGTGATTTTTGCTAGGTTCTGCAGGTTTACTGTACCATCTCCCTCTGTGGTCAATGGCATTCCTCTCGAGTGAATGAGGAGTACTTCCAGTCTTCCCGTTTCATCAGGCACTCCAATCTCAATCTCCCTGTCAAACCTGCCTGGTCGTCGAAGAGCTGGGTCAAGTGCATTCACACGATTTGTTGCTCCTATGACAACGACTTGGCCGCGTGCCTTCAGACCATCCATTGTCGCGAGCAGCTGAGCGACTACTCGTCTCTCAACTTCACCCTGTACATCTTCTCTCTTGGGTGCAATTGCGTCCAGCTCGTCAATGAATATGATACTCGGTGCATTCTCTTCGGCTTCTTCGAAGATCTTTCTCAGTTTCTGTTCTGATTCACCATAGAACTTGGACATAATCTCTGGACCATTAATATGTACAAAATTGGCCTCAGACTCACCAGCAACCGCCTTTGCCAACAGTGTCTTTCCTGTACCTGGTGGACCGTGTAGGATGAGCCCTCGTGGTGGGTCAATACCCAGTCTTTTGAAGATTTCAGGATGTTTCATTGGGAGCTCCACCATCTCTCTAATTCTTTGGATGGCATCAGATAGCCCGCCAATCTCCTCATAGGTCACCTGTGCTGCACCAACAACATCCCCCGTTGGTTTCTCAGCAATGGCAAGGATAGTTGAATGCTGGACTACAACAGTTCCTGCTGGTTTTATGGATGTGACCTTGAATGGAATAGCCCTTCCAAGGATTGGAATGAAAACAGTGTCCTGTGTTGTCACAGGACAATTCAGGAGCTTTCTCTTTACAAACTCCTCGAATCGTGGTTCTGGTCTGATAGGGACCGACGTGGGAGCTAGTGTAACATTCTTAGCTGGTTCTTCATTAGCCCGAGTAACTGTCACTTTCTCACTCAGACTTACGCCTGCGTTTCTCCTGATTCGACCATCCATCCTGATAATCTCTCTGCCTTTATCCCCCTGATAAGCTGGCCATGCTATGGCAGCAGTCAATCTCTTGCCCTTAATCTGTATGATGTCTCCAGTTCTGACTCCCAGCTTCTCCATTGAAACGGCATCAATACGCACTATGAATCTACCAATATCTCTATGCTCAGCTTCTGCGACCTTAAGGGTAATCTCGACCATTTCTTTGAAGCATCCTCCTATATCATTATTATAGTATGAGAAACACGACGGAGTTTGTCAAATCAGTGAAATCCGTCTTGTTTCTGCTATTCAATGTTTCTTTATCTACCAATATAATCCGATACGGAACTGGTTCTTCTGGCTCTATAGATGCGTGAAACCTGATAAAGTGATTCTGTGAGTGTCAAACACATGTGGAATACGCGCCTACTACATCCTAGAAACCCTTTCCACTTCGACCTGTGATACACCCTCAAGAGCGCTAATGGCAGATTCTATGTCATCAGTACCTCCCATAGACTCATCTCTTGCGAGATTCATTCTAAGCGCTTTAAGGCCAAATGCTACTGGTTGAGTTTCAGTTGCTCCCAGGTCTGTTCCCTCTGGAATCACAGCTTTTATCCTATCAAGCAAGTCGTCCAAGTCCACCTCAACATCCTCGGGCATAATTCGTAGGGTCATCACAACTCGTGCCACTTCATCTCATCTCCCAAATGCCACTATGGCCCCTCGAACCCACAATTCGGACAAGTGTACCTGTTTGAAAAACGTCTGCACGACTCACATCTCCAGATGGTAAATTCTCCACAAGATGGACATTGAAATTTCACAGATTCCTCCTGCGGAGAAACAGATGCGTGACATGAAGTACACCTGATAGCTTTCATAGTCGCCAAGTTATCACCAGAAGGTTTTCTGATACCTAAGATACCAGTTTTGGGCCCGTGCTGATGAGTTTATTATAAATCTGCCGAAGTGTATCATCCGGAAGCATATATTCTTGAGATACCATTGATTCTTTCAATGACGAAGGAGATGATCAAATGGGCACAAAACTGGGTGACATTGTTGATGCGACCCCGATTTCTCTCACTGACATGTCAGGAAAGAAAATCGCTATTGATGCCTTCAACACGATTTATGCTTTCCTCTCGAGCATCAGGCAGCCCGATGGCACGCCACTGACTGATAGACAGGGACGGGTCACCAGCCATTTGAGTGGATTGTTCTATAGGAACATAAACTTGTTAGAGAATGGTATCTACCCTGTCTATGTATTTGATGGTGAGCCACCATCATTGAAGGCTAAGGAGGTTCAAAAGAGGAGAGAGATTCGTGAGGCTGCATATGTCGAATGGCAATCAGCCAAGGAAGAGGGGAGAATTGAAGATGCCCTGAAGGCCGCAAAGGGGAGTTCAAGACTAACAACTCCTATGATTGAAGAATCTAAGACTTTGCTAACTGCCCTAGGTATTCCAGTAATTCAGGCACCATCTGAAGGTGAGGCATTGGCCGCACAGATGGCTCGTGAAGATATGGTGTGGGCCAGTGCTAGTCAAGATAATGACTCTCTGCTATACAACTGTCCTCTGATGATTCGAAACCTCTCTATCTCTGGAAGACGTCGCGGTGGTCGTTCTAGGACTGACATAATGATCTCTCCCGAGTTGATAGATCTTGATAAGAACCTCCGTCTGCTGGGGGTCAGTCGAGAACAACTTATTGATATTGCAATTCTTGTTGGTACAGATTACAATGATAGTGTAACTGGCATTGGGCAAAAAACAGCCTTGAAGCTGATAAAGAAACATGGCTCTCTAGAAGAGCTTGAAGCTCTGTTTAGGAGTTCAAAGAATGTCAAAGACAGAGGGAAGTATGATGAGCTTCAGCAAATTCCATATCAAGAGATAAGAAACCTCTTCCTTCATCCACCACATATGAAGGTCAAAGGTCTAGAGTGGGCTAGTCCCAACTCAGACGACCTTCATAGAATTCTATGCACAGAGCATGACTTCAGCGAAGCCCGGGTTGAAAAGTCACTAGAGCGACTTACAACTGCACTGAAGGAGATGCGTGGGTCTACCCACCAGAGCTCGTTGTCTGACTTCTTCTGACTTCCGTGACGGATATATAGTGACACGACAAAGGAGTAGTAGGACAAGGGTGAATGGCTCAAATGAGAGAGAGAATGACAGCGGTCAGAGCATCCATCTCTGATATCACTAGTGGTTCATTTTCAAATGACAATGGACCCCATGTAATTTCCCCCTTTGGTGTTGAACTGAGACGAGTTGTGCTTGTAGGTTTTGTTGTAAACAAGTTCTACAGGGAAGGCGATGACACTGGAAAGAAACGCTTCGAGAGCATCACCGTGGATGATGGAACTGACACCATAGGAGTAAAGGTATGGGGCGAAGAGGATGCATCTCTGCTGGAAGGTGTAAAGGAGAACATACTGGCTCTTGTTGTTGGTAGGGTTCGAGAGTACAATGAAGAGGTCTATGTGATGCCTGAGATAGTTCGAGAATTGACTGATCCAAACTACATGAGTCTTCATCTCCTAGAGCGATATAAGGCGATTCTTAATCGTAGTGGCATTTCAACACCAGAAACCATAGAGCAACAGCAGGAGATCCTAACTACTCCCAGTGTTTCTGTTTCTGGTAAGCTTGCAAATGATATTCTTGCCTATGTAAGATTGGAGGCACCACCGGAGGGAATTTCTCTGAGAGACATTGTGGCATACTTCGAGAAAAAGGGACAGGACTCTGAGAAAGTTCAGACAAAGGTGTTCAATCTTGTTGCGGAAGGTGCGCTCAACGAGGTCAGTATCGGGCAATTCCGTGTTTCTGACCTATAGATAAATCTCATGACAATCGACGTCTTCCGCCGAAACAATACCTTCAATAGCGTAAAAGAGAGAAACCAAGTATGGACGAATATGACAAGCTGCTGGACAGGGCTCGTTCACAGGTCCCAGAAGATGCCTTCAAGAGGTCAGGAGAGAGATTTCAGGTTCCTGATGTTCAACTAATGGTCCAAGGTAATAGAAGCATCTGGCAGAATTTTCAAGAAATCATCAATGTTCTGAATCGGCCCGGAAGAGAGGTCTTGAAATTTGTTTCAGGACAACTTGGAACTGCGGGTATCATGGAAGGTAGTCAAGCCCTCTTCAATGGAAAATTTACTGCAGAACTCTTAGATGAACTTGTCAATCGTTACATCGATTCCTACGTTATCTGTCCGGTATGTACTCGTCCTGATACGGAGATCCATAAAGAGTCCGGAGTATATCTGCTTGTATGTAGCGCTTGTGGGGCTCGAACAGCAATTCGACCAGTCTAGCTATGGAGGGATTTCTGTTATGGTGCAGGTCTACTTGCGTGTCAGCGAAACTCACGAGCATTATGTTGTGGCAATGTGTGACAAGAGTCTCCTGGGAAAGACACTCAAACAAGGTGACATATTCTTCAAGGTCAGTGAGGAGTTCTACGGTGGAGACCTAGTCGATTTGAGTACCTGTATGCAGCATCTAGAAAAGGCTACAATTGCTAACATGGTTGGAAAGAGAACTGTCGAAGCTGCGATGAACGCGGGGCTTGTTCATGAGCAGGCCGTCCTATACATCGAAGGACATCCTCACGCACAGTGGGTCAAGCTCTAGGGTTGACAACCTCCATCGTGACTACCGCCACCTCCACAGAGACCATCCCGATTCATTAACTCACCAACCCCTTGCAGGTATGTCTTTATCGCATCACCAACGGTTACATTGCTGCTCCTGATAATTGTCAGGCCTACTTGCTGAGCCGCCATGAAGGGTCGCATCCCCATCCCCTTAGTGATGAGAACATCTACTCCAAGGCTAGCAAGTTGATTAACAGGCTCTGAACAGCTCGAATGTCCTGGATTTGGCACAGTTTCAACCTTAACAATCTCGCCATCTTCGACAGTTGAAACAATGAATGCACGACAATGACCAAAATGATGACTCACGGGACTATCAAGCCCGTTATCAATATCTGCGGTTACAGCAATCTTTTGCATACTCAACTAGGTTTCACCATCTCTCTGTTTTTTGTCCCATCGTAACCAACGCAAACGAGTGGATCCACAATCCTTGCACTTGCTCTTGTCACTGGATGACATATCAACGGTTGATCCACAGTCAAGGCACTCAAGAATCCCTGTTCCATCTGCGAGAACGTATCTCCCGCCCTCAATTCGAAGAACATAGCCTTGTACAAGACCCTTTGCTACCTTGTTCCGTGCTGACGCCAATATCCTGTTAAATGTGGGTTGGCTGATGCGCATAACTGAACTCGCATCCCTCTGGCTCAGCCCCTCAAAATCAGACAGCTTGATTGCCTCAAACTCATCGATGGATATCAATATCTCCTCGAGGTCTTTTGCTGGAATCCCTGCTGGTTTGTATACCGAAACTGGGGGTTCGCGTGTGACCCTTCTATGGAGCTTCTTTCGAGGCATGACTTATCACTCCAGCTTCTTGACAAAAGAATTGTGGTTGTTGATTGTACCTAACAGTCCACGTTTTAAGCGAATTTGTATGACACACTCAGGTTGGTTGAAATGAAAGCCCCCTGTTATCTGTGTGGAGAACCCGCATCACTGGATGGTCTCTGTATCGACTGTTATAACAAAGAACATCCTTTGATTGAGGTTAGTACACCGCTGACATTGGTCGCTTGCAAAAGATGTGGTTCGGTGAAGATACCCGGTGGTTGGAAGAAACTGACACTCGAAGATGCCAATTCAGAAGATCTCTGGCCACACCAACTAGATATTCTCCTTGACAGTGAAGTCAAACCCCTTGGTCAAGAAATAGAGGTCATTATTGAGGAAGAGAAACGACTAGACAAAGTCTTACATGTTGCTCTGAGAGCCATTGGGAAATCTCACCAAGACCTCCCCGCACACGAGGAAAAGTACAATGTAGAGGTCCGGTTTTCATATGGAACCTGCGATACATGTGGCATGATGAGTGGGGGATACTATGAAGCGACACTCCAAGTACGTGCCGACGGAAGACAGTTATCAGAAGATGAGGAAGAAGACATTGTTCGGACTGTGACAGAGATGACTGTTGCACAGTATGGCCATGATGACAAGGCTTTTGTCACGAAAATCAGCAGTGATAGATATGGTTTGGACTTCCAACTGGGCTCTAATCATCTCTGCCAATCCATTGCTGATTTCCTTGAGTCACAATATCTCGCCGAGCGAAAGCAGAACTACAAACTAGTCGGTCAAGACAAAGTAGGAAAAGACAAGTTCCGTATAACCATCCTAATTCGATTGCCCAGGTTTGGTCTAGGTGACTTTGTCAAGGTTCTTGGTAGTCCTTGTCAGGTGATGGCAATGGGCAAGAGTGGATTGACCTGCTTCGATCTGGTCCAACGGCAACGATTCACAATGAACCCCAAAAGCTCCAAATGGCAGACTCTTGAATATCTCGCTTCAAAGGATGAAAAACGTGAGTTTATGGTTACGACTAAGGTCCATGGGCAACCTATCCAACTGATGGACTCAAAGACTTTTGAGATAAGAGATATAGACGAAAATAACCTTGAAACAATTGATGTTGGAAACATCGTGTATGGGGTTTTTCTTGAGGATGAGTTCTATTTGCTTCCTACGGAATAGGTTGGGATTTCGGTACTCTTAAATGGCCTCTACCTGAATCCAGCAACAGTCGCTATAGGACGGTATAGTCCAGCGACAAGTCGGAGGATTATTTTGTCCCGAAAAAAGGCAGGCGGCAAAAAGTCGCAACAAGGTGTTAACCCAGACGAACCTCTTAGAGTGAGGACCCCAAGACGTGATGATGGAGAGATGTTTGGAATCATCATTCAGATGCTTGGATTTGATAGAGTTCGAGTCAGGTGTGAAGATCAGAATATCCGCATAGGTCGGATTCCTGGAAGGATGAAGAAGCGTGTCTGGATGCGAATCGGGGACACCGTCCTTATCACCCCTTGGGATTTTCAGAGTGATGAGAAGTGTGATGTGATTTACCGATATAGGGGTAACGAGATAGACTGGTTACAGAAGAAAGGCATTCTGAAGATGTTCTGAGGAGAAGTCAAGGCTTTTTTGAGTAGAATTGCTAACTTCAAGGGGTTTCATATCAGTAGTATTTAGGAAGGCATTACCTGTTGACGCGAGCTGATGAGCAACACAAGAAAATAATCTCAGAACTCGACCGTCGGAAGCAAAAACGTCGGAAGGACGATGACGAGTTCAAAGTAGTTGAGGGTGTCATTGACCCCCCCACGCTCAAGACGCTCTACAAGCTCCTTAACCGGGGTACAATTCGTGCATTGCATGGTGTGATTAGTACTGGAAAGGAGGCAAATGTATATCGTGGAGAGAATACTGATGGAAAACCTGTTGCTGTGAAGATTTACAGGGTTTCTACAGCTGAAACTGACTTCATGCTTGAATATATCATAGGAGATCCTCGGTTCAAGCGAGTAAAGCGTCGCAGTCGGTCTTTGATTCCTCAATGGGCAACAAAAGAATACAAGAATCTCACAAGGTACTATGAAGCAGGAATCCGAGTTCCAAAACCACTAGACCTCGAACGCAATGTTCTAGTTATGGAATTCATAGGAGACACGAAGAGGAATCTACCAGCGCCTCTACTCAAAAATGTAGAAATCCCTTCCCCAGTAAGGACATTCAATGAGATCACTCGTATGATAGAAAATGGTTACACAAAAGCAGGTCTTGTACATGCCGACCTCTCTGAATATAACATCCTATGGCTCAGAAGACCTGTATTCATTGATGTGTCCCAATCTGTTCTGATTGGACATGACTATGCGGAAAAGTATCTATTCCGTGACATTCAAAACATGACTACTTACTTCACAAAACTGGGCGTTGATACCGAAGACCCACAGGTCATCACAGAATATATAGTTGCAGTAGGTGAAAAGTGAATGCTTTATCATGAAACAATCAAGGTGCCAGAAGACAGGGTTGGTGTGATTGTAGGACGGAATGGTAAAGTCAGGCGTCGTGTAGAACAACTTACAAACGTCAAGATAGATGTGAACTCTGAGGGAGTTGTAACCATTACTGCCCCCCAAAATACTGAGGACCCTGTTTTGGCTTGGAAGGCTCGTGACATAATTCGAGCTATGGCCCGTGGATTCAGTCCTAAGAACGCGTTTTCGCTAATTGATGATGACATGCAACTATTGGTGATTTCTTTACGGGAGGTTGTTGGGTCTTCACAGAATCAGATGAAAAGAGTTGCTGGACGTATCATTGGAGAGAATGGTCGTACAAGAAGAGTCATTGAGCAGACCACAGAAACCAAGGTGTCTGTATATGGAAAGACCATTTCTATAATTGGCATGAATCCTGGTCTGGACTATGCAAGAAGAGCCATTGATATGCTCATATCAGGAGCACCACATAGTGCTGTCTACTCCCGTTTGGAGCGAATGCGTAGAGACATAAATCGTCAGAGGGCTGAGCTCTGGGAAGATACTGACCTATAATGTCTGTAATACCTCGTCTAATATGACTAGCCCGTTTTTTGATACAAGAGTAGAATGAGTCATCCAAAGAGCCAAGATGCCAGTTTTGAAAGCATCTCTCCTGCAGAGTTTTTCTATAGGAACCAACAGATGGCTGGATTTGGCAATCCTACGCAGGCAGCCTATTCAACTATTCGAGAATTGGTTGAGAATAGCCTTGACTCATGCGAAGATGCTCAGACACAACCAATGCTAGAGATAGACATCCAAACCATAAATGCAGATACAATAATGATTACCGTGTCCGACAATGGTACAGGGGTTCCTCCAGAACAGGTTCCATCTGCTTTTGGTCGAGTACTTTATGGGAGTAAATACTCGCAACAGCAGAAAAGAGGAACCTTCGGTTTGGGTGTCACAATGGCCATTCTATATGGTCAAATCACCACAGACTCGCCAGTAGTTATTCACACACAAACTCACACTTCCAAGGGGGTTCTCTATAAACTACTAGTCGATGTTGAGAACAACCGTCCCCTGGTTGAGAGCAAAGAACAACTCTCTCGAAACGCCGTCGGTACCACAGTCACAGTCCAGTTGAGAGGTGATCTGAAACGGTCATTAGACCGAATTGTCGAGTACATACGCCTTTCTACTGTGTCAACGCCTCACGCTAAGTTCTCTCTGAAGATTGATAATGAGGTTGTTCTGGAGTTGGGTGGCTGGTCCAAAACTCTGCCTGCTCCAATAAGAGCAACAAAACCACATCCAAGGTCAGTCGATATGGAACTCCTTCGTAGACTCATCTCAAGACATAGCGAGAAGAGTCTTGACTCATTCCTCCAAAGCTGTTTCCAAAAGATTGGGTCAAGAACCTCAGCACGCTTTCTTAGGTTCATGAATTTGAATCCTAACCGCCTCATGTCTGAATTCACAAGAGATGAACTCTCTCAGCTTGCACAAGCTCTTAGAAAGTATGATGGCTTTGAACGACCAGATAGCAGATGTCTCAGTACCATCGGTAAAGACGAATTCTTGACTGGTGTGGTTTCTGTCTTCAATGCCAAGTTGGTTGAATATGCCAGTCGTGGTGTCACTGAATGGCAAGGCAATCCGTTGGCGCTTGAGGCTATTCTTGCTATTGGAGATGAATTTCCTCGTTCTGATGTACCAACGCTCTATAGATTTGTGAATAGAGTGCCCCTACTCTATGACTCCAGTGAAGGTGTCATGACGCGTGTCCTAAAGAGAATTAATTGGACAAGGTACAATGCGAAGTCTTGCGAGCCAGTTGCATTATTTCTGCATCTATGTTCTACTAAGATTCCCTTCAGGGCCGCAGGAAAACAATCACTTGCATCTATTCCAGAGATTGAGCACGAAACATACCACCTCTTTAAGGAGCTTGGAAGAAAGCTTGGGAGGCTCAATGATAGGTCCAGACGAAGCGCTCGTCAAGTCAAGAAAATGAGGGAGTTCTCAAGATCATTTAGACAAATCGCTCGATTCAGTACAACTCTAGCTGGTCAAGATGAAGTACCATCCACCGATGAGTTGGTAAAACAGCTTTTTGAGGTGAGTCAAGATGAATGAGTCAAAACCAGCGATTGAAACTCTTACATCACTGGGCGAGAAGATAGTCCAAGCATTGCACGAGAAACGGTATCCAATACTTGAGATTCCTGATCGAACGACCAGTAATATTGTGTACAATGAAGACACCAATCACTATGTCCTTGGCCCATCACGCAGCATTCGCGATTCCAGCAATGTGAAACATGTGAAGCGTTTTGCGCAACTGACCTGGGTGGCATCCTTTGCCAAGGAACTCCTGAAAACATCCAGGACCAGTTCACTGAGGGACCTCTACTACTCATCGGAAGCTTTTGGTGTAGGCTTTTCAGAGCAGTCTGAGTCAGACCGGATTGTGACTGACCTCGAATGCATCACAGGTCTTCCGCGCGAAAGTTTCGGCATCTATCCTGAAGAACACTCCTCAATCTATGGTGAGGTCGTGATGTGTTACACTGTTCCGGGGTATGAAGGGCGGGAGATTGACCTAACTGTGAGCCCAGACGGCTTGCCAGTGGGTCCCGCTCTTATGACTGCTGATCCTATCGAGTCAAAGGCTGAAATTGTCTTAGCTGTGGAGTCAGGAGGAATGTTCTCTCGATTAATCGAAACCAAAGCATGGAAACGGTTCAAAGCGGTACTGATACAACTTGGTGGACAACCCCCTAGGTCTACGAGACGCCTGATGAGAAATCTAAACGCAATCCTTGGACTACCAGTATATCTCTTTACAGATGGTGATCCTTGGGGTATGCACATCGCGAAAGTTGTTATCAGTGGTAGCGCGAACTCAGCCCACATTAAGGACCTCACGATTCCTGATGCGAAATGGATAGGCGTCACTCCTGAAGATATAGTTCAATACTCATTACCATCAGAACCGATGATCGATGCTGACCTCAAAAGGTTAGATGAGCTTGCACATGATGTTCGGTATAGTTCCTCAGAATGGCAAGACCACATCCAACAGTTCAAGAAGTTAAGGGTCAAGGCCGAACAGCAAGCCTTCAGTAGGTTTGGTATGGACTATGTTGTTGACACATATCTCTCCAAGAAGATAAGCTAAATTATACCTACTCCAAACGGATATCCAACGAGGAGCACCACCACAGCTCCGAACGCAATGATTGCTTGTAGAACCAAAAGGAAAAGCACATTTCGCCTCTCCGTCATAGTCTTGAAGAAATGTGGTAGTATCCAATATATTGTGAATGGACCAATCACCTTCAAAGTTCCATCTTCTCTTGGAGATGCGAACTTCGCATACTCGATTCCTTTTCGCTTGATATACAAACGATATATGATGTACAGTAGAAAGTTGAGCATAAATGGTACATACATTATGATGGCCAATCTATCCATGTTGCCCAGAATCAATGCTGATGCCATCGCAGCCCCAATCGGAAGTCTTCCAACATCTCCTGGCAATATCTTAGCAGGAAATCTATTGAAAATAAGAAATGCGATAGATGCTCCTAACAGTGCTCCAGCGACCACCCCAGCATCTGTTTGCGCAGTTGTCATCATGTGTCCATCAACGAAGGGGGCCAAAATAAGATAGAGGAGAATCGCAGCAGAGTTGATACTGCTGAGACCCGCCTCGAGCCCGTTCATGCCACCATACATGTTAGTAGAATCCACAATGAAGGTCATCATCAAGGGGACTATGATGAGAGCGTAATATGGGCCAAAATTGATGGTACCAATGAATGGAATACTCATTGTTGGATTTCCCACACTGACAGCAACCATTGGAATGGAGGCTACTAGTGGAAGAGCAATCTTCGTCCTAGTCTTGAAGTTAAACGTGTCGTCAAGAAGTCCAATGATTCCTGCCATTAGGATTGAAACCAAGGCTGCTAACAGCCCCTCACGAACTTCCGCATGGTCTTGAAATGTTGTGATACCTATGACCAGAAGAATTCCGAACACTATTGCGAAGAGGACTATGAACCCTCCCCCCTTTGGAATCTCAGGTTTCTCTGGTTTATGAACATCGATTCCAAACTTTCCTGCGTCACGAAGCATTCTGATAGCTCCGGGCATGAACAGGATGACAACAGCAAATGCTGCAACCAATGCCATGAGTACCGGGATCACATAGACCACTTCCGATGCATGAACGCACTTCATACCCATTTTGACCTTTTCGGAGTGTTTGTGCAGGCTTTCAACATCCGAAATCTATAATAACAAACCAGAAGCTCGAGCGACCCACTCCCCGTCTACTGGAATCCTAAACAGCTAGACAGAAACCCCAATGAAATCATGGTGATTTGTATTGAGCCTGTTGAATAGAAGGATAGGAACCCTGCTACTACTCACACTATTAGTGATGAGTAGCATCATGGCAATCACTCCCATCTCAGAAACTCTGGAATCAAATTACTTGGCTCAAAATAAGGACCTAGGGTCAACCTTAGCCGAGTCCGCAGTGAATCTCTCCATTCCCTATGTTGATGATTACTATGGGATCACTGATGGAATAATCGACCCAACTGAATACACAAGAACCTACATCGATCCAGTGACTGGGGTCAAAGTCTATGCTGAACATAATGGCACCGTTTTGTACATTGGTCTAGAAGCAAGAACATCTGGCTGGATTGGTTTCGCATGGCAGAACTACACCGATGGCTTCACTGTTGCTGGCTTGAACAACAGTGACATCATTGTAGGATATTCACCAGGTTCATCACTTGAGGCATATTGGCGAGTTGTACCTACAGATGCAGTCACAGTGCATTACATACTTAGCTTGAGAAACAGTACAGTAATCCAAGAGTCCGATTATCCTGACATCGAATCTACTCAACCTCTTCAAGATGTACCTGCGCTCCAGATGTACAAGGACGCTATTATTGGAATGAGGGTTGGTGAGAAGCGTCACTTCATAATCCCTGCAGACCAAGCATATACCGATAAAAACCACGAACTCTATGGGCAGGACCTGATTTATGATATTGAACTGCGAAGAATCTACAGAAATACTATTGACGAGCTGGACAACCCGGCTGACCAGGGTCAAGTTACATACAGTGACGATTATGGGACGAGTACGTTCCAACACCTCCCTGACACAGACCAGTCAAGAATTCTGCAAGCTGGTGGCTCTGACAATGGCACTTATACACAACTCGAATATGCGATACTACTCAATAGTACAGACATTCATGATATCCCATTACTCAGTAACATAGACATCCAATTTCCATTTGTGTTCATGTTTGGAAATAGCGAAACGTTGAACGGGTTACCAGTACAACATACATACTGGGCGGAACCAGCCATGTTTACCTTCTCGCCCAATACTCCACCAGTCCTAATCATCGAGAATCCAGATGATGATGCTGTTCTTGAGTGGATTGTGAACATCCAACTCAATGCTACAGATGACTTGGTGATATCCTCGTCCTACCGTATTGATCAGAATGAATGGAATCCCCTGAGCTACAACTTTCTCTCTAGATTCTGGGAATCTAATGTTGATTTATCAGAGTTTGCTGAGGGTGCCCACATATTAACATTCAATGCGACAGATCTATCAAATGCCACTGCCACAAGCAGCATAAACGTAACTATTGATAGACCCTATTCTCCTCTATTGGGAATGAAGATGGACGTTGAGCGTAAGGTTGGTCCTACTATCCATTATGGATCTGTAGTGGATGATACCTTTACGATAATCAACAATGGTTCAATTCCAATCAACTTCATTGACTTGTATTTGCCAACAAAATACGCCTCATATTTCCTGTCAATCACTGGGATTGATGAAGATGGAAATGAGATTGTTATTACCCGTCTTCACGACTCAAGTGGTATGCTGCATTGGAGATTGCAATTCAACGATCCCATTGGATTTGAAGAGCAATATACATTCTCGACAGAGATGTACATGACATCACTATTCAGGCTTACAAACCCTGGAACATGGGAGTTCCAACTGACCTTCCTGAAATATCCATATCTCCCATATGTTATTCGTCATGCAGAGTTTGGCCTAGTCTTTGAACAAGGTGGCTCCTTGGTCACGGGCGAAGAGATACCCGACTCCATCGACACCAACTTAGCACCATTCGCATCCAATAACTTTACTTCACGTATTCGTCTCACCAACACACAGGTTGTCGCTAATCGCATTACTCGAGTAACGGTGGATGCATGGGGATGGTTGACCTATAGGGAAACAATCTCTCTTGATAATACTGGCTCAGCAATCCTTCACAGTATTCAGTTCATAGTACCTGCCTACTCCAAATCAATCAAAGTATATGATCAGGTTGGCATTCTGGCGCGGACTCAGAATCTCATTAGTTATGGTGAGTTTAATGAAACGAGCACCGTGAATGTAAATCTTGATGCAGACAGATTTGGTGATGGCTTGAAATCAGGATTTCGATACACCTTCACAGTCGACTATATTATTCAGACTAGTAGTTATCAGCATGCCACAGAACTTGGGAGCAAGCTCGCTGTACCAATGGCTGTCTTGTCCGATGTTCTGATAAAAGAGCATATTGTTGATGTTGTGTTGTCTTCATCCGTTGCACTCAGTCAGGCAACAGAAGGTTATCGCATGCTCTATGGAGTCTTCGACGCGACTCTGAGATATACCTCTTACAACACCACCAGACAAAATCCACCGTCACTAGAAATAGTCTATAGAACCACTCTTGGCGCAGCAGCAAGACCTGCTATCTTCTCGCTAATTATTGGATTCATTGGGCTCATCTATGTAGCTATGAGGAAGGTGGAGTTACCTGAAGAAGTGACCGGACCAAGAGATGAGGAGGGTGTCATTGACTCTCAGCCAAAACAAGTCGGTGCCCCACCAGAACTACTCCGAGAGTTTGCGAACCTCTACTCAAGGAAGACTGCGCTTAACATGGACTTGGAGAAGCTCGACGCGGCTCGGAGAAGAGGGAAGGTGAAAAAGCGGGAGTATATGATTCGTGAGCGAGACCTGAAGCAGCAGATTGATGAGATTGATATTCAGCTTCCTAGCCTAAGAGATGACCTGATCAGCTATGGGGCTAGGTACCGCGATCTTGTTGGACAGCTCGAGCTCCAAGACGAAAGAATAGAGGGTGCGAAAGCTGGTCTACGTCAACTCCTGTTGCGCAAGAAGAAACAACGAATCAGTAGAGTGGCTTTTGAGAAGTCTCGCCAAGACTATCTAAAGACCATCCAGAAAGCCACTAGTGCTAGTGACCGTATCCTGTTGTCGCTTCAAGAGGAAGCGGGAGATATCTAAGCATACACTATCTACCTAGACCATATCTCCCGCTCTCCAGAGTCACAAAGTAACTCTTATCAAACAAAGAGTGATGAGAATCTATCCCTGAGTAGGTAGTTTATGATGAATACGAATGAATTCATTCAACGGGAGAATGTCCGCGCACGAGAATTGCTGAATGGTGAGTCACGCGCTCTGGAGATGTATCAGTACCTGAGTGGATCTCCTAAAGTCCAGTCCTATCTTCGTACTGCAAATCGAATGGCTGTTTCCAGATTAGGCTACACAGATCATGGTCCAGTGCATGCTGAAGTCGCAACCTGGAACGCATTGAAGGTTTTTAATATTCTAGAAGAAACATTTCAACCAAACGTGGTAGCAGAAGGAATCGGTGACATAGATGATGCTCGGCTAATCGTGCTTGCATCAACTTACCTTCATGATATTGGGATGGTTGTACACAGAAGTGAACACCCACAAGCATCAATCAACTTAGCTAGTCCTATCCTTGACTCAAAGCTCCTAGACATTTATGATGACCCTGCGAAAGCCACTGACATTCTCTCCTTCATTCTTCACGGTATCTACGCTCATGATGATGACACACAATGCCTTACCCTTGAAGCTGGAATCACTAAGCTTGGTGATGGATGTGACATGACCAAGGGTCGGACAAAGGTACCATTCCAGAAGGGCAAGGTCGATATACACTCAGTCAGTGCATTAGCTATCAATAATGTCATTCTTGAGCGTGGTCCGACAAAACCACTTCGAATCACTGTGGCAATGGACAATCCGGCGGGTGTTTTCCAAGTAGAAGCTGTCTTGGAGAAGAAGATCTCGACATCAGGTCTTCAAGACTATATTGATATCGATGTTCTTGTGAATGGAAACCGTCTTGTTCTCTCCCACGTAAAGAGACTATTTCGTGTCCAGATGGCTGAACCTAGTGACGGTCTAAGTCCCACCGAGAAATAGTGGTAGCCCCGCCAGGATTTGAACCTAGGTCTGAGAGGCCAAAACCCTCAATGCTGGACCACTACACCACGGGGCTATACTACTGCGCTTTGATTGAACTCAGTCTTTGGAAGTCAGGCTGAAAGGAATTCCCCTCTCAATGATGTTAGAGGATATTCGCTCTTTCCATCTCTCAAGGAATTTAGTTTCCTCAATCCGCTGCTTCCCATCCAATCTAAGATTATCAGGGAGCATACATGCTATCCCATCGATGACAGGATACCATCTACCACATTTTGGACATGTTATTAACGCTTCGTCAATCTCTTCGATATCCTCACTGTCGGATTCTAAGTTGTGTGAAGCAAAGACCTCCAACCTGAGTTGACTTCTGCAGTCACTCACAGGACAGGCTAGGATATCCATCAACCAGCGTTTCATATCAATCACAACTGTGGCTAGCGTCGAATATTCCCTTGTCGTTAAAAATCATTCTCAATTACACCAATGAGTGTTCGACCCGAAAGGCTATTTGGGGCTCCAGCTGCGCCCAATCAAACCCGATATTCGGTGGAGTCATTGATGGAATACAAGCATCCCTGGATACCAATGACAAAGGCAACAGAGAAAGACATGCTCAAGTCGATTGGTAGGAAGAGTCTTGATGAGTTGTTTTCGAACATTCCTGAGAAATTCCTACTGACGCAAGATCTAAATCTTCCTCATTCTCATAGTGAGATTGAGGTGACTAGAAGGATACAGGAACTCGCAAATAAGAACACACCAGCCAACACAGGAAAGGTCTTTCTCGGCGCCGGAACAGGGATGCATTATATTCCTGCAGTGGTTCCTGCACTGGCTGGTAGATCAGAGTTTCTGACGTCGTATACAAGTTATCAGGCTGAAGTAAGTCAAGGGATGCTACAGACCCTCTTTGAGTATCAGAGTCTTCTCGCTGAGATTCTCGATATCGATGTTGTGAACTCATCAATGTATGACATGGCTACTGCTGTTGCTGAGGCTGCAAGGATGGCAGTCCGGGTCAAAAAGCAACGCTCACGATTTCTTGTACCCGGGACAATAAACCCAGAACACTACAAAGTCCTGTACACCTACACCGAACCTGCAGACATCGAGCTAGAGAAGATTGACTATGACAAACAGACTGGACTAATGTCCCTTGCTGACCTCAGGTCCAAGATTGATGAACGAGTTGCAGGAGTATATATTGAAAACCCAAGCTATCTAGGGTTTATTGAACCCCAAGTGGATGAGATAGGCAAAATAGTCCACGATAATGACGCTCTACTGGTAGCGGGAGTTGATGTTCTATCCCTCGGACTCATTCGACCACCTGGTGATTACAGTGCAGATATTGTGGTGGCTGAGGGCCAGCATCTCGGTGTACCTATGACCTTTGGCGGACCACTGCTTGGGATTTTTGGTTGTACAAATGATCGTAGGCTCATCTATCAAATGCCTGGCAGACTGGTCGGAATGACAAGAACAGAAGAGGAACCTTACGAAGATGGATATATTTTGACTCTCAGCCCTCGAGAACAACATATCCGACGAGAGAAAGCCACAAGTAACATCTGTTCAAACCAGGCGCTTGCTGCAGTGACAGCCACAATCTATATGGCACTTCTTGGTCCGACTGGACTGAAGCAGGTCGGCGAAACCATCGCCTATAATGCCAATTATACCTCCAAGATGCTCAATAAAATTCCGGGAGTTCACGCACCTGCTGTCGGGGAGTCTATCTGGAAGGAGTTTGTTGTTCGATTCGAGAACGGGATCAAGGCTAGAGATGTGCACGAGGGTCTTCTCAAGCGAGGTCTGCATGGTGGCAAAATCCTCACAGAGGAGTTTCCCGCCCTAGGCGAATCAATGCTCATCTGCGTCACTGAGGTGCATAATAAAGAGGCTATGGATGAGCTGGTTCGAGCTGTGGAAGACATTGTTTCAAAGGAGGTGCCATAGAATGAGGTCTTATGTCCCCGATGACACAAGAGGTCGCCAGGCAAAGTGGGTAGAACCACTGATCTTTGAGAGGTCTGTCCCAGGAGTTGTAGGACACTCGTTCCCCTCAACTGAACCTGATGTGAAGAAAATAGCTGGAGACCTTAGTACTATCATCCCTCAAAAAATGGTCCGAAGGAACCCTCCAAACATACCCGAGGTTTCAGAGCCAGGAGTAACCCGTCATTTTACTAGACTCTCGCAGATGAATTTTGCTGTAAACCTGGGTACTTACCCGCTTGGGAGTTGCACAATGAAGTATAACCCCGCTGAGAACAACTGGGCTGCAACTATACCCGGTTTTTCTTGGTTACACCCACTTCAAGACACAGCAATGACTCAAGGAGCCCTTGAGTTGATGTGGGAGCTAGAGAGGTGGCTCGGTGAGATAACTGGGATGGATGCAGTGACACTCCAACCGGCTGCTGGTGCTCAGGGCGAGTGGACTGGAGTCATGATGATGCGAGAGTATCACCGGTGTGTCACAGGAGAGTGTGAGCAGAGGACAGAGATGTTGATTCCAGATGCAGCACATGGCACTAACCCTGCATCAGCAGCTATGGCTGGATACAAGATTGTTGTTCTTCCCTCCAGTAAGGATGGTTTAGTGGACCTCGACGCACTCAAAGAGGCTGCTGGTCCTAAGACTGCCGGTCTGATGCTCACCAACCCTAATACGATTGGTGTATTTGAGAGAGACATTGGAGAAATCACTGATATTATACATGATGCTGGAGGACTGGTCTATTATGATGGTGCAAACTTCAATGCAATCATGGGAAAGGTCAGACCAGGAGACATGGGATTTGATGTGGTCCATTTGAACCTCCACAAATCGTTCTCCACTCCTCATGGTGGAGGTGGCCCTGGAGCGGGACCGGTTGGTGTCACCGAGAAACTGAAAGCGTTTCTCCCTGTCCCACGAGTTGTGAAGAAGGATGATGGCAGTTTTGAACTAGACTATGACTACCCCCAGTCCATTGGAAAGGTCAAAAGTTTCTATGGCAACTTCGGTGTATTGATTCGGGCTTACGCCTATATTTATGCACTGGGTGCTGAGGGTCTCGAACGTGCTTCTGAAGTGGCAGTTCTAAACGCAAACTATGTTGCCCATCATGTACGAAAGATACCTGGCTTCACCTTGCCGTATTCACAGGATGCACCCAGGATGCACGAATGCGTCATCTCTGCAGAAAAGTTGAAGGAAGAAACGGGAGTCACAGCGATGAATGTGGCTAAGCGTCTACTTGATTTTGGTGTACACGCTCCCACTGTCTATTTTCCTCTCATAGTCTCTGAGGCGCTGATGATTGAGCCAACAGAAACCGAGTCTCGTCAAGAGCTTGATTATTTCATCTCAGTACTTGAGAAAATCTCGAGAGAGGCTCATGAGGATCCTGAAAAGGTGAAGAATGCTCCCTATTCTACTGCGATTGGTCTTTTGGACGAGTACCGTTCTGCTCATCCAAAAACCCTCACCCTGTCATATAGGATGTACCAAAGTCGTCTGAGAGAGGAGAATGAATAGAAACGTACCGAAAATGTTAGAGGTAAGTTGAGCTCTCTGAGAGCTGATGATAGTCAAGAAGAAAGCTGGCCAGCACACAATCTATTTGGAATCAAAGGAGATTGGGAATGATCTTCTAATTGCCATATATGGTGGTGATGAACACCATATTGGGAGTGTAGCTGCTGCTTTTCCCACCCAGAGTCACTACAGAGATGCGATGACTGTAAGCGTCAGCACACTCACATACCCTGGACATAAGGACTATGTAGTGGCAAACTCAGCCGCCGAGAAAATCTGCAAGGCTCTTGATGTTCCAACTGTGGTCACCGTAGGCATTCATTATGACAATGCTAGCACTGGAGAGATTCAAGAAATAATTTCAGTGGTGAATGACCTTGTGGAAGAGATAGTAACTCACTATCAAAAGGCTGAATAATACCTCTACTTTCAGCTATACTGGTTGGATATTTGAAGGTCAAGTTCAAGTCCTTCGGACCCATCCGAAGGCTCCTGAAAGAGAAAGTCATTGATATTGAGGTTCCGAATGACTCAACAGTCCGACAGGTTGTGCAGAGAGTGATTGAGTTGGGCGGGAAGGAACTAAGAAAGCTGATAATGCATGGGGATGACATCAGCGGGAATCTTATAGTTATGCTGAATAAGAAGGATGTTGATACTCTAGGTGGTATTGATATAGTCGTTCATCATGGTGATGAGGTTGCTATTCTCCCTCATGTCCAAGGCGGTTAGGCGTGGTTTGTATGGGTCTGAAATACTACCTTGAAACGTATGGCTGTTCACTGAACACGGCAGACTCTGATATCATAGTGGCACGTCTTAAAGCCATTAAAGGACAACGCGTCGAAGACATCAACGAGGCAGAACTAATTCTACTGAACACATGTGGTGTGAAGGAACCAACTGAGGACAAGATTATCCATAGACTAGAAGAACTCTCCCGGGAAAAGACCCCTGTCATCGTCACTGGGTGTCTTCCAAAGATCTCCCTCGAACGAGTAGAGGACGCCATGCCGGATTTTGCTGCGTTACTTGGTCCCCAATCCATAGAAACACTTGCACTTATCATCCCACGGATACTTGAAGGCGAAAGAGGCATTCGGCACGTCGAATCCGATAATGCCTACAAACTGAAGTGGTTTGCAGGTCCACCTGATAGTGTAATCTGTACAGTTCCCATCTGTGAGGGTTGTCTTGGTAGTTGCGCTTATTGCGCAGTGAAGTTTGCTCGTGGTAAGGTAAGAAGCTATTCAATAAAGGACCTCCATCAGAAGATAGAGCGATGCGTTTCTCTCGGATATCGCGAAATTCGACTGACTTCTCAAGATGCAGCTGTCTATGGGAGCGACACTGGCGAAACGCTTCCTGATCTATTGCAGTCAATTGGAGGAATTGAGGGCCCTCATAAATTCCGATTGGGAATGTTCAATCCAAACATAGTGATGAGTTCAATCAGTGGCTTGATTGATGTAATGGATAATGAACACTTCTTCAAGTTCTTTCATGTCCCTCTTCAATCAGGAAGTGACAGACTCCTTGGGACAATGAAACGACGCTATATTGTGAGTGAATGGGAAAGCGTTGTCGAGAGAGTCAGACATCGTTTTAAGAATGCGACCATTGCCACCGACATCATTGTTGGATTTCCTGGTGAAACTGAGTCCGACTTCGAGGAAACTCTAGAGGTGATTAGGAGAATAAAACCCTCTGTCACCAACATCTCCAAGTATGGTGACCGACCGAACACTCTAGCATCAAAATCAAAGGAAAAGGTAGAAACTTCAGTCAAGAAGGAACGAAGTCGAGTCCTGACTAAACTTGTTGATGATATTCTTCTTGAGTCGAATGAAGCATGGATTGGGTGGTCTGGTCCTGTCATAATCACTGAAAGAGGTGTCAAAGGCGGGATGCTTGGACGCAACGAGTCATACAAGGTCGTGATAGTTCAAAAAGACCTGAGTCTTGGAACCATCGTGGATGTTGAGATTGTATCATCTGATCGAACACATCTAAACGGTCAAGTCATTTCTTAGACTTGATTTCGATATCAAGTACTTGACCTGATTCTGCACTCTGTCTTGAGGTTTCAACTATCTCCATGACACAAAGCGCATCATCAATGCTCACTCTTGGAGTACTACCTGTCTTGATGCACCGCAAGAAGTCGTTAAGCACCTCTCGAGCTGGTTCGCCATAGACCTTTATTGTAGCACCTCTTTCTGGGAGTTGGATTGTGTCGCCCTTTGCCACTGGAGCCTGATCCAGGTGCTGCACCTTGATTATCTGACCAAACAGGTCCAGCACCAAGGACCCTTTAGTCCCTGACACGTCCATGTATCTACGGCGACCTGCATACTGCCTGGAGAGATGAAAGAGGTGTTCTGTTCCAGATTCAAACTTCACCATCACAGTTGCGCTATTGTGGATTCCACTAGCGGTGTTACTCTGGGCATAGAGCTTTGCAGGACCACTACTTATTCTTGCCATGATGTCAAAGTCATGGACCCCTATGTCCTCAAAGACATCTCCCAATGAAGGAATCCTCTCAGGCGCCACAAACCCCCTCCGGTCATGTATAACAGTTTGAGGGATCCCAATGGCATCAGTTTCAATGAGGGAAAGAGCTCTAGTCACAATAGGATTGTAAATCTCTGAGTGTGAAACTAGGGTGACAATCCCTCTTTCCTCCAATATTTTCGAAACCTCTCTGGCATCTTTTAGGGTACTTGACAAAGGCTTTTCGATGAGAATCCCTCTGATCTCATCATAATTGGTGGCAATGGTTTTAGCAATAGTTGCATGTGTTGATGTGGGTGTTGCAATGACAACACCTTCGGGTTTTGTTTCATCAAGCATGCTCGCGAAGTCTGTAAATGCAAGAGTGTCATAGTCCTTAGCAGTTTGTTCGGCGGCAGCTTTGTTAGTGTCAGCCACACCTACAAGAACTCCCATGTCACTAAGAATACGTGCATGAATACGACCCATGACTCCTGTTCCAATGATGACTATCCTTCGAGATGACGTCATAAACCACTCCTATCGGACTCAGAATGCCCGCATTCATCTTGACCTTTATACATTGCCATAGTTTTCAGCCTGTATCAAGAGTGCATGAATTTTGCACCTTCGGGTTGGAAAAGCGGCGATTCTTGTCATGACAGTCTTATATTGGCTCGGGCAAATTGATGTATGAATCCAAGACTCACACACTCCTTCAGGGACTCGCTATAAAGACAATGCACGTCTTGGATCACTATGCCGCCCCGAGTCCCATTATGCTTCAGAAGACAACTCCCTCCCTCGGACCCACCCGTTCAAGGACTGCGATACGCCTCGTCGCACTCTGGGTGGGTCCTTTTACAAGCCCTCTTTTAGATTTCTAATGACGGAACTCAGAGAGTTAGATTGGACATAACGAGACGAAGTTAATTGGCGTATTGCAATATTAAAATGGGACATTATGTATCCTGTTCCAAGTGTGAGCAGAATGAATAAGAACCGAAAAACCATGGTCGTATTTGATACCTATGGCCCATACCTTGTAGTTGGAATGCCAAAATGCACCAATTCCAAGGGAATGAAAATTGAACTGGGACCTGTTTCAGCCCTTTGTCGTTGTGGTGGGTCTGGAGACAAACCCTTTTGCGATGGAACACACTCAAAGATAGGATTTGCGGGAACAAAGGATCCAGACCGCCGTGAGGACAAAGTCATTGAGTTCAAGGGCAAAGAGATTACGATTTTTGACAATCGAGGGGTGTGCTCAGCGGATGGAGCCTGCATCAGGGAGAGTCCAGAGGTCTTTCAGAAGGACAAGAAGCCTATGTGGATATTCCCCGATGAGGGAGAAGTGAGGATGACAGTCGAAACAATCGAGAAGTGTCCATCTGGCGCACTCAGCTACGCAATTGGCACCCAACGAATCCAAGACCTTGACCGTGAACCCTCTATCAAAGTTGCAAAGAATGGTCCACTGGAGTTTGTTGGATGGATAGAACTCGTTGATGACCAAGAAAACAAACCCGAGTCCAAGGAACACTATACACTCTGTCGCTGTGGAGCATCTAAAAACAAGCCATTCTGCGACAACAGCCATAAGAAGATCGACTTTAATGATGACAAGAATTAACCAAGCAGTATCAGGTCTTGTACAAAATCACTCTGACAGATATGAAGTGCCCTACGCGTGTAGATAAGAGGAGGAAGCTGGCGTAGTGGGCGACATCTGAAACACTCGATTTCCATATACGACCAATAGAAGAGCCATTCCTACTATTGGTATTATGGGAACTTGGATTAGTGACCACGTTTGCAAAGTGCCATAAATTGAATGACAGACAACTATCCAAATCAGAAAGAGGATAAAATCAATAATTGCTCCATATCTGGCTGGCATTCTTCTCATACCCACTGCAACATGGATTACAAAATACAGGACGGTCATTATCACAAATGGAGTTGTATGTAGGTTGGTGATTCCTCCCTCAAGACCATAAATTTCCTGAATCTGTGCAATACTGAATCGTGCCGCCCAAAGGTAAATCGTGACACTTGATTCCCATCCTGGTGGCGGAAAGGAGGGTGGTTCTTCGGTGGTTACGAGGACAGCAATTGGTGTGTTAATAATAACTAAAACAAAGAAAACGACTGGAATGATTATTCCAATGAGTTTCTGTATATCATAGGAATTGGATAATGAATCTCCTTGCATGAATTCATCCCCCGGGGTGAACTATTCATCAAATGGATTTGAAGATTATCTTGCAAGTATTAGATGGTACGGATGACAAAATATGTTGTGGGATGAGATGAAATTAAAAGCATTCTTATCGTAGTCGATTTGTGAATAGGACTGATAGTCCTTGCCAATCAATTTCGATACTGCAACAGACTCTGATTTGAATGAAATCCTATCCCTCATCAACACAGTTGGTCGTGAGTGGTTCAGCACAATCCTCCCTAAAGAACACTACTGAGATTCGTTTTTGACAGAGAATCAACTAGACGAGATGGCAACAATCATGGAATTCTTTGCCCTCAGGAAGGATGATCAAATCATTGCTGTTGGGTCATTTGGTTCCAGAGATGAGGAAACAGCTTGGATTTCGTTGATGTATGTTAATTCAAAGAATCAAAGAATGGGAATTGGCTCTTCACTGATGAGGTTTCTTGAGAAGAGGGCAGAACCCCTCGGTTTCTCGAAGATTAACTTGGAAACTGACAGCAAGGCAACGTGGGCGATTAACTTCTATAGGAAATTCGGTCTCTTTATTTTTAAGAAAGAAAAGAGCCCATGGGGCTACCATGTCTGGTTTGAGAAGAACCTAAATTAAAGGGAATTGTACTTTGTTTGGAGAATTTTAATGTGGAGGGCGAGATTTGATTAAGCTCAAGAGTCTATAATGTATGCGTGGTGTTTGAATTGAGAAGAACTCCGATGGGGCCAGCATTGGTTTCCCTCGGTATATTTGGTGGGGGTCTTCTTTGGATGGTCCTAACTGGACTTAGGTTTGAATATCTCATCACTAATGTCTATCACGGCGATCCTGGAGAAGCAATCTGGTCTCTAGACCCTCTTTTCACAGTAATTGCTGCAGTTCCAGGACTGATTTTAGTTTTCGTTGGAATCGCGCTCTCATTTCAGACTGCACCTGAACAGCCTAAAGACATCAAATCTGAGGTGGGCTATCATCAGATAAATTTGTACTACATAGGAGAAATCAGTCTACTTGTTACATCCATTGTGAGCTTCGTTGGTTTTCTTGGAGTATCACAAAGTACCATTGAAATGAATCACGTTTCTGCGACAATAATGGGGACAATTCTCATCACGTGCATAGCTCAGCTGCTATCTTCTGTTCTTGGAGAATCAATTCCTAGGCTAGATTCATTAAAACTCTCAAGGGATGTCGCAATAGTATTAGCTATGGAACTTTTCGTACTCCCCTTGTTTGTCATTGCTCTTCGATTATACACTTGGAGCTTCATCCGATGGACCACCTTGGCAATCACATCATCTGGCTTCCTTGGACTACTTCTTCTCGCTCCAAGGTTTTTGAATCCAAAGAGTAAAAGTGGTACAGAAGGAGAAGACAATGCCTGACAATAATCAAACACACCCTTTCGATCAGGCAGTTGAACTCACCGCAACATCACCTTACGCATACCAAGGGCATATTCCTCAGACCTATGACAACATGGTAGGTCCATTCGGTGGTATAATTATTGCAGTCATTCTGAACGGCATTCTGAGTCATAAAGAACATCAGGGGAATCCCATTTCAATAACCGTGAACTTTGCTGGTCCTATCGAGGATGCTCCATTTGAGCTTAAAGTTCGCCCGATACGTACAAACCGATCGAATCAACACTGGATTGCTGAGATCACTCAAGGTTCACAGGTGGCTGCAACAGCCACGGCGGTTCTAGCAATCCGGCAAGAAACATGGATGGCGCGCGAGACACACGCTCCTGCTGCACCGAATCCTGAAGATGTTGAGTCGTGGTCAGCTCCGCCCGAACCTAAATGGATTCAACGCTATAACTTTAGATTCATACGTGGTGAATTGACATTGTCGGGGCAACCAGCAAAAGACTCCGAGAGTTTGCTCTGGGTGCGTGACGAACCTGCGCGGCCACTTGATTTTCTCTCTCTGGCAGCGATTAGCGATGTTTTTTTCCCTCGAGTCTTTATTCAACGCCAACAGCTAGGGGTGGCAAGCACGGTGTCAATTACGACTTATTTTCATGCTGATGTTTCTAGTTTCGCACGTCAAGCAAGCCGTCCTATTTTAGCTGCGGCGCGGGGCCAACGCTTCTATCGTGGATATTTCAATCAGGTCGCTGAGCTATGGAGCGATGAAGGAGATTTACTCGCGTCTAGTAATCAGATGGTTTATTTCAAAGATTAGTGTTTAGCACCCAATCTGTTCGGGTTCTGCCCTCTAGGAAGATGGTGCGGAGGACGAAATACCCTTTGTAAAATATCTGTTAGTCCCTCTTGGAATAATGAACAAGAACAGCTACAAAAGCAATGATAGTTACAGAAATTAGGGTTGCAAATATCATTTGAATTGCGTCTGAAGGTACTGTATGAGAGGCTTCTGATGTAGTAGGTATTGTATAATCTATAGTTGGTGGATAATTCACTTGGTGAATCAGAATATATCCTTCACAGCCTCCCCTGATTGGCTCGGGAACAACTCCATAGAGCATTTCTACGGGGTATGGATACTCTAGGAACCATTCGCCAACATAGTTCTCTCCATCATGAGTGACTGAAACAGTATCATCTGGAATGAATGAAACACGATAGTACTGTGCTGATTGCAGCATCTCTATTCTCATAGTGATAATGGTTCTATCATATTGTATCTGTCCAGCTGAAAATCCGAACCCAGCTTCGAAGTAATCTATATCATATGTATCAACTCTGAATGAGTCCCTAAAGAGGAAGAGTCGATTCTCTCTTGATTCAAGCGTTAGGTTGACTAATGTGAAATTGCATGTATCATACCAAATCACATCGTGAACCCAGACCCAAGACGGAAACCTATCATGAAATTCTTCTGGCAGCTGTCTTGGGTGAGTTAGATTATGGAATATTGAATCTCTCAAAGCCACATAATCTCCATCCAGACTCCATTCAGGAAATGAACCAGTTACAGTTTTACTTTTACTCCCCCACGCGGGATTGTAGAGCAAATAAAGATCAGTTTCAAAATTATAGGGATTGGTCAGGTTGAGAGTTACCTCTAGAGAGATATCGCATCGATACCCCGGAGGCTTTGGTTGAAGTAGGGTAGTCATGTTAACTTCTGCATCTGATATGACCAAGTCTTGATTTGTCCCAGTAATCAATCCTGGAAAACATGCTGCTCCAATTGGAGGTGCAACGACTTTTACAATGAACCGTGGATGTGATAAGAATATCAACTGAAATAGAAGAAACAATATCAGTAGCCTTCGAAAGCGTATATTTCTTCACCCGCAGAATATAATCCGAATTTGGATATTATTCTAGTGTTAGATGGAGATTGTAGTGGAAGTAAGCATGGTGCGGAGGGCGAGATTTGAACTCGCGAATCGTGTTTGGGTTGGCAAGCAACCCATAAATCACTACTGAACCAGGCCCTCAACCTGGCGCCTTTGACCTGGCTTGGCAACCTCCGCAAGTCTGAGCCCTATCCATGAGGACCACCTCAATCGGTTCCCAAACCTGTGATAAGGATTTCTGTATTGGGAGAAGGCCTTGCCAAAAGGAAGTGTCTATTGGAATAGAAAGAGTCACAACATTGCAACAATCTAGTCTATTCTCAATTTATTGAGCTAAAATTATCTGGTAGTTCCAGCTAACCATTCAAAAAAGCCTGGTCTTGTCGTCCTAGAAGTGGACTTCTTTTCTTTCTTTTCTTTCATTTTTATCACCTAGTCCATAGAACTCCATTACAATGCGTATAAAGTAATGGAAACCTGCACAGGAAAAAAACGCATTTTTAGGGAAAGTTGGAGCCCCGGGCGGGATTCGAATTCGCGCCTCATGGCGCTGATGACCATGAAGTCCCGCGATCAACTGCTTACGAAGCAGTCGCTATAACCCCTAAGCCACCGAGGCTCGACTCAGCGCTCACTTCTAGAATTCTCTAATAAAACTTTATCATGGAACCCACATCCCTGATTAGTGGAGGTCTTATGTTGAAGACCGGCGAGATGGGTGAACGTAATTTTCTGGCCAGAATCCGTGGTCTGGTCAATATACCAAGAGGAGCAGTTCTGGGGTTCGATGATGATGCATCAGATATCCCAATCTCAGACAGAAGTCATCTTGTCATCAATGTTGATACATTTGTGAGAAAGACTGACTGGCTTCCAGGAATGACTCCAGCTCAGGCAGGACGCAAGACTGCAGTGATGGCTCTGAGTGACTTGGCTGCTAAGGGTGCTAGACCTCTGGCTACAATGCTCTCCTTGTGTGTTCCTGAAGACTACGAAGTTGATGATGCACAAGAAATCATTCGTGGTTTCTCTCAATATGGTCTAAAGGCTAGCATTCCGTATCTTGGAGGAGATGTTGGCATGTGTGATGATGTTGTACTGACAGGCGTTGCCCTTGGTGTAGCGTCACCGGAGGAAATTGTACCACGAAGTGGTGCGAGAGTGGGTGATATAGTCGCAGTCACAGGACTCTTCGGACTCACATCTATTGCATTTGAGGTTTTAATTAAGGGACGGGAGGTAGAGTCAGAGCTACATAAGGCCGCCCTTGAAACAGCATATAGACCTGAGATCGAGATTGATTTCATTGCGTCTCTCAAAGAAATTGGGGCCGTAACAGCTGCTATGGACAGTAGTGATGGTTTGGGAATAACATTACATACAATTGCAAAGCAGAGTGGGTGTGGAATTATTGTTGACAAATTACCACTCCCGCCCGCTATTGATATATTCTGCCGCGATGAGAAACTGGACACAATGAAGATGGTGATGCAGGGGGGTGAGGAGTTTCTTCTGGTTCTCACAATACCACCCGAGAAGTATGATTCTGCCCTTGATATTGCAAAGAAGATGAAGGTCAATTTGCACAAAATTGGTTCTATTACTCGAGATGACAGAGTTGTCTGGGCGAATGAGGAGGGGTCCAAGCCCATCCCTTTTGCAGGATATGACAACTTCAGAGAATGGGACTGAGCAAGACTGGGTGAACTAGGTGCTTATCGAACGAGTTGCTCTGGTCGATGGATATGTCGATGAACCGACATGTCTTGGTGTTCCTCCCTATGTGAGCATCTATCCTCGGTATATTGCAGGAGCAATATGGACAAAGGCTCCCCAGTGTGAAATCTTCTATCACACGATTGATCAAGTTCGAGAGAGCTTTCAGAAAGCACAATTAGTCTGGTCGAAGACGGACCTCATAATTCTCATAGCTGGAATGATTGTCCCGGGAAAATACATCGGTGGAACCCCCATCTCGGTCCGAGAGGCTAGAGAGCTGTTTTCAGCACCTGAGCTAGAAGACATTCCCAAGCTTATCGTGGGTCCATGGGCCAGGTTTGGGTGTGGCCTTGAGGGAGGAAGGCTGGCTCTGAGCTCAGATGTACTCAGTCCCCCCTTCGACCATATAGTCACGGGTGACTCAGAACTAGTCGTTGCGGAAGCCCTAGAATCAGCAAATGGGTTTGAATCCGTCAACCTTGGTCTAGTACGTGAGAGTGCTGATGAAATTGAGGATTATATCAAGAGAGGAACTTCAATTGTAGAAACGCATCCCGGTTTCTCTGATGGTCACATCATCTGCGAGATTGAGTCCTACCGTGGATGTCCTCGTTTTTTGACAGGGGGTTGTTCGTTCTGTGTAGAGCCATCCTATGGACCCCCACAGCAACGAACACCAAGTGCAATTGCAGGAGAGATCCAAGCTCTGAACGAATTAGGAATCAGGGCTTTTCGTATTGGACATCAGGCTGATATCTTCACGTACGGTTCTAACGAGATGGGTGAAACTGAGTTTCCTGTCCCAAACCCCGGCGCACTCGAAGATCTCTTCTCGAAAATCAGAGCTGGTGCGCCAGACCTTGATGTCCTGCATATAGACAATGTCAATCCTGGCACAATCGCTCACCATCCTCAGGAGTCTAAGAAAGTGGCGAAGACCATTATGAAATACCACACTTCTGGTGATGTTGCCGCATTTGGAGTCGAGTCCACGGACCCAGTGGTGATTCGTCAGAATAACCTGAAGGCTGATGCGGAGGAGGTGCTGGAGGCTGTGCGTTTGATAAACGAGGTTGGCAGACTCCGAGAACCTTGGGGTCTCCCGCATCTCCTTCCAGGAATCAATCTACTCTATGGACTGCCTGGAGAGTCAGAGAAGACACTGGACCACAACATGGACTTTCTGAAACAGATACTTGCTGAAGGTCTGATGCTCCGTCGTATCAATGTACGTCAAGTGATAGGACTCCCTGGCACCCGCTTATTACAGGAAACTGGTACGAGGGTCAAAAGAAACCAGTTCTTCAAACATCGAGAGGAAATACGCAACACGATAGACATAGAGATGATAAAACGAGTGGCGCCTCATGGCACATTGATTAGCTCAGTCTTTGTTGACGGTATGGATGGAAACCACTACCTTCTTCGTCCACTAGGGACCTATCCTCTATTATGTCACATGCCCAAGGGGATTGGTGAAACAGTCCCTCGAGATGTATTTGTCGTGGGGCATGGTCCAAGATCTCTCACCGTCCTCCCATATCCTCTCCCGCTCTCGCAGACAACATTATCCCAGTGGCGAGTCATTCCTGGAGTGGGAAGTAGACGTGCTACAAAAATCAAAGCAACTGAACATCTCAGATCATTAGAAGATGTTACAGAAGCACTTGAAATGGAGCTCCCTGAGTGGCTTGCACGAGCCATGGATTTTGAATCCTGAAAGGAAAGAAGTGGCGGGCCCGGTGCGATTTGAACGCACGATTTCCAACTTAGAAGGCTGGCGCCCTATGAACCTCACAGCACACGGATTGTGTACAGCACCGGGCTAGGCAACGGGCCCTTCACCCAGCGTCGATTCTCTGAGGTCATAAAGCTTTCCGCTTGGTCTTGCAAACAACAGAAAGGTGGTTGCCCAGGGCTCAGAAGAGAACCCTGGGCGTTTTGGGTGTGTGTTAAACCAGTCCAGAGTAGGTAACTGGGTGTGGATTATCATAAAGGAGTCAAATCTTGCATTCCCCTAGTCATATCATATACCTAGCTCATTACAAAGGCTGGTGGGTAGATTACGAAGTACTGTACTACCACAGCAAGGAGTATTCCACTCAGGACCAACCCCTTTCCTCTCTTAGTGTTCACATCTGTGAACCAGAGAATAGCACCCCCTAGAACGACTACGACTGCTGAGATATTCCCAATGAAGATTAGGAACTCCCAAATCTCAGCAAAGTATGCAGCAATCATGGCTGCAAAGTCAGACAGCGGGCTAAGTATGTTATACAGAAGCATCGCTCTACCTATACTTCCATTCTTACTGAGGCATATAAACTCCTGAAAACAGTTGGCCCGTTCATTGCTGTGTAACGAAGCTTTATATCCATACAAAGTACTTTGTTATACAAAGAACTTTGTAGGTTTCAACAATGAACGAAAATAATCTACTAGCAATCGAACAGGGGACCTATCGTGAATCAATGAAAGATGGTCTTACTGAGTTTCTCCTGGGACTAGTGTTGTGTTTGATACCTGGGATAATGGCGGAATCGTACCTTGTGCCTATATTCGTGGTCTTCTATATTATCTTCCTCCCTCAGGGTATTGAAGCATTTAGAAGGAAATACACCTACCCTCGGACTGGATATGTGAAGCTTCGCGAAGAACAGCCTCCAAAACTCACACTGGGAGTAGCTGCAGCAATTCTTTTGACTTTCATTACCATAGTTGCAATACTCTACTCACTATCAATTGGAGTGATTGATCGCTACTTCATTTGGAAATGGCTACCAACTGTCTTTGGAGTTATTATGGTGGGTCCTTCTCTATATCTGAGGGATAAAACAGGTCAGAATCGGTATTATCTGTGGGGCGCCTTGACGACAATCTCTGGTCTTGCAGTATCACTGACACCCCTCCTCTCTGCTGAGGTTAGCTTGGCGGTCTATATGCTTGCTTGGGGTGGCGCTTTCATGATACTAGGCATCATCCGGTTCGTCTTATTCACTCGGAATAATCCCGTGATGGATACACCGGAGGATGAGAATGGTGAGCGATGAGGAACGTGAGTCAGTAATTGATATTGACAAGCTCATCCATGAGCCAGCCAGACTGATGATTATGGCACAGCTCTATGTTGTTGATGAGGCTGATTTCATCTTCCTGATGCGACAAACGGGTCTCACTTGGGGAAATCTTTCCTCACATTTGAGCAAACTCGAGGAAGCAGAATATATTGAAGTCCAAAAGGAGTTCCTAGACAAGAAGCCCCGTACTATCTTGAAATTAACGAAGAAAGGTCGAGAATCTTTCAGGGAATATCGTAGAGCGATGGACCATGTCCTCAGTGACCTGCCCGACTGACTGTGGGAGCTCGACTCCCACTTCTTTTTTCTTAGACTATGTAGGGTATAGTCTGGGGAGCGACTCCCATGAGTCTATAGTATACGGTAATCTGACCGCGATGGTGGATACTATGTTCAATCATCTCCAAGAGTAGATCTGCAACTGTTGCAGGAGAGTCGAAAAGGTCTATCTCCCTTTCTAAATCGCTGGATGAAATCATGTCTGCATAGACCTCAACGCGCTTGAATACATCAGTAGTCAGACCAATAATGGCCTCAGCCGAGTCATTCTGTTCGAGTGAATAGCGGAGAGGTTCCCATTGATTGGTAGTAACCCCTCGCATGTAAAACTCTACTGACCTCACCATGTGAAGTACTATTTCTCCAATCTCTTTGCACTCTGGGCAGGGTTTGCTCATGATATTCACCTCTGTGAGCTGTTCTATCAATGGCAAGGTCTCTCGGAGATGTCGCTTTAGCGCATGAATCAATATCTGGTGAGTCAATTCGTATCACTTTCCTCTCAGACCCTCACAGAAGGAAAGCACATTCTTTCCTAGGTCCTCATAGTTATAGCCTCCTTCCAGAAGCCCATATCGACGACCAGCACATCGCTCCTCCGCAAAGTCGTGTATCATTCTACCAATCCTCCGAAATGCCTCCGTTGAGAGGTTTCCTCCCCAGTCGTCCTCATACTGATCAAACCCAGCAGAGGCTACTATGATGTCGACTTCTGGTGCAGAGTCAAGGGACATTTTCACATCCCTCAAGTATTGTTCATCCCCATTTCCACTAGGGTTGTGAATGGTGAACTTCGGGTCATCCCCTAGAATGTTGATGTTCCCATCACCCGTGTGTAGGTCAAAATCAAGGATGTAGGCTGATTGAATGAGTCCTTTGGCTCTCAGATGTAGCAATGACACTGCGATATTGTTGAAATAGCAGAATCCCCAATACGAATCACGAGACGCATGATGTCCAGGAGGTCTGATCAACCCAAATGCTGGTCCTCCTGCCGCTGCGATTTCTCCAGCCATGATTGCGCCTCCTGCTGCAAGTGTTGCCATCTTATAGAGAAGTCCTGGTTTCGTAGAGTCGTAATCATGCTTCACAGAATCAAGAGTGCGAGTTCCATGAGCACGAAGAATCTCCTCCTCAGTAGCTGGTCTTGCCTCCACAAACTCGTAGTCTGGGTGACTCCCTAAAATCTCGACAGCTGTATCAAGCCTTCCAGATGCCCCTGCAGGAGTCCTGTCATAATGCTCCTGCATTAAAGGGTGATATACGATTTTCACAATCACCTCAATGAACACGGTAGGATTTGTGTCCTTAGGTTGAGTGGCTTATCAGAGAAGTTGGTGAGAAAAAGGATTTAGCGGACAGACAGGCTCGCGACCTATCTGCCCTCTGATGTTAGAGAAAAAGAGGGAAAGGACCTATTGTCCTCTCTAACCAAAGAGACTGCCAAGTCCAGCAGTGAACTCTTCTTCTTTCTCTTCTTTCTCTTCCTTTTTCTCTTCCTTCTTTTCCTCTGCGGGAGCTCCACCACCAGCTGATACTGGGGCTGCTGCTACTGGCATAGCTGCGGCGCTCTTTAGGGCTTCATCAATGTTAACATCCTTCAGGGCTGCTAACAATGCCTTGATCATACCTTTATCGGGAGTCACGCCTGCTGCTGTTAGAGTGTCCTCCATTGCCTTGGCAGTGAGTTTCTGACCCGCCTTGTGGAGCAGAAGTGCTGCGTATATGTACTCCATTTTTGTTACCTCTTGTATTACTTATCCAAACAGGCTTCCCATGCCTGCTACCGATTCTTCTTCCTCCTCTTCTTCCTCAGATCCTTTCGGTTCTTGCTGCTCAGCCGCGTCTGAGGCGGGTGCAGCCGCTGTTTGTGCTGCCGCAGCAGCTGACTGAACCTGACCAAGGACATCGGGAGGTATTGCTTCAGGGTCTTTCTCAGCAACAACCGCTACTAGTGCGAATGCCTCTGAGTTAGCCTTTGACAAGAACTCATTGACCATGTCCGGCACGAAGAATCCTATATGTAATGCCAGACTTTTTGCCTCCATGTTGGCTTTTGCGATAATGAGTGGTGCTGTATCTTCCGTCACAAAACCTGTGTTCACAGAGAGATTAACCGCATACTGGTGACCTGTAATGAATTGGCTGAAGAGCTCTTCAAGGTCAACTTCGAAGCTATCTGATGTCATTACTGCTCCATCACTATAGACAGCAATCAACTTGAGTTGTAATTCCATTGGTTCAATTCCCAAACGAGAGAGCATTAGTGCCATCGCATTTGAAATGACACTTCCAGCTTTGACAGCAACAGTGTCATCAGTTATGTGGATTACACCACCCTTAACTCGCGATGGAATCTTCAGACCTGCTAATTCACTAATGAAGGGTCCAGGCGCTACACCAGTGTTCATCGCGGGGATGATGATATCATTTGGTGCAATCTGTCCGCCTTTTGCTGGAGCTGCTGTTTTATTCTCACTTAGAAATTTACTCAGTACAAATGGATCTTGATTACTAAACACGAAGGCAACTGGTCCCTTGACATGCTCGATAAGGTCTTTAATTCCCTTCTTTTTTGACCCTTCGATTGCCCTGATCATGAGGGTGTTACGTGCCATCTTGATGACCGCAGATTCTCTCAGACTATTTCGAATCCCCTCAAGCTGCTTTGCTCCAACCCCCTCAACATTCACAAGACCAATCATCTCGCTATCATTGATAATTGTAGTTAGCTTTTCGACAGCATCCTGTTTCCATTGAGGGATAGTCTTTTCATATACACTCATCTTCATTCACCATTCCTATGTAGATACTTGGACAGCTGGTCCCATGGTTGTCTTGACCATGACGTTACTGACTCTCTCGGAGAAACCCTTGCTCTGCACAAAGTTGAGAACAGCAACGATGTTGTCTGCTATCTCTCTATCACTCATCGTGATGTGTCCCACCTTGACATGGAATGTGGGTGTGTTCCTCATTCTGATACGAACAGTCCGGTGATACTGGTTTACTATGGCACTGAGGTCTGCTTGGGGTGGAAATGGTCGGGGCATCTTACCCCTTGAACCCAGAGCCTGACCCAAATAACGTCCTATTAGGGGCATCGCATCAACAGCCGCGATGAAGAAATCATAGCTCTTTGCTAGTGACTTTCTCTCCCTCTTTTCCTCACCAATCCTTGGTATGTCGTCCTTTGAGATGATACGTTCAGCACCAGCATCGGTTGCCTTCTCTGCAAACTCACCATCTCCAAAAGCACAGACTTTCGGAGGTGGTATCAATGGATTGGGCAGGACTAGTTCTTGGTTTAGTCTGTTTTCTGGTTTTGATATATCAAGCTCCTTCTTCCTGAAGTTGACAGCCACATCAAAGCTCTGTTCGAACTTGACTCCTCTCTCAGTCCCCTTGGCACGAGCCTCAGCAACTGCTGACTCTATTCGATCAATCGCGTAAGACATGTACTATCACTCCCTCAGTGGCTCCTCCAGTTGGGCATCCCATGTGCCAGATCGGACCTCTGCTTGGAATTCCTTTGCGGTCTTGCCCTCAATGTTCACACCCATCTGACTACAGCTGCCTGATATTATCATGACTGCCGCCTTCATTGTCTGGGCAGAGAGATCTTCCGCCTTTCCTTTTGCGATATTCTTCAATTGGTCAATCGTGATGTTACCAATTATGTTCGTGTTGGGTGTTCCAGAACCTTTGGATGCGCCAACCTCTTTCAGTATCAGTGCACTAGTTGGTGGTGTACCAACCTCTATCTCAAAGCTCTTGTCGTTGGGATTGACAATGATTTTCACAGGTACTTTCAATCCTGCGAAGGGCTGTGTGACCTCATTGATTTTCGTCACAACCTGAAAGATGTTTACTCCTGTGGGTCCCAGAGCAGGACCAATGGGTGGCCCGCCACTGGCTTTTCCTCCTTCGACAAGTGCTTCTACAATAACGTCTTTTTCGCTCAATTCTAGCACGACTCCTGATGCAGTACACTCGGTGCGTACGCAACACATCCGATAGGGTCGACCCAAAGGACAGAACTCATTGTACATCCTATGAGGTCTACTGCATTCTTTGTCACTTCTTTCACCCCGGACATGGCGTCTATGCGCCTATGTCAGATTAAGAGGATAAGCTCGCTCGTGTGATATTCTGTTTTAAAGATTACGACAGCGCCAATAGTTTCGAGGGTCACTCATCATCAGATTCGTGAGCCCAGAAGGAGTCTTCATCATCAAATTCGTCTCGATCAACGAAAACCTCTTCCTCCTTCTCCTCCTCCACCACTGGCTCTTCTTTTCTCTCTGCACGCTCGACAATCTTTGCAAAATCTGCATGGACTCTAACAGGAATGGTATATGGGCTGTCCAACAACTCCAAGATTAGTTCCTCTTTGCCTGCATCTACACGTGCCACTTTTGCGCGTTCGCCTTTGAACGGACCAGAAATGATTTCCACAACATCATCTACTGAGATCCCCTCCGCAGCGGGTGGTGGTGCTAGAAACTTGTCAATCTCATCCAGACTCACTTTTCCGCCTACTCGTCCTCTAACATGAGGAACACCAGAGATCGCAATTTCCACGTCTCTGAACTCGGTCGTTTCAATGAACACATAACCCCTGAGTGTTTCTGGAACAAGAATCGCCTTTACTCGCCCAAGCAACTGATTTGTTGACACTAGTTCAGGTTCTCCTGTCTTCTTCTTTTTCTTGCAGCCTTTCATGTGATCCTTCGTAGCCTTCTCGGATGAGAACTCTTCCAGACAGAAAGGACATCGCCATACATCAGTCTCACCAATCACTGCTGTGGTGATCAGGTCTGTCACACTACGTTCCTGTCCAATAGTTGTACGCACTGCATAGATACTTGTGCCAGTTTCCAAAGGAGGACCCTCCAAATGTTAGAAGCTTCATTCTTCCACAGACAGACTAGGCTTCGACGCCCCAGTTCCCTGTGATCAGAGTCATTATAATCTGAATTATGAAGCTGACCATCCCTACAAGGACCATAGCAAGTAGACTGACTCTGGTACTCATCCAGAGCTCTTTTCTGGAAGGCTTTGTCGCCAGTTTCAGAATACGTCTGCTTTCGTTGATGAACTCACCAACACCCATAATCTTCACGTCCTTGAATCATACTGCCTCAGCAGTGGTAGGGGTCGGTTGCAGTCAACCTTGGTTCTCTTTTAACATTTGCTGAGTGTCACTGATTTTGATTATGTGAGCTTTGGTATGCCAAGATCACTCCGCAAGTCATCCACAAGGGGTGTGAATGGTTCAGTCTTGTCAAAGACATATGGAGAGGTGACTCCTGAAGCAATAATTGTCACACGAAGTCTGTCATCCAGTTCTGGTATTATCAGTGCACCATAGATGATTTCAGCTCCTGGATTGACCTGTTCAGTGACGATCTCGATTACACGTTTTGCTTCTGACAGTTGTAGTTCTGCATTACCACTCACATTCACTAGAATATTCCGAGCATTCTCGATTGACACATCTATCAGTGGGTTGCGAAGAGCATTGATAACTGCATCCTCTGCCCTATTCTCACCGTCTGCCTCACCAAGGGCAATGATTGACACTCCACCATTCTTCATTGTAGTACGTACATCAGCAAAGTCCAGATTGACAAGCCCGGGTTTGGAGATCAACTCAGCAATCCCCTTCACAGCTCGGACAAGCACCTCGTCTGCAACCATAAACGCCTCAGGTAATGAGAGATCTGGTGCAATCTCCAGTAGCTTCTCATTTGGGATTGCGATGAGAGTGTCGACGTGCTCCATAAGTGCATTCAATCCACGGGTGGCATTCTTCTTCCGTGTCGCCCCTTCGACATCAAAAGGAAGACAAACAATGGCAACAGTCAGAGCACCATTTTCTTTTGCAGCCTTTGCAATATGAGCTGCAGCTCCTGTGCCGGTACCCCCACCCATTCCTGCTGTGATGAAGACGAGGTCTCCAGCTACCACGTCCTTGATTACATCATAGGTTTCAATCGCTGCCGCTTCTCCAATATCTGGATCATTTCCTGCCCCCAATCCCCCACATGTTTCCTTACCAAGGAGCAACTTGTGATGCGAGTTGCAGAAGTAGAGATCCTGTGCATCTGTATTTGCAGCGAGGGTTTCTGCTCCTTCTACACCCACTTCCATAAGGCGGGTTATTGCATTATTTCCAGCCCCACCAACACCAACCACAAGTATTCTTGCGTTCACTGACTCTAGGAGGTCAGCTAGCTCCTCATCGGTTGTGGCTGATTTTGGTGTCTTCTTCGTCTTCTTTGCAGGTGTTTCTCGTTTTCCACCTGACGATTTGAGGACCTCTTCTAGTAACGGGTGCATGATATTACCACTCACATCTAGATGATGTTATTACCCAGGTAACAGGTGGCTAAGAAGTGGAATACTATCCACGTAATACTCAATTACTACGGCGTCCCCTCTTAGACTTGGGACCCTTTTTAACTCGAGATTTTCTCCTTGTCTTGAAGGTCTTCAAGACAGAATCGATTGGTATCCGATGTTGTCGAAGGAGTTTGTCTGTTTCATCTAGTGTTGGTTGCCCATTCTGGGCTCCAGGCTTGGTAATCGTCAAAGCTGCTACGGCATTAGCGACATTGAGCGCCTGTTCTATCCTCTCAGATCTCATCCAAGCGGTGATGAATCCAGCGGCAAAGGAGTCGCCCGCACCCAAGGTATCAACAACAGGCAGCTCAAAAACATCAGAGGTGCAGTACTCAAAACCATCAGTGGCTATTGCTCCCTTCTCTCCCATCTTGACCACTACTATCCCTGGGAATGTCTTAGCAAACGAACGAAGTGAACTCTCGTTAGGGCTGATGTTAAAGTAGTCCTTGAGCTCTCTCTGATTCACGAATAAAAGGTCTGTCTTTCTCAACACAGTGGCATAATCCAGGGTTCCTCCTGCGCGACCGGGATCCAATGAGAGAATCATTCCGTGGGTAGTTGTCAAGTCTGCCACACGGTTCGTCAACATGGGGAATGATCCTGCAATATGGACCAGTTGAGCATCCAACAATTTCTCCTCTTCAAAAACGCGTTTCTCTAAGAACCGATTTGCTCCAGGTTCAGCAACTACGATTCGTTCGCCTCTCTGGTCATGAGTATAAACGAAAATCCCCGTATGCTGATTCTCCAGAACCTGCACACAACTAGTATCCACACCAGCTTTTGCAATGCTCTTAACAGCTAACTGTCCATAGTCATCATCGCCAACACAACTTACAAGCAATGCTTTGACTCCCAGTTTTACACATTGGGTGGCGAAGTTTGCGGCTGATCCCCCATAGACCAGCCGACCAACCTCACAGATGACATGTTCGTTTGCCTTGGGCAGTGTATCAACTCTCATGTCAACATCAATGTTGATTCTACCAATTGATACTACTTCGCCAGGCAAGATTACCGCCTCTAGACCACAAGTGTTAGAATTGCTTTCTGTGCATGTAAACGGTTTTCTGCTTGGTCAAAAACAACTGAGTGTGGACCATCCATCACTTCAGAGGTGAGTTCTTCATCTCGGTGAGCAGGTAGACAGTGCATGACAATAACATCACTTTGTGCCTTACCGAGTATAGCTTTGTTCACTTGGAATGGCATGAGTGCATCTTCCTTCTCCCTTGTTCGTTCTTGACCCATACTGAAGAAGGTGTCGGTATAAATGACATCTGCCTCTTTCACTGCATCGCTAGGATCATGTACGACCTCCAGAGTTGTTCCATACCTCTTGCCAAGTGCATTTGCCTTTTTCATCATCTCATCTGAGGGGGTGTATCCCTTCGGAGAGCCTATTGTGACGTCCATCCCCATGATTGTACAACCCTGCATTATCGAATTGCTGACATTGTTAGAATCTCCAACATATGTAATCTTAAGCCCCTCTAAGTCGCCCTTATGCTCCTCTATCGTCTGCAAGTCTGCCATTATCTGACAGGGATGCAACAGGTCTGAGAGACCGTTTATCACTGGCACTGTGGCATGTCTGGCTAGCTCAGTGATATCTTCGTGTGCAAACACCCGTGCCATTATCGCATCACAATATCTGCTCAGGACTTGGGCTGTATCTCCAATTGTTTCACCTCTTCCAAGCTGAGTCCCACTTGTTTCAAGGTAGAGCGCATGGCCACCCAGTTGCGTCATTCCTACTTCAAAGGACACCCGCGTCCTGGTGGATGATTTCATGAAGATCATAGCTAAGGACTTGCCTTTGAGGAACTCATGCGGCTCACCTCTTTTCTGTTTCCGTTTCAGATCATGCGCTGTGTCTAAGACCTGTCTTAGCTCGACTCTCTCGAAATCTGCAAGATCAACAAAGTTTCTTCCTTTCAAGCTCAATTGTTACACCTCAGGGCTTTCTAACGCGCCATCATAGGTGAGCTATATAAAAAACTGCCCACTTGCTTAATTCTCAGTAATAATCCTTTCAGCAAACCAGTCTGGGTCAAATTGCTTGAGGTCCTCGTACTTCTGACCAATTCCGACATAGACCACCGGTCTCCCAGTAACAAAGGCAATGGAGAGTGCTGCTCCCCCAGACGGATCTGCGTCAACTTTTGTCAGAATGGCACCATCAATTCCAATGGCATTATGAAACTCCTTTGCCTGAGAGAGGGCATCATTCCCCGCCAAGGCATCTCCAACAAAGATCTTCAGGTCCGGCTCCGCTACACGAACTATCTTCTTCATCTCCTCTAGAAGATTCTTGTTGCTCTGCATCCTCCCTGCTGTATCAATGAGTACAACGTCAATATGTCTTGCCCTTGCATGAGCGACTGCATCATACGCAATTGCTGCTGCATCGGAGCCATAATCCTGTTTGATTACGCGTATTCCCAGTCTCTCAGCATGCTTCTCTAGCTGCTCAATACTTCCAGCCCGGTATGTGTCACCTGCTGCTATTACAACTGAAAATCCACTTTTCTTGAAGATACTACCAAGTTTTGCCAAAGTGGTAGTCTTTCCTGTACCATTGACTCCCACAAAGAGGATTATTGTTGGATCTCCCCTCTCCTTCTTTTGTCGCACGAATTCTAGAGGATCAAGGGGGTGCTCAGGTGTAAGAACTTCAAGGATTGACTCGTGGATGGCAGATTTGAAGAGTTTGCTTATGTTTTCGAGTCTCCCTGCCCTAGTTCCTAGGATTTTTTTCTTTGTCAGGTCACAGATATGCTCAGCAACTTCCACAGCAACATCGTTCTGTATAAGGACCATCTGTATTTCCCAGACAGCATCAGCAAGGTTCTTCTCATTTAATTCCCTAGTTGTTGTCTTCGTGATGGCAGTGTCAAGTGCTCCTCTGAGCTTCTCAAACACTCAGCTAGTCCTCCTCAACAGGGGATTTAGTCCCCTGAATCTTGGCTGCAAGTTGCTGGAATTGTGAGTTGAGGACTGATGCACGTGCAATCAGTTTTTGATACTCTTGAGTGAGAGTATCATATTGCTGTTCCAGGCTGGATACAGCATCTTTCACAGCAGCCTTGGCATCTACAAGACTCTGTTCTATACGAACTCCACTGCCAAGACCACGAGTCACTTTTTCTGGGTTTACAAGCTTTGCTTGGACGTAGATATTCCCACCTACATTCATCAGCATCTCTTCACCATCTTTCTTGCTCTCTATCTCTTCTAAGACTGAGAGTCCCGCGCGATAGTTTGTGATGTAAACCTGAATGATCTCTATTCGTTGCTGCAAAAGATTGAGATTTGACTCAGTCATCTGCTGTTCAATATAGATCTTCTGAAGCAGCTTCTGTTGTTCTTCTGTCATCAGAATTCAGTCTCCACTCCTAGGAGTTTTCGAAGCTCCAAGTTTGTGACTTCCTCAGGTTTTATCTCCTTGATTTCAGTGATCTCGATATCCTTACGCCTCACTCTGTGTCGGCTACCCATCTCCGAGAAAATTCTCTCCTCGACGTGTGATTCCTTATCAGCTAGGAGCTCCCTAGTAAAACCGTAACTCTTCTTGTTCTTTCTATAGTTGCCCGATGCACGCCATATCTTTGAACTCATCTGATAAACACCTCATTTACACGAATCCTAGGACCTGACTTATGTGTGCCAATTCAACACCAGTCGTATCAGTTCCTGCAATCATCCCATCTGTGTTTGCCAACACACCTAGGCTAGTGTATGGGCTTCCTCTGTTCACCGTTCCGACCTCTACGTTTACTTTTAACAGCTGTGCTAAGAGTTCAATCTCACTACCTATTGCCATTGGATGCACTATTGCACCTTGATTAGTGGCAATTGCATTGGCTCCTACAATTGGCAATCTCGCCAAGCTCCCTTTTACAACCTCCACCCCTAGCGTGTCCGATATTTTCTTCCTGGCTTTGAAATCAAAATCCGGGTGGCACATAGCACCATTGTCGTTCGCAATGATGATGTTTCCCAATGCTGTCATCTTGTCATCTAACCAGTCGACTGGCACCTCTGATGCGCTCTTTAATTGTGCAAGCTCATCATCTGTTGTTGTATAAGGCACTAGGATTCCATTAGAAGTAGCAACAGAAACAAGTCCAACTGCATCTAGAGTTGCCACTGTGCTCTGAACCAGAGGAAGATTGAACGTCTTCTCAATGGTATCTAAGACCTTCTCAGACATGTTAGAGCTGATAAACACAAACCGGTCTGTAGCGATCCCATAGGCTCCAACATTCGAATCGCCCTCGAAGTCTGTCCGGGCGATCAATCCGGGCTATCCCTCCGCAAGATACACCCGCACGAGGTTGTCCGAGTTCTTGGTTGCTCGGATTCTAACTCTTCTAGGGGGTTTCTGAATACCTCTAGCCCAGATTCGTTCATTGACCTCGGGCTGGATAAGGAGCTCTTCAGGTTTCATATGTCTCTCAATAAACTCACGCAGAATCCTTACTGCTCTGTTGGACCTTCGGAGCCTTGTTCCGGTCCAGTAGGCTTTCCTGAGTGGTACTGTGTAAATTCTCTCATCAATAATCTCCTCCTCCTCTTCTGGCTTCTCTTCAGGAGCCGCCTTGACCTCCTCAGCGTCAGAAGGTATCTCCACAGGTTCCTTAATATCCTCTAGTTCTTCTATCTCCTCGATTTCAGGCTCTTCCTCAGATACCTTATCCTTTGCCTGTTTCTTCTTCTTTGACATTAGTACCCACCTTACTATGGCTTTAGTTTCGTCTGACGCCAGTTCCGCTGCGAAGGTGTTCTTCTCAATTTGCCACCGGTCTTCATAACAACCCAAGTAGGCACTGAGGAGTTGCCTCTCATTGCTTTTGCCATCCTTAGTTTCTTAGCTAGTGGTTTGTTTCGTGCCATCTTGATCACCTTTAGCAGCTTTTCATCTGAATGATATTTTCCTCTCGCGCTCCTTTCCTTGGAGTTGTTGCAAGAGTCCTTTGAGTTGCTCATCGGTCACTCGTGCTCTGAGCCTTCCGGCGCTGGCTAGCTGAATGAGCTGTAACTCAATCTGCTCAGCGAACTGAGGTTTGACCATTCTTATGTTCATCAGTCGTGAACGAGCCTCAGGAGTGAGGATTTGCCTCAACAGGGCTTCCTTTTGTGCTTGAGCCTCAGCAGCCTGTTGCTCAGTAGCTTGTTCCCTGAGTGCCTGCTCTCGAAGTTGCGCCTCCTTTCTCTGGCGTATTGCTTCGAGTTCATCGTCACTCATTCTGCCTCGTCACCCGGTTCAGTATTTCTCCAGTTCTGGGATTGCTTGTGAGAGTTCCTTCTTTAGAGCTGATGACAGCTTATCCATGTATGACCTACCAATATCAGTCATCTCACGACCTTTGGTTCCCTGTTTCTTTACAAAACCAGCTCGTTCAAGCTGCTGAAGAGCGGTCCTGACAATGGCTCCACCGCCCTTCTGGAACCTGTTTGGTTTTACACCCCGTCTTTTCCTTCCACCATATGCAATTCGCAACTTCTCAGTACCTATTGGTCCATTCAGGTATATCTTTCGGAGTATGCTTGCACATCTGACATACCAGAAATCTGCGTCTTCAGGTGCGCGCTCCTTATGGGCGCCAGTCTTCACAAATGGCATCCAGTCTGGAACTTTGATCTCCTCTCTAGACTTCAGGTCTTGAGCAAGTCGTCGTATGAGGACATTTGCTGGAATATCATAGACTGTGGGCATATGTCTGTCACCAATCTCATTGAGAGCAGGTCACCTCTTCCACGTTAGGCAGATGACCCACCTCAAAAGGCTGGAACCACCGTCTAGAGTCCGCATAAAAGGTTGTCGTTGTGTTTCAGCAAATCTCTGTGTAACCCTAGTTTTGAGAAGCTCTAGTCTTGTGAATGACAGCAGTGTTCCCGCGCACACCGGCAAATATGGCACCAGACCGCTCGCATAGCAGTTTCATAAGTTCAAGTTTGTTTAGTTCTCCAATCGCACTGCGTAAAATCCGGACCTTTATGTATTGATGTCTTTTCAGAAGCCTCTTAGCCTCCTCAACAACGCTATCCGTTACACCTGCCTTACCAACTTGCATCATTGCTGGTTCTTGCCAAGTAATCTTAATTCTAATAGGGTCAGGTCCTGCGGTCATACAAATCGATTTAGTTGCTTCTGAATTGTTGATTAATCTATGCTTGTGTCGTTAATCCTAGAAATAATACCTCTTTGTTGCCCCACAATTTTGACAGGTCACAACAATGTGCCTTGATCTGTTATTGCGTACTCTCACTCTAGATGCAAACAGAACACTACCGCAAGTCCTACAGATTCTTCGGTTGATATAACCTGGTAGCTTCGTCCTTGTCTTCTGTGCTATCTTTCGAGCACTGAGGACTCTCTCTCTGGCTAGGTCCGGTCTTCCTTGCGTAGCGTCTTTCTTGGCCTGCTCCCAGAGAATGTCCACCCTTGCCTTTGCCAATCGTCTTGCCTTTGATTTGGGATGACTTCTTCTGGACATTAATACGCCTCTGTATGATTAAACCATGGTCAAACTGCTTAAATTGTTCGTGATGCACAATCAGTCTGGAGACCTTCAATGTTACACATTATACTCCTCGACTGTGCTCTCGAGTTAGTGCCCAGGGAGATATCGAGTCTTAAACAGATTCAGAAGCATGCAACACGCCGTGGGAAGAAGCCCTTTGAGTTACTCCTTGACCAGACGCATCACGGTCAATCAATGACTAAGCTCCCTGATAGTGAACGTAGAGGTCGTCCTGACATCACATTTCTCAGCCTGATGTCAATCCTAGAAACACCCCTCTGTAAGGAGGGTCTTCTTGTGGTACATCTACATCTACAAGATGGAAGAATAGTAGAGGTCCAACCCGATGTTAGACTGCCGCGGAACTATGACCGTTTTGTGGGGTTGGTCGAGCAACTTCTTCTCGAGGGTCGTGTTCCACCTCAGGGTGATGCCCTTCTCCATGTCACTGGGGATTCTCTTGAGGACCTGATGTCGAAAATCAAACAAGGCTCTAATGCTTCTACAATCATCCTAGCTATCGAGGGTGGGCAAAAAACATCAATCGAAATACTCCAAGGTCTTTTTCCTCAAGACCCATCGATACCTGTGATTGTGGGTGTCGGAGCATTTCCACATGGGAACTTGGCAGAAGAAACTGCTTCTATGTTTGAAGATCATCTGGAACTGGATAGAGAGGTCATGATGGCTTGGCATGTGTGTTCAGAAGTGCTATGGACATATTCACAGAGAGTAGGTGTTATCAACTCAAGATATGGTGCAACTGGGTGATAGAACTGGAATAATTCTACATCTCGAACAATACTCTTAAATCGCTACCTAACGTGATGTGCCTTCGAAGCGGCCATAGTCTAGCCTGGTTAGGATAGAAGCCTTCCAAGCTTCCGAGGCGGGTTCAAATCCCGCTGGCCGCACCAACTCCTTCTTAAAGCCGCAACGAGTCACTATCATCATCAGAGTTTCCCCTGCTGTTCTGTAGGGTAGCGCAACCCTTTTGTTATCACTGGTTGCAGACGACAGAAGACGAGGACTTCACATGGAATCACTGATACACAATGGCATTCTTGTTATTGAATCGCCTTCATCACGGGGACTCCATATTACAGCGAGGGGCAAAGAGATCACACTCTCGCAGCTTCAGGAAGAGATGGCTGTAGCATGGGTCAAAAAACTTGGTACTCCATACGTTGAAGACCCTGTCTTTGCAGAGAACTTCATGACTGATTTCAGTCGAGCACTAGGAATAGATCCAGTTCTCAAGGTGGATGAGGTTGACTTCGGTGAAGTCATCAATGTGGTAGAGGAAGAGCGTGCAACTAAAGAAAATATGACCTCTGAGGAAAAGAAGGCTGCACGTGAAGAACGAAAGATGATCAGAGAGCAACTCAAGGAACAGTACGGACACGCCCTCGTCGATGGCGTGAGGATGGAGCTTGGCAACTATCAGACTGAACCATCAGGCATTTTCATGGGGCGAGGTGACCATCCAATGAGGGGTCGCTGGAAACAAGGTGCTACCAAGCAGGACATCACCCTCAACATAAGCCCTGAGGGTGCGACTCAGCTTAATGGTGAATGGGGTGAAATTGTATGGGCTCCTGACACAATGTGGATTGCCAAGTGGACTGATGAACTGACAGGTAAGGTGAAGTACATCTGGCTACATGACAGCACTCCTATCAAACAAGAGAGAGAGGCTGCTAAGTTCGACAAAGCCCTAAGGGTGGAGCGGAGGATTGATGAAATCCGTGCTCATATCATGACGGGTCTGCATTCAGACGACTCAAAGAGAAGAATGGTGGCGGCTGCCTGTTATTTAATAGATAATCTAAGTCTGAGAGTTGGAGACGAGAAGGACCCTGAGGAAGCTGATACTGTTGGAGCTACGACCCTCAGAGCTGAGCATTTGACATTCAGGGAGTCTTCTGTCGTCTTTGATTTTCTAGGAAAAGACAGCGTTCGGTGGCATAAGGAGCTGGAGTTGCCTCCAGATGTTTATACTGAATTAAAGGAACTCCATGACATAGCACTTGAACGAGTTGAATCTTTCAATAGTAGAGCGAGAAAAAAGACACGTGGAGACCCCAAGAAGATTGCCCAGATATTTCCATCCATCAATAGCACACATGTGAACAGATACCTAAGTGAGGTATATCCGGAACTGACAGCAAAGGTGTTCCGAACCTATCACGCCTCAGTGACAATGCGTGAAGAACTCAAGACCAGCAAGGTAAGGAGTATAGACCAAGAGTTCATCAAAAAGGAGGCCTTCAAGCGAGCCAATCTTGAGGTAGCTCGTGTGATGAACCATACAAAACAAGCTCCAGCGGGATGGAACCGTACTGCTGGTAGATACAGGGAGCGCATCAAGAAGGCAGAAACAAGAGTTGTAAAAGCTAAATCACAACTTTTAGAGAAACAGAAACGTCTACGAAAGATCAAGAAGAAGGAAGATGAAGCTAGAAAGACCAAACAAGTGCGAGTTTCAAAGCAGAAGGAGTTAACCGAGAGATACATGGCCTCAGTTCGGTTATGGCGAGAGAAGCGGGACAAAGCCAAGGCAACTTGGGATAATGCCCGAGCTCAGAAGAGTCGTACCAGGACAAGCAAACGAAAAGGGAAGACCACCAAAAAGCACAGACTAGAGGAGGCTCAAGAACGTATTGACCGTTCACAGGAACGTCTAGAGAAGGCAGAGGCTGGTCTCACAGGTGCTCGAGAGCGATACCAGAAGAGCAAGGCATCTCTAGAAAAACAACAGCAGTCACTTTCAGATTGGAAGAGCAAGTCTGCAAAACGGTTGGCTACTGCGGAGAGAGCTGTTGAAACTGCAAAGGAAAAGGTGAGAAGAGCGGAGCTTGCCAAGAGGAAGATTGAGATCGACTTCGCTCTTGCAGAGGACACTCGAACTTGGAATCTAGGCACCTCACTCAAATCGTATGTTCACCCAAGAATTGTCTACAAGTGGTGCGAAAAGGTGGATTATGACTGGAGAAAGGTCTACACTAAGACACTTCAGAGAAAATTTGAGGGTTGGATTGACAAGAAATGACGGGTCTATGATGAGAGAAATCGTTCTCTAATTCTTCTCTCAATCTCATCACGAGTCTCTCTGAAGGTGAAAAGAATCTCATCATGGGTGCCCTGAAAGGCTGCTGGGTCTTCAAGAGACCAGTGTTCCATCTGCTTCGCACCTGGAAAGAAGGGGCATGTCTGTCTTGCGCCATCACAGACAGTAACAACAAGGTCGAACTCATCCTTCACGAATTGACCGACTAGCTTTGGATAGAGTCCATCTGTTGGAACGCCCCGCTCTTTCAGGACCTCCAAGGCAAATGGATTGACCTCCGACTGTGGTTTCGTACCCGCACTATATACAATAAACTCTTCTCCACCAAGGTGTCTAAGGAGAGCTTCGCCCATCTGACTCCTGGCAGAGTTGCCTGTGCAGAGAAAGAGAACTCTTTGCATATCTAGCCTCACTAGATGTGGCTTTTCAAGGGTATGCATATGATAGCTACACAGTAGATAGGCTTTCCCCAGAATCCAATCAACGATGCATAATCACTCTACTTTGGAGGTTTGAACTTCGCTGCCATTGACTCGATTGACTCACCAATAACATTGGGATGAATTGTACCTAGGTCATAATCATAGGCATTCATGATGTGATGAATCTGTTGAGGCTCAAAGCTCATTATCCGTGCCATGGTTGAGTCCACAGACACAGCTCCATGACCTAGGATGAAGGCATCCAGTCTTCTTGTCTTCGGGCCGTTCCATCCTTCAACACCCACCCTTGCATCAATTATGCTAAGGTTCGGTCTGATGATTCTAGCCAGATCTACTATTACATCATCGATCTTTGAGTGATAGAAGGCTTGATCTTTTCTTGGGAGGATGCCGAAGAGATTCTTCAACGCTCCAGTGATAAATGAGAGATAGTGTGTCTTGGGGATGGCTACAGAGATGAAGTAGCCAGCTTTGAGTACTATCTCTGGCAGCTTTGGACACTCGAAATAGTCACCGATGAATTGCAGCTCCATCAGTGGTGCCCTACTCAAGTCCACTGTGTTGACATCGAACCCCGCCCGCCGCTCTTCCTCACACAGCTCTGTGTACCCAAACTTCTTGAATGCCTCTTCTGCATCTTTACTCTGACTATCAGATTCGATGATTCTGATAGAGAGTTTCTCATCTGTCTTTAACAGCAGTTCAATCAGAGCCCTTACTGTTTCGACGCGAGTAACTGAGTATCCTGTACCATCTGATATTGTACAGATATTGGGCTTGACCACAACAGGTGACTCTAGAGCACCAAAACCTCCAATATGTGCTAGTCCTTCCTCAAGGGCTTTATTGATGCTGTCCTTGTATTTGATAAGAGCAACTGAGCTCACATCTGATGACCTCTCTGCTCGGACTTGTTAATCAATCTAAAAACTGTTCATGAAATGACCTTGATACCTAACCGTTCACCTAGGATGAATGCTTCCTCCAGCTTCTCCTTGTTTGAAGATACATGGAAGTCCTCTGGCCCCTCCTCGTTCTTTGAGCAGTATAGCAGTGAGCTGAACTTGAATTTGAAATAGTCCTGTACTCGTTCGAAGAAGCCGATAGTTGATTGGTAGTGATGGCGATATGTTAGGATAGCGACAAACTCCTTGTTGACCCAATATTTCTCAGGATCCATGGCAAGAGCCTCCATCCTGTCCAGTGTCGTCTTCATCTGGGCTGTCATGTAGCCCCAGTACATGGGGGTCGCCCAGACCACTATGTCCGCATCAGCAAAGACCGAATAGATCTGCTGCATGTCATCATCAATTGCACATTTGTGATTCTCTGATGTTGCACAAGACTCACAGCCTTGGCAGGGGCGAATATTCATGTCATTCAGGATGAAATCGAATAGCTCAATGTCATCCGCAGTCTTCAATCCTTGAATAAAGTGGTCTGCTAGTGTGTCAGAGTTGCCACCTCTTCTTGGACTTCCACGGAGTACAATAGCTCTCATTGCATAGCACACTCTAGAGAGATTGTGCTGGCAAATCATTGTAAATAAACTACTCATCATAGCAGGAGTTAGACTTTCATCCCACGTCTTAAGGTCTGAATCTCCCCCGCTTTGTATTGCATAATGAATCTGATACTAATCGCTAGTGCTAAGACAATCGCACCCATTGCACTCACTAATGCAATCTCAGGCTGAGGCGCATTAATTGGATCAATTCTCTCAATGAACACTCCAATAACCGCCCACAGCCCGACTCCTGTAAAGACATAATCATTTCTTGTGACAAGTACGGAGAGGTAAATAACAAGAACCACCGCCAGTATCAATATACTCCATCCTGTTTCTCCAATTGGTGATGGATTAAAGCCTATGGCGACAAATCCGGTCGTCGTATTTACAACTGTTGCCACAGTGACCCAGCCTGCAAGCATACTCCATGCCACTGTCAGAAAAAGATGTTCTCTCAGACTTCTCTCCCGTTTATTTATTCCAAGTCTAAAATAGGCAGCGAGTGAGGTCAGCAGATATGCATACATGGCAGCAATTGCAGGCCATACATATCCAGAAGCCCAAAGTATGTACCAGATGGTTGTCGATATCCATGATAACATGAAAAAGACACTGACTTCATGAACATAGGGCATGTCAATCTTGGTTTCTGGTGACTTGAAGAGGTCTCGTGCTTGGTAGAAATAAAAGAGCCCCTGGAAGATGAAGATCGGACCCCATATTGCGAATGTGATTGGTGCAGGATTGATTAGGTTGGGGTATGAGCTGCTGCTAAATACTGTGCTAAAGTCCAGGTTTGAGAGTCCGATGACTACGAAACATACTATTGGAACAATCACATTTCCAAGCTGTAGTAATAATTTTCTTCTAGACAGGTCCATCTTCAAATCATCTCGAAGAAACAATATTCTATTTTCCTAATATAGGATTACATTGAAATCAATCAAGTACACAAATCGAGTTGGCTTGTACAGAACGCCTTTTCAATGCTACTGGAAAAAGAAAAGTTGGCTGAATTTGACAGATAGTTGGAAGTACCAGGGTCCCATCTTTGATGCACACACGCATATTGGAGAACCTGAAACCATTGATATGATGCTCAAAATCGAGGATGAGTCTGGAGTAACAGCACAGATTGGAATAGTGCACTCACGGGAAGGGTTCGAATATGCCAAGGATAAGTACCCAGAGCGTTTTGTATTTGCCAAGTATCTGTCACTGAGAGATATTGCGCATTACAATGTTGATCCAGTCATAGAGGATATCTCGAAGACAAAAGATGAGGGATATTCGCTGACAAAGACGTGGTTTGGTCCCCGCTGGCGCGACTACATCGAAGATGTACCAAGCGATTTTAGAATCGACAGTCCCAAACTCAATCCAGTCTTTCAGGCTCTGGAAGACAATGACCTTCCATTGATAATCCATGTCGCAGACCCAGACACATATTTCCAGCTCCATTATCAGGATGTGTCAAAGTATGGAACGAAGGATGAAAACCTGAACCAACTCGAACCTGTGCTCGAAAGACATCCTAAGGTGCTCTTTCAAATTCCTCACTTTGGAGGTCAACCTGAGATATATCGACTCCCAAATCTTTCTCGCTGGTTAGATCGATTTCCAAATGTCATTCTTGACACTGCATCCTCGCGATGGATGGCTAGGGAACTAAGCAAGGATGTACGGAAAGCAAGTTCGTTCATGAAGAAGTATTCTGATAGGATTCTCTTCGGAACAGACCTTTCGGCACATCGCGGTAATTCTGAGTACTTCGGTGCAAGATACCTCGCACAGAGATTATTATGGGAAACAACTGTCCAAAACGACCCTCTTCCATTTGAAGATGTTGACACAAAGGACTTAGGTGGGACCTTCATCAATGGGCTTGATTTGCCTCTCTCGGTCCTTCGAAAACTTTACTGGAAGAATGCCATCAGAGTCTACAAAAAGCCTAGATAGAGAAATCTGATGTTAAGTTGCCTACGTCTAGGATTATTTATTTTCTCTATAATGGTTGACACTAGTGGTCAGATATGAAGATAGTCAGAACATCATTCCGATTTGATAGAGATCTTGATGATGTACGTATGTTTCTTCTAGACATCTTCAATCGTACAGGTATGCTCCATTACCTTATTCCAATCAAAGTTGAAAACCAGAAATTTGGTCCATGTGGTCCGGACTATTCTCTCGAGGATGATGAAACAATCAAAATCTGGAGAGATTCGAACAAGAACAATGATGAGATTATAGCTGTTTCTCATCGCGGTTCGGCGGGGAACTACCATATTGAGATACATCCCGACTTCAAACAGTATGAAAAGGAACTCTTCCAAGAGATAGAGAAGCTAGAGAAAGAAATCGAGGGCAAAGGGAAGTCTCGAATGTACACCTACACAGTTGGACCTGATTCCATGAGACCTGTGGTTCTGGCTGAATTGGGCTATGAAAATTATGGTCTTCACGAATACAACTATGAGTTCCCTCCGGATAGTGCAATCACTGACAATCCAATACCCGAGGGATACAGGATTCGGAGTCTAAGGGGAGAAGAGGACTATGCCTCGATTATCGAGGTAATCGGAACCGTCTATGACCACTGTCGTGAGAATATGACTATCGAGAAGATGAGATTTATGGCAAAAGCAGACTTCTATCACCACGACCTGACTCTTGTCGTTACTGATGATGCAGACAAATTTGTCGGATTTTGTATGTATCGATTTGATCCATCGACAAGTATAGCTGAAATGGAGATACTTGGGGTCCGTCCTGATTTTGAAAACCTTGGACTAGAAGAAGCTTTACTCTCAGAGGGCTTGAAACGTGTTATGAAACATAGTCCCAATCTGGTCTGTGCTGTCGAGATTGATGTATCAGACCAACTGAATAAGATGCTTGAATCTGCAGGATTTGCTCGACGCATTACGGTGAACCAGTGGGGGAAAATAATTGAGGGTAAGGATATTTAATTGATAAATGAGAGTGGTGCGCTCGCCGGGATTCGAGTCCAGAATTAAGACATAGAACTTACCTTGATATATCCGCTGTAACTCATAATGCGCCTTGAAAATCTCGTCATTACTTGGGGATCAGAGTCCTTGAAGTCCTTTAAGCATCGACCCACTTTGTCATTCCTTGAGGTTTGTTTTGGATTCCATTTCAGTTTCAGAAGAAAGGTCACCCTGTCACCTACATTAAGACGCCATCTGAG